>CAITRH010000431.1 GCA_903894755.1 uncultured delta proteobacterium
ATCCCTTTGGGCGATAAGGGGAAAGTGGAGGACGCAATCTGTTTGGTACGTCCTCTTGCGGCTCGATCGCTTTTGGACGCGGGAGCGGCCGACGAGGCTGCGGTCCGAGGGCTTCTTCGGAAGAAACACCCCGTGCTCGAGCGGGCCCTGGCCCAGCGGGAGAAGCGTGGAGAGAAGCGCGGAGAGAAGCGCGGAAGGCAGGAGATGCTGCGGCGTTCTATCGAAGATTTCTGCGGTTTCCTTGGGATTTCGCTCGAGGACGGCCGCCGGCAAGTGCTGGACAATCTCGACCTCCAAGGCCTCGAGGCGCTACGTGAGCGGCTCATTCGCGAGCGCAAGTGGGATCGGTGAAGCGCGGGAGCATGCGCGAGCGCACTGGCTGCGGGATGCGATCTGCCAAGGGGCGTTGTTGCTACCGTTGCTCCCATGCACACGGCTCCGGCGCATGCGGAGAACAGCTTCGGGTCACATGGACATCGACCCCTTGCGGAACTCGCTCGGTGCCAGATGCACGTTGACCAATACCGCATGCCCCTGCCGCGCCCAGCTCTTCGCCTGCGCTAAGGCCCCATCCAGCTCGCTCTGATGACGCACCAAAATTCCTTTGGCACCAAACCCCTCCACCACCCGGTGGTAATCGGTGCGGCTCAATGCGGTCCCGACCGGATCGCCCAAGAGCGTCACCTGGTCGCGAGCTATCTGAGTCCAGCCCGCGTCGTTGCCCACCACTGCAATGATGGGAAGTCCATGGCGTACAAACGTGTCGAACTCGACAAGGCCATACCCCGAAGAGCCATCCCCATAGATGATCCAGACCTCTTCCCCAGGACGTGCCACTGCAGCGCCAATTCCAAACCCCGCCCCTACCCCCAACGTGCCAAACACTCCCGGGTCGAGCCAACGCAAGGGCCCACGAGGAGCCAGCGTATACGACGCTGTCGCCACGAAATCCCCCCCGTCTGCCACCAACGTCGACATCTCCCCCAGCGACGCATCGAGGCGACGACACGTTGCAACCGGATTGACCAGCTCGGACAGCACCGTGGACGCGTCCCGATCAATGGACTCCTCGCGTTCCTGGTCGCGACCACGAAGACGCTCGAGCCAAGACGCCCACGGTGACGTCCCAGAACGCGGTGTCCCAGAGCGAGCCGCAAGCGCCTCGAGAAACCGCCCCGCATCCGCAACCGCCGCAACCGTTGGTTTGCGATTGAGGGTCGCGTCCCTCTCGCTTCGGTTGATGGCCACCAGGGACGCGTGCGCTCCAATATGACGGCCGTAGTTCAGACGGAAGTCGCAGGGAACCCCGGCAAGAAGCACGAGGTCCGCCTCCCGCAGCGCCTCGGTGCGCTTGTGACGTAGCCACTGGGGGTGAGAACGACCCAGAAGCCCTCGGGCCATCCCAGAAAGGTACGTTGGAACCCCAAGCCGTTCGACCGCTCCCACCAGTACCGCCGTGCGCGACACCTCGAGAAGCGCCTGGCTCCCAAGAAGTAACACTGGACGTTGTGCGCGTCCTAGAAGCGCCGACGCTTGCTGCAAGTCCGCTTCACGAGGCGCGGGACTGTCGCCTCGAACGCGTCCCTCGAAGGCAACATTGCCGGCCCGCCAGAAGACCTTGGCAAGATGCAGTCGCAGGTAGCTCTGGATGGCCAGGTCGGTGGCGGAGCGAATGGTTGCAGCGCTCTTGGCGCCGTAGAACCCGCGTACGACGGGCTCATCGTAGAGGAGGTCCACGGGACACTCGACGAACACGGGGCCAGGGACACCGTCGGTTGCCACCCGGAAGGCGCGTTCGAGAGCGGGGACCAGCGCTCGGACCTGTCCTACGGAGGTAGCCCACTTGACATGGGGGGCGAAGAGGGCGAGCTGGTCGATGTCTTGAAGAGCGCCGCGGTTTCGTAAGACCGTAGCGGTGGCGCCGCCGAGGATCACAACCGGGCTTTGGGCGAGTTGGGCGTTCTTGACGGCGGTGATGGTGTTGGTGACCCCCGGGCCCGCGGTGACTGCGGCGACTCCAGGGACACCGGTGAGACGCGCGGTGGCGTCGGCGGCAAACACGGCGGTGGCTTCGTGGCGGACGTCGATGATGCGCAGTCCTTTTTTCTTGGCCTCGACGAGGATGGGCGAGATGTGTCCGCCGCAGAGGGTGAAGAGAGTCTCGACGCCTTGGCGCCGCAGCACTTCGGCGATGAGGGCTCCGCCGTTCATGGTGTCCTCTTAGCTGCGTGTCCTGGTTGGCTCATGGCGCGGAACATAACAGATGCAAAATCGTCTTTGCGTTGTGTTCTCTGCGCCGCGTATGACGGCGTCACCATGACGAGACTTCTGGCAAAAGAGACCGGCCCACGGGTGGTCGACGCGCGTTTTGTAGCCGGGGCACCTACGGTTGCCTCCTTGCCGCCCGCCGAGCTGTCCGAGATCGCCTTTGCAGGACGATCGAACGTGGGCAAGTCGAGCCTTCTCAATGTGCTGATGCAGCGTAAGAGCCTCGCGAGAACGAGCCAGACGCCAGGATGTACCCGTCAGCTCAACGTGTTCTACCTTCGGACGGCCGAGGGGTTTGCCTGCCACTTCGTCGACCTTCCAGGCTATGGCTACGCCAAGCGGTCGAAGGCCGAGCGCGTCGAGTGGGGTCCGATGATCGAGGGGTACTTGGCGCAACGCACCATGTTGCGTGGGCTGGTGCTGCTTGTAGATCTGCGTCGAGGCATCGAAGAAGAGGAACGCGCGCTCGTGGAGTTCGTACACCACGCCCGGGGAGCCTTTCCGATCACCGTAGCGGCTACCAAAATGGACAAGGTCCCCTCGTCGGCGCGACTTGCGGCGCTTCGGGCGATCCGCAACGACCTACCGGGAGTCCAGGTGCTGGGCGTGAGCGCCGTGACGGGGGAGGGACGTGCCGAGTTCTTTCTTGCGCTCGAGAAGAGTGAGAAGAGTGAGAACCTAACTTGAGAACCGCAGGTCCGAACCGCAGACCTCACCCCCCGCGACTTCGCGCGCCTACAAATTCCCCCTCCCCATCGATGGGGAGGGGGACGCCGTGAAAGGGCGAGGGAGTGGGGGGGTGAGGTCGCAAGGCTCTATACTCCCCCCGCATGATGCAACAGCTCATCGAAAAAGCGGGAGTCCTCCACGAGGCGCTCCCGTACATTCGTCGTTTCCACGGCCGCACCTTTGTCATCAAGTACGGAGGCCATGCCATGATCGACAGCGCGCTTCGAGACGGGTTTGCCCGTGACGTCGCGCTCCTCAAGTACGTCGGCCTCAACCCCGTGGTGGTGCACGGTGGAGGACCACAGATCGATCAAATGCTTGCCGCCATGGGCGTCGTCTCCGAGCGCATCGACGGGCTTCGGGTGACCGACGACCGCACCATGGAGGTGGTCGAGATGGTCCTTGGCGGAAAGCTCAATCAAGAGATCGTCTCCCTCATCTGCACGCATGGCGGACGGGCCGTGGGGCTTAGCGGCAAGGACGATCTCTTCATGCGCGCTCGCAAGGTCGAACGTATGCGCACCAAAAAGGGAGTCGAGGTCGACCCAGGACGCGTCGGGGACGTGCACACCATCGACCCGGACATTGTCCACAAACTCATCGCGGGCGGCTTTATCCCGGTCATCGCCCCCATTGCCGTGGACGAGCGCGGGGAGTCCCTCAATGTCAACGCAGACACCATCGCCGGCAAAATCGCCGCGGCGCTGCATGCTGAAAAGCTGGTCCTCATGACGGACATCGAAGGGGTATGCGACTCCAACAAGACGCTTATCCCTTCGTTGAGTGCCGCCACGGTCGCACGTCTTCGGGCCGACGGGGTCATTGACGGCGGGATGATCCCGAAGGTGCAATGTGCACTTGACGCGGTTTCCGCAGGGGTGGGCAAGGCGCATATTATCGATGGCCGCGTGAAACATGCCGTGCTGCTCGAGATTTTCACCGACCGCGGCGTCGGCACCGAGATTGTTGCTTGACCCTGCCATCAGGACCGGTCGATCCTCACGCTAGAAAGCGACCACGAAGCGTGCCCTCGGACGCAAGGCGGTTTAGGGTTCCCTCCTTGGATGTGTTTCATGAAAGAAGCTGATTCGTCCGTCGCTCTGGTCGTCGCAGCTGGCTCCTGGGCCGCTGCAGAGGGGGTGGATTTGCACTCGCCGGATTTGTATCTCAATCGCGAGCTGTCGTGGCTCGAGTTCAACGCGCGCGTTCTTGCCGAGTCCGAGAACGACGCGGTGCCACTGCTCGAACGTCTCAAGTTCCACGCCATTGTTGCGTCGAACCTCGACGAGTTCTTCATGGTCCGCGTGGCCGGCCTCAAACAGCAGCTGACCGGTGAAGTAGACGAGCCCCCTCCCGATGGACGCTCTGTGAACGAGCAGCTTGCGGCGATCTCTCGGCGTGTCCACGACCTCTTCGCCCAACAGATGGACTCCCTCACCAACCAGCTGCTTCCTAAGCTCGCCGAGTGGGGCTTTCTGTTCGTCAAGCCCGAGGCGCTTCCCGTCGACACGCTCACCGAGCTCGACGCGCGCTTTCACAACGAGGTGTTTCCGATCCTGACGCCCATCGCCATCGACCCGGGACATCCTTTCCCTCATGTGCGCAACAAGAGCCTCAACCTAGGCGTGATGTTCCAGCGCGAAGGGACCCAGGAGGTCGGGTTCGGCGTGGTGCAGGTCCCGATGATGCTTCCTCGGCTCATGTCCGTGTCGGGGGTCAAGACTCCAAGTGGGCAGGCCGCGCGCCATGCGTTTGTCTTCCTCGAAGACCTGATAGCGCGTCATGTGCACGACATCTTCCCAGGGGCCCGTCTGCGTGGCGTCTATGTGTTCCGGGTCACGCGCAACTTCGACTTAGAGATTGACGAAGAGGAAGCCGAGGATCTCCTGCAGACCATTCAGCAGGAGCTGCGTCGTCGCGAGCGTGGCAACGCCGTACGTCTCGAGGTCGCCGGGGATGCCAAACCTGGGTCGCTTCACAAGCTGGTCAAGGCGCTCAAGCTCGATCTCGAAAAGGACGTCTACATAACCCACGACGGCATGCTCAACGTCGCCGACCTTCTGGCGGTCACCCGCGAAGAGGCGCGAGCCCTTCGTGAGGAGCCCTTTACGCCCCACGTGTTGCCTCCCCTTCGCGAGGTCGAGGACATCTATGCCGTGCTTCGCGAACGCGACGTGCTTCTGCATCATCCGTACGAATCCTTCGACTCCGTGGTGGACCTGGTCAGTCGCGCCGCCGAGGACCCCGATGTCTTGGCGATCAAGCAGACGCTTTACCGGGCTGGAAGGGACTCTCCTATCGTGAAGGCGCTTGCCCGCGCTGCGGAGGCGGGAAAGCAAGTGACGGCCATCGTCGAGCTCAAAGCGCGCTTCGACGAGGAGTCCAACATTGCCTGGGCGCGCATGCTCGAACAGTCGGGAGTCCATGTCGTGTACGGGCTGATGGGGCTCAAGACCCACGCCAAGTGCCTGCTCATAGTCAGGCGCGAGAAGGGGAAGATCCGCAGGTATGTGCATCTTTCCACGGGAAACTACAATCCGACCACCGCGCGTCTCTACACCGACCTGTCACTCCTCACGACAAAGCCGGATCTTTGCGAGGACGTGTCCTTCCTTTTCAATTTGCTCACGGGCTACAGCGCTCCTCCAGGTTGGAAGAAGCTTATCGTGGCGCCACTGGGACTTCACGAGGCGGTGCTCGGCTTCATCGCAAGGGAGGCCGAGCATGCAGCCCATGGACGTCCAGCCCGCATTGTCGCCAAAATGAATGCACTGGTGGATGCCGACGTGGTCGCGGCGCTTTACAAGGCGTCGCAGGCGGGTGTGTCCATCACGTTGCTGGTGCGCGGTATCTGCTGCCTTCGTCCAGGCGTGCCCGGTGTGAGCGAGACCATCGTGGTGCATGCGCTCGTGGACCGCTTCCTCGAACATAGCCGCGTGTTCCACTTTGCAAACGGGGGCAAGGACGAAGTGTACATATCGAGCGCCGACTGGATGCCTCGAAACTTCCATCGACGCGTCGAGCTGATGATCCCCATCGACGACCCGGCTATCCGCACTCGCCTTATCGAGATGCTGGAGACACAGGTGTCGGACAATGTCAAAGCGTGGCAGCTCACGAGCGACGGGACCTACGTAAGGGTACCGACCGGCGCAACTCCCATTCGTTCGCAGTCGAAGTTCATAGAAGCGACCCGGGACCGTCTTCGAGCGGCGGAAGCGATCGGCGGACGGTCGTCGCGTTTCTATCTGGCCAAGGCGGTGGAACGGGCAAAACTGCAGGCGAAGAGCCATGAGGAGCAACGTCAGCACCGTCGCGCCACCAAAAAGACCTCATAGAGGAGTACAACCTCTCGTCATGGATGATTGCCTGCGACGCTACGAGTGGGCCTGGGTGAGGGGACAGGGAAACGGATCGCGCGGGGCATGCTTGGCAGCAAGCTCCGTGAGGCGTCGCGCCAGCGTCTGCACCTCGCGCCGTGGAACCTTGCCCCTGCAAAAATAGGTTCGGCAGCCAAAGGGACGGGCCTCGTAGACGCGACAGCCACCGCTGTCGTCGAGCCACGGACAGCTGCGCTCGGGCCCCGTTGCTGTCCGTAGGGCTCGGGCTCGCTTGCCTGAAACCCCACGCGCCGCAAGCGCTCGAACCATCGCCTCGCGCTCGATAGGCGTTGGATAAGGCTCGCGGCCCGTCACCGCAAAACGACAGCAATCAGTCGATCGATCACACGAGTAGGGAGCCATCAACGCGTCGACGTCGGCATAAAGTGCTCGCAATTCGTCGAGCAGTGCTGACATCAGCCCACAAGGGGAAGACGTCGTTTCCCAGTGCCGCCACTTCGGTCGATGACCGGAGCCGCGGCCGGTTCGACTCCCGTGATCTGCTCCACCAGGCGCTCCGCAATGGCCACAAAGACTTGGGCCGCAGCGCTCGAAGGAGCCGCCTGTACAATAGGAGTCCCTCTGTCTCCGCACTCGCGGATGCTCTGCTCCATGGGGACCTGGCCCAGGAGAGGCGCGTTGGCAAAGGACGCTACCGCAGCTCCTCCTCCGCTTCCGAAGAGCTCGTGACGTACCCCAGCACTATCCACGAAAAAGCTCATGTTCTCGACAACGCCAAGGACCGGTATGTTCACCTTCTGGCACATGGCCACGCTCTTGAACACGTCGTCGGTCGCCACTTGCTGCGGCGTCGTCACAATCACGGCCCCAGTAACCTTGACCTGTTGCGAAAGCGTCAGAGCGACGTCGCCGGTGCCAGGAGGAAGATCGAGTACCAGGTAGTCGAGCGTTCCCCAGTGGACATCCTTCAGGAACTGTTGAAGCGCCCCAGCAAGCATGGGACCGCGCCAGATGACTGCAGAACGCGGGTCTTCGAGGAGAAACCCAATGGACATGAGCTTTACGCCAAAGCGTTCGAGAGGCTCGATCTGCACTCCATCGAGCGACACGGGACGTCCCATGACCCCCAACATGGTGGGAATCGACGGACCGTAGATGTCCGCATCCAGGAGTCCGACGCGATGGCCCGCGCGGTGAAGCGCGAGGGTCAGGTTGGTGGCAACGGTGCTTTTCCCGACCCCGCCCTTTCCGCTCATCACGACGATGATGTTCTTGAACGTAGAGAGCTCGCGCCAGGTCAGTTTGACCGTGGCCACATCCTTGACGGCGAGCAGTGTGCGTTGCACCTCGCGGTCGAGAAACTCGCGTTGAAGCGGTTCGCCGGAGGGGAACGCAAGGGTGAGGGTTACGTGGGTCCCAGTGATGGCGAGGTCGCGGATCCAGCCGAGGGTGGTGAGGGGTTTTTGACGGTCGGGGTCGACAACTGTTGCAAGGACCGCCTCGAGGGCGGCAACGGAAAGATCCATGGTGGGCCTAAGGATGCTCGTGGTTAGTCTTGGGGCGGGTCAGTCTTGGGGCGGAAAGCACAGCGCGCGCATCCGCTCGGTATAGGCGACCAGGTTGTCGAGGGAGTCCGCGCGGTCTTTGAGCGGGCTGGGCAGGGGGACCAGAAGGACATTGGCCAAGAAGGCATAGGTGGTTGCGTCGACGACGGTGGGGACATCGCCGCCTAGATAGGGGGCGGCTCCGAGGAGTCGGGATACGGCGTCGAGGTCGTCCAACCCGATGCGATAGATTTGGTCGCGGGTGTGGCGTCCGTAGCCCTGCGCGCAGAGCTGCTTGCGGATCATGGAGCGCGCAATGGAGGGGACAACCAAGCGGAGGGGAGCGGAGAGGTCACGAAAGCCTTCGGCGCGTAAGGAGGGCCAATTGGAATCGTCCATCCAGCGCGACCAAAGCAGGACCCAGTAGAAGCTCTCTTCGAGCATGCGGCGCAGGGCGTGAAGGACAGCACGTCTGCCAGGATCGGCGGGGACCGCGATGGGATAGTCAAATTTCTCATCGAGGTATTCGATGATGTGCTCCGAGTCTCCGATGACGCGGTGGTCATCGATGAGGAACGGGAGTTTTCCTTTTGGTCCTTTGCGGGGGTTGGTCTCCGCGACCCGTTCGAAGGGGATCTTGGCCAGATGGAGGTAGGTCTCGATCTTGAGTCCGAAGGGGGTGATGGTGGGGAGGCCGAAGGCGGGCGGGAACGTGACGAGTCGGATCATGGGGCGGGCTTTACGCGATGCAGCAGCGGAAGGGAATGGGGGATGCGGGCATTCGAACGGACCGCGAACCTGGGGGGGTTGGTCCTACGCGCTAGGGGGAACCGGAAGCGCCAGCTTGTGGACTTGAGAAGCGAGCCTGGAGATGACGCGCGACGCGGCTTTGCGGTGGACGGCGCCCTTGCTGGCGGCCTTATCGAGAACCACGATGGCCTTTTTGAGGGCTTCGGCAGCTTCGGCCTTGCCGCTCTTTTCGATGGCAGTGCGCACGCGTTTTACATAGGTGCGCACCGTGCTCTTGATGGAGCGATTACGGAGCGCGCGTTTTGTGCGTTGACGGTTGCGTTTTTCAGCGGACGGATGATTTGCCACGTTTTCCTCGCAAGGTGCTCGCCTAGGAGCGGGCTCGCGACGATAGGCGGGGGGAGTTCTTTGTCAACCCTTTTTGCATTCCAAAACAACGGCCCGCTAAGTTCCGGGGGGGCCGACCGCGACACCCGCGACCCAGGG
>CAITRH010000432.1 GCA_903894755.1 uncultured delta proteobacterium
AAGCGAACATGACACGACCCTCTTGCATGACCTGGAGGAACTGGTTGCCCCGACGACCCGTGGAGATCCGGAATCACCCCTGCGCTGGACAACCAAGAGTCTTCGTAACTTGGCGCAGGAACTGGCATACGTTCCTGGTGGAAGCAGATGGGGGGCGCTGCCTATCCACGCGCCACCCATGTGATGATTACAGCGGACTGTGGAGGGAGTAACAATGTGCATAGTCATTTATGGAAAATGGAGCTACAAAGATTCTCCGATGAAACTGGGCTCCACCTGCAGATCTGCCATTATCCGCCTGGTACGAGCAAATGGAACAAGATCGAGCACCGCCTGTTCAGCCAGATAACCCTCAACTGGCGTGGAAGACCATTGGAAAGCTACGACATCATCGTAAATCTCATCGCCAACACGCGAACGCGCAAGGGACTCGAGGTGAACGCTGCTCTTGATAGTGGACTCTATCCTACTGGAGAAAAAGTGCCCCCGAGGAACGCGCGTTGCTGAACGTCGAGCCCCTGCAGACACATCCAGCCTGGAACTACCTCATCCATCCCAGAACCACCCGGTCAAATCGATAAGTTATGACGTGACGGCTACAACGGAGTGCTCACCATCGAGGTGCTCGAACGGCTCCGCAAAGAGTTCCCTTCACGCCCCATGACGGTCTTGTGGGATGGCGCGTCGTATCATCGCTCGGCGATCGTGTTGGCGGCCGCGGCCCGTGGGTCAAGGACGAGCTGGACCCCGAAGAGGAAAAGTTGGGGATTTAAAATTAGGTTTGGTATAGTTCTAAGTAGGTGGAGGAAACATTCGGTCCGTATCGGCTCCTCGAGCGCATCGGCCGGGGCGGTATGGCCGAGGTCTTCACGGCCAAGAGCCTCAAGATCGAGGACAAACTAGTCGTCATCAAGCGAATCCTTCCAGCCCTCGCACGAAACCCCGAGTTCGTTGACATGTTCGTTCGTGAGGCGAAGCTCGCAGTGCGTCTATCGCACCCCAACATCGTCCGCGTGTTCGACCTCGGTGTGGTCCAAGGGGACTCCTCCACCTACTTCATGGCCATGGAATACGTCCATGGAGTCGATCTCGCCGTGCTCCTGGGACGGCTTCGACTGGCGCGGGTCCCCATGCCCGTCGGGATGGGCATCTACCTGGCATCCGAAGTAGCCAAGGCGCTCCACTACGCGCACGGCCGACAAGGCGACGATCGCTGTCCCCTTGGCATCGTTCATCGCGACGTCTCTCCGCAGAACGTCCTGGTGTCGTTCGACGGGGAGGTGAAGCTCACCGACTTCGGCATCGCCAAGGCAGGCGATACGCTCGATCGAGGTGTCCGCGAGGAGACACCAGTGCGACGTCTTCACGGCAAGTTCTGCTACGTCAGTCCCGAGCAGGCACGCGGTGACACGGTCGATGCGCGCGGGGATCTCTTCGCGCTTGGGATCGTTCTCTACGAGTGCCTTGCCGGGGTGAACCCCTTTCGAGCCCCCACCCCCTTCGAGACCCTTCGGCGCGTGCAGGCTTGTGAGTACCCGCCTCTCGAATTGTTCGCCCCGGAGGTTCCAAGAAACCTTTCCATGCTCGTTTCAAGGGCACTGTCGAAGGACCCGGGAGACCGTTTCGCCGATGCGGAGTCCATGGGCGAGGCGCTGTCATCGATCCTTGACGTCATCGGGGGCCGCTTCGGGGCTGGCGACCTCGCCGAGCTGCTCTCGCGGTACGGAACCGATGCGGACGCTGCGCCACATTCGACCCAGACCACTGCGCAGCTTGGCGAGAATCCAAGTCCCGTGGTGCTTCTCGAAAGCCAACAGGTAAGGCGTCAGGCCCTTCAGCGACTGTCCGAGCTCGGGGAACGTCGCGACCTGACAGCGCTTGTCGTGGCATTTCCTAGGGGGTTGCCGCGGCTCCAGACGCGCGCGGTGTCGCTGCTCTCGCGTTACGACGGGCTTGTTGTTCAGGAGGCTCCAGAGCAAGTAGCGGCGCTCTTTGGTCTGACCCAGGCCGACGGTCGCGAGACAGAGCGTGCCGCGTTCTGTGCGCTCTTGCTGCTGCGTGTGCTCGGCGGGACCGTGAGCGCGGGGATCCACCTGGGGCGAGGTCTTCGAGCGTCCGACGGCGGAGTGGTTCACGACGAGCCTTTGGCGGCGCTTGTCGCCGGTGCGCGGGGTCTTGCACGGGTTCGTCCTGGGAACGTGGCGCTCTCCGAGCCGGCGATGCGCGAGGTGCGGAGCCTGTTTACCTTCGAGCCGCTTGCCGACAGCGGGACCGACTTTGCCATTCCGGGAGTGGTGCTGACAGACACGATGGCCGTGTCGGAGGTGTACGGCCGCTTCGTGGGGCGAAAACCCGAGCTTCGAGTGATCGGCGATGTCCTGGCTCGCGCAAACCGTCAGCGGCAACAGGTGGTTACCGTTCGGGGCGCCATCGGGGTGGGCAAGACCCGATGGATCCACGAGCTCCAACGTCGTCTCGCCAAAGCGCATTACAACGTTGGAGTGTCCATCGCCACGTGCGCGCCTCGAGGCCACACGTCGCCGCTGTCGGGGATCGCGAGCATGATGCAGGTCCTGTGCGGCGGGGCGGACAGCGACGCGCGTGAGGACCGATTGAATGCGTTCGTGGCCAAGGTGACGAGCCTTGCAACGGAACGTCTACAGGTGATGGTGTGGGATTCTGCGGAGGTGCTCGACGAGGTGACGCAAACGCTGCTCGAGGGGGCGGTTCGAGCGCTTGGCCATGTTCGGGTCGTGTGGCTGTTCGTTGGGAGGCCCGAGCTTAGGCACCGTCTCGAGAGTTTTCCAGAGCATGTGGCGCTGGTGTTGGGGGAGCTTTCACCACCCGATGCCGTGCGCTTGGTTTGCTCACGCCTTGGTGTCGACGAGGTGTCGGAGGGGCTCTTGCGGTTTCTTCGGGAGCGCGGAGGGGGACATCCGCGTTGTCTCGAAGAGCTCCTTCGGGGGCTGGTGGACGGTGGGGTGGTTTCCTTTGGGAGCGGTCATGCCGTGGACAGCAAGCTCGCGGAAGCGCCGGTTCCCAAGGCTGTGCGCGGGCTGGTGTTGTCGCGGCTGGAGAAGCTGTCGGCGAAAGAGCGTTTGGCGCTTCAGGCCGCAGCGGTCGTGGGGCCAACGGTGGACATGGCGGTGCTGGCCCACATGCTGGGGGAGCCCACTGAGGCTGTGGAGTCCACGAAGGGGCTGTCGCCCTGGTTGGTCAAGGAAGGGGCGTCGGAGCTGCGGTTCATGTCGCCTCTGGTCCCTGAAGTGCTTCTCGATGGGCTGGTTCCGGAGGCGTTGCGAGCGCTGAATGCTGCGGCTGGAAACGCGTTCGAGGCGGTGTTCGGGGAGCGCGCGACAGTGCACGCGTCACGCATGGCTGGTTTCTTTCGTCATGCTGGCGATCGGGAGCGAGCGGCGACGTACTTTGCGGTGAGCGGCGAGCGCCACCTCGAGGCGTGGGATCTCGAAGCGGTGGCGAGCGACTTTGGAAGAGCGTTGTCGATGACAGACGTGGGGGAGCGTTCTCCGCGTGAGCTTTTGTCGTGGCTTCGCCGTTATGCGAGGGCGGTGCGGGTAGTTCGGACCGCGGCGGAGGCTACGGTGGTGTGCGGGCCGGTGCTGAAGCGGCTCGATGACGCAGGCGATGATGCCGAGCGGGTGCTCGGGCGGGTGGAGGCGGGCTACTTGTTCGTGGGGCTGAATCGTTTCGAGAAGGCGTCACGGTGGTTGGAGGAAGCGGAGGCGATTGCGGGGGCAAGGGAGCCGCTCGTGAGGCCGGTGCTCTTGGCGTTGGCGGAGCTAGGGACGAGGCGGGGAGAATTCGCTCGTTCCAAGCCGATTCTCGAGCGTCTCGACACGCAGCTTCCCGACGACCAAGCCAACGACAAGCATTCGCTTCTGGTGAACTTAGCGCAGTGTCATGGCGCGCTTGGCGATCACGAAGGAGCACGGAGGGGACTTGAACGCGCCGAGGAGCTGCTTACGAGCGATCCTGTGGCGGCGTGTGAGCGGCAGAAGCTTCGAGGGATTCTAGCGTTCTTCGCAGGGAACCATGCCGACGCAGTGCAAGCGTTCGAGCGTGCGGTGAGCATGGCGCGGGTGCAGGGGCTGACGTACGAAGTTGCAGCAAACCTGCACAACGTTGGGGATGTAGCAGGAGGGCTGGGGGATTATCCTCGGGCCTACGAGGCGCTCAGGGAGTCGCAAGCGCTGTCGGAACGAGCGGGGTTCGAGCGTCTTGCGAGCCTCAATCGGGTGTTCTTGGCGTATCTCGATGGCGTCGCGGGGTCGTCGGATGGCAAGGGCGAGTTCGAGCAGGGCATCACGCTGGCGCAGTTGCAGGGGTTTACGTGGGACGAGATCACCGCGGCAGTCCTTTTTGCGCGCCTCTGTCGGCACCGTGGCGACAGGGACGGGGCACGAACGTGGTTCGAGCGCAGTCGGATTCGGGCGGCGGAGGCGGGACATCGCGGCGTGGTCGAGGAATGCGAGCGCGCTCTTGGGGAACTTTCCCCGCAGTAGACGACTCTTCCCTAGTAGGTCGCGGCGTAAGGTACTCGCATTTCGCAGGGGGCCCGTGTTGGCAGCTCGAACTGGACACAAACAAAGACACTTCCACACGCCTACACTTCTACGCCCAGTCAGCGCGCATCTGCAATTGCCTGAGTACTGCCTTGGACTCTCCTCGGGTCTACTTTCACCCAACCAGGTCAACACGCTCATAGAGGTCGGAGGGAAGACCGAACAGTGTGAGGATGCGCCGATGGACCTCCGTGAACCCCTGCATCCAAGACTGGACTCCCGTGGGGGTCTCCATGGTGATGCGAATGACACCAGAGAACAGGCGCTGCACGAATGCAACCGTCGGCTTCTGAGTGGGCCGCCCATGATGACCAGCAATGGTCTCTTCGGTCTCGCGCAGTCGGTTGCGCAGGACATACTGCAGGATCCGATA
>CAITRH010000433.1 GCA_903894755.1 uncultured delta proteobacterium
CAGGAGGGCCGTGCCAGCGACCTCTCCCTGTTTGACCTTGAACTGCGCCTTCACGTGGGCTGGCGACCCCTTCACATGAAAGCCGCAGCTCTCGATGATCGCGGGGGCGTCCTGGGGGTTCTCGTCTGCGACGTCCTGGACCTGGTTGGCCAGCTTCTCCATTGCAGACTTGAGCTTGAAGATCGCAGCGTTGCGCACCCTGACCGATCGGACCTGCGGTTTTCAAGATAGGTTTGGTTTAGCTCCACGCTCCCAATCTCGGACACCCGTCCCACATCGTTGCGTCCAAGGTCGATGAGCATCACATGCTCGGCGCATTCCTTCGGGTCGCTCAGAAGGTCTCGCTCGAAGGCGCTGTCCTCTTCTTCGCTTCGTCCGCGAGGACGGGTCCCGGCGAGTGGACGCACGGTCATGACCGCCCCATCAAGACGCACCATGGTCTCGGGACTCGCCCCTGCAATCTGCGTTCGCGAGGTTTCTCCTGGCGCCGGCGGAAGGTCGAGAAAGTACATGTACGGCGAGGGATTGAGCACCCGCAGCGACCGGTAGATGTCGAAGGGATCGATATCGCCCGTGGGGGTCGAGAAGGTGCGCGCAAGGACGATTTGAAACGCGTCGCCCGCCGCGATGTACTCCTGCGCACGACGTACCGACTGCAACATTCCGTTGACGGCAGATCGCCATTGGATTACCTAGCCCCACGGCGGATCGCCATTGGATTACCTAGGCCCATGAACGCAATTCGATTCGAGCGGCTCATCGACGACACCGTGGTACGTGCCCTGCCGGAGCTCGTTCCGCTTGTCGGGAAGCGCGTCGAGATCATCGCGTTGGCAGGCGACGAGCCCACGAGAAGGGCTTTGCCACCGACTGTTGCGAGCGGATCCAACGTGGGTCAGCGTTCGCTCGCTGAGTTCGCTGGGTGTCTGGCCGACGACGACACGTTCGTGCGGCCGTCGCAGCCTCCGCTCGATGTCGTCTCCGACCTGCCATGAGATTCTTGCTGGATACGAACGTATGTATCTGCTTTCTGCGCGGCAGGCCGCAGCGGCTCGTGGCCCGCGTTCGCGCGACACGACTGGACGACCTGACCATATCGAGCGTTGTGGTGGCCGAGCTGCTCCACGGTGCGCTGCGGAGTCGCGACCCGGCGCGGGAGACCGCCCTTGTGGAGGGGTTCGTAGGGAACCTGACCGTGCTCCCGTTCGATTCGCTGACGGCCGCGAGCTACGCTTCGGTGCGGCGTGGTCTTGAGGTCAAGAGCGCGCTCATCGGTGCGTTCGACATGCTGATCGCCGCCACTGCGTTGAGGCCTAAGCCGCGGTAAAACGCATCTCAGTTTCCGTTTGGCGTCGTGCGAGCTCGTCGAGCCGCCTCCCACAACTTGGAGGCCCAGGGGCCAGAGGGCCAGGCGTCCATGCAAAGGCGCAAAATATTTTCACCTCACCACCCCTTCTTCGTGTACCCTGCGCCCCGAACCCATGGTCACCAAAGCGAAGCCCCCCCAGCCCGAGCCCCCGCAGGATCCCCCATCCTTCCCCATCGTCGGAATCGGCGCGTCCGCCGGGGGCCTCGAAGCTCTCGAGGCCTTCCTCGGCCATGTCCCAAAAGAAAGCGGCATGGCCTTCGTCATCGTCCAGCACCTCGACCCGACGCACGAATGCATCATGCCCGAGATCCTCGGCCGCTCTACCGGCATGCTCGTCGCCCAAGTCAAGGACCGTACCCGCGTCCTTCCTAACCGCGTCTACATCATTCCCCCCGCCGCCGACCTGTCGCTCCTGCGCGGAACCTTGCACCTGTTCGAGCCCACCACTCCACGTGGCCTCCGCCTTCCCATCGACTTCTTTTTCCGCTCGCTTGCCGCTGATCAGCGAGACCGCAGCATCGGCGTGATCCTCTCGGGCATGGGAAGCGATGGCACACTCGGCCTGCGCGCCATCAAAGAGGTTGCAGGGGTCGTGCTGGTCCAGGACCCCAATTCCGCCAAGTTTCACGGCATGCCCCGAAGCGCCATCGACGCGGGCCTGGCCGACATCATAGGCCCCGCGGAGGTCCTCTTCGAACGCCTGGTCGCCTACCTTGGACATGCCCCCCCTTCCGGAGATTCCGTCAGCTCGCTCAGTGTCCCCGACCAGAGCGGCCTCGAGAAAATCTTGATCCTGCTGCGCTCACACACAGGAAACGACTTCTCCCTCTACAAGAAAAGCACCCTCTACCGTCGCATCGAGCGCCGTATGGGACTGCACCAGTTCGATCGCATGGCCCACTACGTGCGCTACTTGCAGGAAACCCCGCAGGAACGAGAGCTCTTGTTCAAAGAGCTCCTCATCGGCGTCACCAGCTTCTTTCGCGAGCCTCCCGTCTGGATCGAGCTGCGAGACCAGATTCTCCCCCCCCTTCTTGCCGAGTATCCCGAGGGGGCCCAGCTACGGGCCTGGACTGCCGCCTGCTCCACCGGCGAGGAGGCCTACTCGCTCGGTATGACCTTCAAGGAAGCGCTCGGGCAGTTGAGCCCTGCAAAGAACCTGTCCTTGCAGATCTTTGCCACAGACCTCGATCGTGACGCTATCGACAAGGCCCGCTTGGGGCTTTTCCCGGACAACATTGGCGCTGATGTCTCGTCTGAGCGACTTCGCAGGTTCTTCGTGCCGAACGACACAGGAGGCTACCGCATCGGCAAGCAAATCCGGGACATGGTGACCCTCGCCACGCAAAACGTCATCGTCGACCCCCCTTTCACCAAGCTCGATCTGCTGATTTGCCGCAATCTGCTTATCTACTTGACTCCAGAGCTGCAGACCAAGCTTTTCCCATTGTTCCACTACAGCCTCAAACCAGGAGGGATCCTGCTCCTAGGCTCGGCCGAGACCGTCGGGGCTGCGTCCGATTGGTTCACCCCGCTTGACACAAAAGGGCGTTTCTACCAGCGCAAGGAAGCCAGCGTGCGGCTCGCTCCGGTCGACTTTTCTCTGTCGTTTCGATCGCGTCAATCGACTTCCGCAGTGCCCGCTGTCTCGCCCGCTGAGACCCACTTCGAAGCGCTCGTGACCAACATTCTCCTCGAGCGGTTCACCCCAGCGGTGGTGCTCGCCAACGACCGTGGGGACGTGCTCTACATCAAAGGTCGTACAGGGCGATACCTTGAACCGGCGGCCGGTCGCGCCAATTGGAACCTCTTCGCCATGGCTCGGGAGGGACTGCGCGAAGAGCTGCCGACCCTCTGCCAACAGGTCCTGCGCAAAGGCGATCCCGAGCCGGTGGTTCGTCGCAGCCTCCGCGTCAAAACCAACGGGGATATGCACACAGTCGATCTCACCTTGGAGGTGCTGCGCGAGCCGCCCCCCCTTCGTGGCCTGCTTCTGCTCGCCCTGACCGATGCGCCCGCATCGCCAAAGTCCAAGCGCAGCAAGAAGGGGGCTGGACCGGAAGCGAGTCCAGACGTGGTGCAACTCGAGGAAGACCTGCGGCATTTACGCGAAACGCTCCAGGCGACACGCGAAACGATGCAGACCTCGCAGGAGGAGCTCAAGTCGGCCAATGAGGAGCTCCAGTCCACCAACGAAGAGCTCCAATCGACCAATGAGGAGCTCACCACCTCGAAGGAGGAAATGCAGTCGCTCAACGAGGAGCTTCAAACCGTGAATGCCGAGCTGCAGGCCAAGGTGGAGGAGCTGTCGCGGACCAACAACGACATGAAGAACCTTCTGAACAGCACCGACATCGCCACACTCTTTCTAAGCGACGAGCTCAAACTGCGTCGTTTCACCACCCCGGCGGCAAAGATCATCAAGCTCATTGCAGGCGACCTGGGTCGTCCCATCACCGACATCGCCATGGACCTCGTGTATCCAACCCTCGCGGCGGATGTTGCCGAAGTCCTGCGTACCCTGGTGTTCATCGAAAAGCCGGTCAGCACGCGCGATGAACGATGGTTTACTGCGCGCGTCATGCCCTATCGCACACTGGACAACCGCATCGACGGTGTGGTCGTGACCTTCCTGGACATCACGACGCCCAAGTTACTAGAGGTGTCGTCACGTCGCGAACGCGACGAGCTGAAGACGCAGCTCGCTAGCAAGACGCAAGAACTGGAGCAACTTAAACTGAAATTGCAGGCCGGTCAGGTTCAAGGTACGCCGGCCGCGCGATGAAGAAGCAACCCGTAGCGTCGCGGGACGCTGCTGCACTACTGCGCAGGAACGCTGAGAAGCAGTTGAGAAAAGACTTGACGCAGTCTCCGCCAACGCCTGATCAGGCCCTGCGCCTGGTGCACGAGCTGCAGGTGCACCAGGTGCAATTGGAGCTTCAGAACCAGAGCTTGCTCGACCTTCGCGTCCAGCTCGAACAGAGCTTGCAGCGCTATACCAACCTCTTCGATTTCGCCCCCATAGGCCATTTCACCTTGACACGTGACGGCATCATCGAACAGGGCAACCTCGCCGGGGCCGCGTTCTTGGGCCTGGACCGCATCCAGTTGAAGGGGCGCAGGATGGTGTCCTTCCTTGCCATCGAGTCCCGTTCTGTCCTTCTCGAATTCCTCGACAAGATCCAGGTGGGCGAGGCCAAGAGGCAGTGTGACTTGTGCATCGCCCTCAAAGACTTGCCGCCACGGGTTGTCCACGCCGAAGGGATCAGCCTTCAGGGCGACGACAGTGGCCGGTGCCACGTTGCGATGGTGGACATCACGGGGCGGAGGAACGCGGAGGACGCGCTGCGGAAAAGCGAAGAAAGGTTTCGCACCATGGCCGACCTCACCTGGGACTGGGAGTATTGGCGCGATCCAAGAGGAGCGCTTGTCTACATGTCGCCTTCTTGCAAAGCCTTTACGGGCTACATTGCCAAGGACTTCATGGACAACCCGGGCCTTCTTGTGGACATTGTCCACCCCGACGACCGCGATTCGATGCGTTCCCATCTGCAGAGCGACGGCGGAGCGCACACCGTGATCGAGTTCCGCATCGTGGCTCGCAACGGTGAAGAACGTTGGATCAACCATGTCTGCCAGGACGTGTTCGGCCCCGACGGCACTTGGTTTGGACGGCGCGTGAGCAATCGGGACATCACGGAACAGAAGCGAATGGAGGGGCTCGAGCGAACGCTCCGTGAAGCCGCCGAGGCGGCAAGCCAGGCCAAGAGTACGTTTCTGGCCAACATGAGCCATGAGGTGCGTACCCCTTTGAATTCCATCTTGGGGTTCGCCCACCTGGCACTGGAGCTCGGACTGGAACCGAAAGCAAGGGAGTACGTACACAAGATGGAGGTGTCGGCGACGCATCTGCTCGACGTCATCAGCAACGTACTGGACTTTTCTCGTATCGAGGCAGGGAAGCTGCAGATCGAGGAGGTCCCTTTCGATCTCGACACGGTTCTGACGAAGGTGGCCAGCGCTGTGTCGTGGACAGCGGAGCCAAAGGGGCTGGAGATGCTCTTCTCCACGGGCGCGGATGTGCCGATGAAGCTGATTGGAGATGCACTTCGCGTGACCCAGGTGCTGCTCAACTTGATCAGCAACGCGGTGAAGTTCACGGAATCCGGAGAAGTACTCGTCGCAACCAAGCTGGTCGAAAGGAAGGACAGCAGGGTGGAGTTGCGCTTTGAAGTGAGCGACACGGGCATTGGGATCACGGAGAGCGAGCGCAGCAGGCTATTTCAGGCATTTTCGCAGGCGGACAGCACGATGACCCGGCGCTTTGGCGGCTCGGGTCTCGGCCTCGCGATATGCAAGAAGCTCGTGGAGTCGATGCATGGCACGTTGGACTTGCAAAGTGAGCCGGGGCAAGGGAGCACGTTTGGGTTCACAGCGACCTTTGGGGTCCAGTCGGACGGGTACCCCTTGGCCAAGTTTGCGGTGCCTATGCCGGTGGGACAGCGGGTGCTGGTGGTTGACGACAACAAGACATCGAGAGGGTTCCTTGCAGCCTTGTTGACCGAGGTGTCTCTGGATGTCCGTTGTGAGGCATCGGGGCAAGCGGCTCTTGCCGCGCTACTTCAGGATGTCAAAGAAGAGGGGCATCGCTATCGGCTTGTGGTGGTGGATTCGAGCATGGCGGGCATGGATGGCATGGAGCTGGCGCGTCGGATTCGGCAGGAGCGCACGTTTGCTGGCATTGGTCTGCTCTTGCTGGTACCTGCTTCTGACGGGGGAGAAAAGATGCGGCAGGGAGTGGGGTGCATTTCCAAGCCCATTGTCAGCAGGGCATCATTCTTCAAGGCGGTCTCCGAGGCACTGGGAGGGGTTGAGCCTCGAAGCACGGTAGTGAAGCGTGACCCGCGAGAGGTGAACGAGTCCATCAAGGGAGCCCGTGTGCTGCTGGTGGAGGATGACGCGTTGTGCCAGGAGGTAGCGCGGGAGGTTCTCGAGCAGGCGGGGCTTCAAGTGGAGGTTGCAGATACAGGCAGGGAGGCGGTGGAGCGGCTGCTGCTGGTGGAGGAGCGTTTCGACGTGGTTCTGATGGATGTTCAGATGCCGGACATGGACGGTCTGGAGGCGACACGGATGGTGCGGCTACAGCCAAACCTTGCGGATCTCCCGATCATCGCGATGACGGCGCACACGTCCCGGCAAGACAGGCAGAAGTGCCTTGACGCGGGGATGAACGATCATTTGTCGAAGCCGATGAACGTTGGGCAGCTTGTGCAGTTGCTCAATCGTTGGGTCAAGCTGGGATAGGGACACAGTCTGTCTCCCCAGTAGCCCGCTCTCCCGAGGGGGCCCAAGGGTGAGGGTCATGCGCGTTGACCAAGTGCTTGCCGGCGTTCCTGCGCGACCCAGGGTGGGTAACCCTGGGTCGCGGGGGGGAGGGTCGGGAGTTCAGCTCTTGGCAGATCCAATACCGACGGCTTGCTCGAGACGGTCCACACGGGTCCGAATGGCTGCAAGCTCTTTCCGCTCGGCTCGTCGTTCTCTGAGCTCCGTTCCCAGTGCGCGTACCGTATCTGCAACGGCAATCAG
>CAITRH010000434.1 GCA_903894755.1 uncultured delta proteobacterium
AGCTCGGGAGCGGGCGTATGCAGCTCGGGAGCGGGCGTATGCAGCTCGGGAGCGGGCGTATGCAGCTCGGGGGCGGGCGTATGCAGCTCGGGAGGAGGCGTATGCAGCTCGGGGGCGGGCGCATGCAGCTCGGGAGCGGGCGTATGCAGGCCGGTAGCGAGCGCATACAGGTGCGCCAGCGGGGCCGGTGAGCCTAGGGACGGCTCCCGTATGGCCTCGGGCACGGCAGGGGCATCCCGCGGAATGCGTGGAGCCGGAATGGTTGGGAAGTCCGATGGACCCAAGAGTGACGGCGCTGGAAGCGTCGGGATCAAGGGGAGCAACGGAAGCGTCCACTTCGGTTTTGGCGGGACGAGCGTGGGAGGCTCCGGCGGGTCGGTGGCAAGCGGAGCGGCCCCATCGCCCGCGGGACGTTCGGGGCGAATTGCGGCCATTGCGGCCTTCAGCGAGGCACGTCCCTGTCCCTGGTTCAAGTCGAAGGACCTACGCAGCTCCTGAGCGATCTCCTCGGGAAGAATGGTTCGGACCGCGGGGTCAAGCGACAGTCCACGAGAGACCGCCTCGAGGACCGATCGGGGCAGGTCAGGACGAAGGCTTTCAAGCGGATCAAACAGCGGCTCGGACATGGCCCGAATGACCTCGAACTCGGTGCGCGTGCCCCGCTCGATGGCTTTGCATCCGGTGAAAAGCTCCCAAAGGAGCAGCGACGCTGAATACACGTCCGCACGCGCCGTGACCGGCTCGCCGCGCACTTGCTCGGGCGCCATGTAGCCGAAGGTCCCTTTGATGTACCCGGCCCGGGTGTCGCTTTTCATGCCCGCCACTTTGGCGATGCCGAAGTCGGTGAGCTTGACGTCGCCGTTCCATCCCAGGAGCACATTGCCCGGGTGCACGTCGCGATGCAGCACCGGAGCGCGCTCATTGGTACGCGGGTCGCGCGCACCGTGGGCGGCCGCGAGGGCGGCGAAAACTCTCGATCCGATGTAGGCCGATGCGGCGTCGTCGAGCCAAGGCCCCGAAGTACCTCGCAACAGCGCCTTGAGCTTCAGGAGCGCTAGACCATCCACGTGTTCCAGGACGAGCACGAGCTCGTCGGGGGTCGAGAACGAGTCGAGCAGGGCGACGATAGCTGGGTGCGCAAGACGTTTGTACGCTGCGACCTCGAGATCGAACAGGCGGGCAAATGGGAGGTCGTCGCCGAACCGCCCGAACAGCACTTTGAGCACGACGGCAAATCCGTCGTCGCGTTGCGCCAACACCACATCGCTCGTTGCGCCTGTTGCAAGGCGTTCGAGCACCCGGTAGGGGCCAAAGTGTTCTGAGGTTTCCTCTTGATCACGCTCCACGGGCGGCACTCTACACGACGACGGGGGCTACGCGGAGAAAGGCGCGATCAGCGCGCATCGGTCAGGTCGTTTTCGAGCGCGTCGAGGAGCGCGTTAGCCTTGACCTCGTCGATCCCGAGCAGCTCGGCGAAGCGATTCAAGAGGTCGTTTTCTTCGTCAGCGACCACGTTGTCTGCAAGCGCCATGGCCGCGGCCAACACGAAGGCGACCTCGGCTCGGTTCGGGTCTTCGGCGAGCTGCTGACTCACGTCGAGCAGACGTTTTTCTCGTCCATGCGACGCGACGTTACGCGCCGCCGCATCGAGCAACGCCTCGATGGTCACCGATCGCACGCTGCCATCGGAGAGGTTGCGAAGCGCGCCACGAAGCACTTGACGCTCGTCGTGGGTCACGTGCCCGTCGGCCGACATCATCAGGTACATGGCCTCCGAGAGGGGGCCGTATTCGGCAGTCGTCGCGAGGAGCTCGGTCGCCTCGGGGCTGATGGCCGTCGGATCCGTCAAGAAGAGCGATGGACGCTGGCCGCTTGCGCGGAGCTTGTCTCGAAGACGCGTCAGGGTCGAATTGGAGAGCCAGATCATGACCACAGCGTAGCGAACTTCCAGCAAGAGCCGCGCCGAAAAGCGTCGCGAGGGGCGCAAAGCTAAAAGCTAAACCAAACCCAGATCGAGAACCGCGGGTCCGAACCGCGGACCTCACCCCCCATCGATTCGGCCCTTTCACCGCGTCCCCCTCCCCATCGATGGGGAGGGGGAATTTGTCGGCGCACGAAATCGCCGGGGGGTGAGGTCTGCGGCGCGGACCTGCGGTTCTCAAAGCTGCAGCAAAGTTGCGCGCTCCGCACTCGTCCAGTAAGCCGTGTCTTGTGCGCTCCGTCTTCGCCAAGTTGGCCCGTGGGCTCGGCTTCCTCGCCACGTGGACCTCGCTAGCCGGTCCGGTCGACGCCCGCGCTTCCACCGGCCTCGCCGACCCGTTGGTCTTAGAAGTCCCCGGGTATCCCGACGCGTTTTACTACCGGCCGAAGGCCAAAACGCAGCGTCCTATCCTCATGTACCTGCACGGGCGCGGCGGCAATCCGTTCGAAGACTGCCGGAAATGGGCCCAGGTCGCCCTTCAGTTCGGATGGGTGGTATGCCCTCAAGGCCCGGGAGGCGCGGGAAGCGCCCGCAACTGGGGCGGCGGCGTCGAGGCCTCCAAGAAAACCATCGATGCCACCCTCGCTGCGCTGCGGCACAAGTACAAAGCCCGTGTCAAACCCAAAGGCAATATCCTTATGGGCTTCAGCGAAGGGGCGTTCATCGCCCAGCAAGTCGGGGTCCACGACCCGGACCAATGGAGCCGCTGGCTCATCTTGGCTGCCAATGATCAATACTGGTTTGGCGACGCTCCGCGGCTGCTGTCCGAGAACCGAAAAAAGATCAAACGCGTGTTCCTGTTCACCGGGGAGTGGGATCAGGTGGCTCCCAATACGGTCCGCGCGGGAGACATGCTCAAACGGGAAAATATCCCGGTCCGCGTGCTGCTGGTCCCCGGCATGGGTCACGAGGTTCCAGCCGACCGCATGGTCACCAATTACCGACGTCCCCTCATGTGGCTGGCCGCGTTGAAGTAGAGCATCAAGTTTTGACCGAGCCCCATGTTTTTCCTGTTATCGAAGACGCTTGACTGGCTTGCGAGTCCGCTCAGCTGGTCGATGCTGCTCTTGGTGGTGGCGGCGTTGCCTCGGGGGCGTCGGGCGTCGAGCACTGGACACAGGCGGTGGGATCGACGTCGGATTTCGGCGTTACTTGCATTGGGAGTGCTCTGGTTTTTTTCGACTGCACCGGTGTCCAAGGGATTGCTTCGAAGCCTAGAGGTACCTGTGCTGCGAACGGTGCAACCGGAGCGGGTTTACGACGTTGCCATTGTGCTAGGGGGGCTGGTGGATGGCTGGGCGACGGAGGCGTTTGGGGAGACGGCGTACACGGAGTCGGTGGAGCGTCTTCATGCGGGTTTCGAGCTGCTGCGGGCAGGACGTGTGCGGTATGTACTTCTTTCGGGGGGACAGCTCGAGGGGGGAGTAGGGACAGAAGCCCAGCTGATGGCGGAGCAGCTTGTACGGTGGGGCATGGACGAGGGGAAGCTGGTGGTGGAGCAACAGAGTCGAAACACACGGGAGAACGCTGTAGAATCGGCGCGCTACGTTCGGGAGCGGGGATGGACCTCGGTTCTACTGATCACGAGCGCCTTTCACATGCAGCGGGCGTCCGGCTGTTTTCGGGCTGTGGGATTGGTGGTCGACCTGTTGCCGGTGGACTTTCGTTCCTCGAGGCGGACGCCCGCCATGGGGCTTTTGCCGCGCGCCGACGAGCTCCACAGGAGTACGATGGCGCTGCGCGAGCACCTTGGTCGCGCCGTGTACTGGGGACTCGGCTACACGGCTCGCTGAGGCCTACTCGTTGGAGAGCGAGATGGCTCGAGAGAGACCCCCCCTCGATTCGGGGCACAACGACGGAGCGCTTTTTGAGGTCCCAGAAGGGCAGGGAGCGAAACAGGGCCCAGTGCATGGTGACACCAAGCGCGTAGAGGTCAGTCCGGACTGACAATTCTGACCCGTTCTGCTGCTCGGGGGGCATGAAACCCGGCGTACCCGCATAGTCTTGAGGCAATGCGCCCAAGGGAAGGGCGAGCCCAAGGACCGAACCAGCTCGATGACCCCAAGATCGCCGTACCGACCCAGCTTGACCTCCCAATCTCCTTTGGTCGGGCTGACGATTTCCACCGCCAGATCGGGAGGCCCCCCTTTCTCCCAGGTTTTCCACGAACCGAATACCGTCTGCTGGACATGGAGTGCCACGAACACATCGGGGGCGAGGTTGAGACGTGGGTCCGTCCGATCCCAGTAGACAAACTGATCGGCGCCTACACTGTGGGCGTTGCCAAGCTTGTACCGAAAGAGGTTGGAGAGAGCTTCCCGTATGTGCTGATGGGACTGTCCTTCGGGCACTTTTTCATACTCGGGGAAATGAAGCGGTTGGGGGACCAAGGCCAACGGAAGCCTGACGGCTCGGGGGGGCGGTGATCCAGCAAGGGGACGGTTGCGCCATGGATGGAACGTACTCCGACGAAGTACCGTTGTCGAGTCCGGGAGGCCGCCGAGGACCCAGCGAAAGTTGCCGAGCAGAAGCCGGCGCATGAAAGGCAGGGGGCCAATTTTGTGCGAGCCGATTGACAATCTCGAGAAGGCCCAGTCCAAAGTTTCCGACAAGCCAAAGTGGAAATGGCCCTCCCCATCGCAAATTTGGCGATCGATGCGCGCGAAGGCCAGACGGCTCCTGACAAAACTTGCAGACGACAATTCCGATGGAGAGAGGCCGGGTGGAAAACTGTTCACCGAGCCTTTCGATGCTCCGAGGGTGGGGGAGCAAGATTGCGTCAGGCGAGCTGCGCGCGGCTAGAGGAGCCTGAGAACTTTCCGGTGGCTCTTCGGACCGCTGGAGGACCTCAGTCCATTTTGTCGGGGGGTGTTACGCCCGCGGAAAGGGTCCCGGCAAGGAACGCTGCTCGACGGGCTTCGGGGCCGGCAACTGTCCATACAAAGTGTTGCAGCGGGGGGCTTTGGCGCCGAGAGGGCTCCAGCGATTTTGCTAGGAGGGCTTCGGGCGTCCAGAGGACCCCCTGCAAACTTACCGGTGACCCTCCGGCCGGCGAGAGGACCCCCTGCAAAGTTTTGCGAGTGGGGTTCTACCGGACGGAGGCGCGGTCGGAGGATCGGCGGGATATGTTGACCGGTTGTTATCGGGGCTCCAGGAGCTTCAACTTGCGGGAGCGACCAACTCGTCGGCCGATGCGAATACTCACGAAGATACGATCAACCCCGAAACACGGGCCTGCGGGTGGCGCGCGGCGGCGGCTGGGGCGGCGACCAGGCCGCGGGCGCCCGCGGGACGTACCGGGGCCTCACCCGCGCTCGGGTCCTTGCCCGCAATGCCGAGCGCCTGGATGTGGGAAAGATGCTCGGGGGCTGGACAAAGTACGAGAGAGCGAGGTAGGGTCCGCGGTGGGTCACCCAGAGCCGCGCTCTCTTCCGGGAGAACGCGGGAGTGGTTCTCCACAGTCCACCTTCGCCCCGTCGCATAAAGAACAATGTCCCGCTAAGTGACGGGGCGGCCAACCGCGATCACACCCTACCCAGGGTGGGTAACCAAAGGACCCGAGCCCCAGATGGGAAGCAAGGATGTGGTCCAAGGGCGACAGGTAGGCATTGGCCCAAAGCTGCGACGTAAGGGATCCGATAGGCAAGCCGTGCGGTCGCTGAAGAGGAGTCAGACGATCATCGCCGGTAAAGTGGTACTGCACCTGTTCGCCTACGTAGGGCGCGTCCAGGAACCGGTCCCGCAGCCATCGCCATGGCAAGGGGGTGGTCCGCTGCAGGAGAGGACGTAGGATTGCATGATCGATACTGGGGAAAAACTTGCGCCCCGCGCGGCGACTGACGCAAGACGGGTGAGGTCGGAAAGGAGCTGCAAGGGGGGCACGCTCGATAGAATAGTGGCTGCGCCAGCACGCGCGTGCATTTCGTGCGCGCCTTCGCTGACCCTGCATCGACATGGGGTCGTTGTTCGCGTGCGCCCGCTCGCTCCGCATGCACGCGGGTCGATGCTGCATGCACGCGGGTCGATGCTGCATGCACACAGGTCGAAGTAGCCCGCGGCGGAAGTCCTTGGACAGTCCCTATAGGGCGCCATCGATGCGCCATTGCCTGCAACGCCGACCCCGTCTACTATGGCGGCATGACCACATCGCACCACGACGGGCTGGTTAAAAACGTGTTCACCGATGTGGAAAACGCCCGAGGCGAGCTTCAGACAATGCTTCCACCGGCCCTTGTGAAGCGGCTTGACTGGAGCACCCTTCGCGTGGAACCGGGAAGCTTTGTCGACGAGGTCCTCAAGGAGCGCCGTTCGGACATCCTTCGAGCACCAGTCGGCTCCAGACCACTGGATGCCCTTTCGCTTGCTCCGCTACGATGTGCGCATCTGGGAAGATTTCCTGAAGAACAATCCGGACGCGAAG
>CAITRH010000435.1 GCA_903894755.1 uncultured delta proteobacterium
CCCCGAGGCTTTCCCGTCGACAGCACACCAGAGGTTGGCAGGCATCCTGTAGGGCGGGGGCTTGTCCCCCGCCGCCGCTGTGTCACGCGTTTCCCATCTCCTACTCAGCACGAGCCGGACCGGACCGAGCACGAGCCGGACCGAGCAGCCCCGCCGTGTTTCAGAGCAGGTCCGCGGGGCCCGAGTTTCATCCCTGGTGATGAGCGAAGCTCGTGCCGTCTCACCCCCAGGGACATTTGCAACCATCGGTCCAAAGGCATCGCGGCTGAAAGAGGAGCTAGCCTTCTTCGCGGAAGCGTTCGCGCAACAGTCGAGCGGCTTCGCTTTCTGCGGGGTTGGGAGGGCCGCTTCGCCTCACGGAAAGCAGACGCTCGCACCGGTGAGGGAACCGGTCGTTCGGTCATCGAGGGTGGCCGTCAGACGTAGCGTCTGCCCGCTCACCGTCCGGAGCACGAAGGTGACGGGCGCTCCGAAGGTCGTCGACGTAGCGACGGTTGCGTCGGAGATGTTGCGGATCTCGCAAGATGTCCCACATGGCGAGAAGCTGAGGAGCGTTCCTAGCGTCTGGACGTCCACTTTGTTCGTAGGAGACCCGGAGCCATAGAAGAACGTGACGGAATTGGTGGCGGAGCGGAAGCCTGTTATGGCCCGACAGGTCTTCGCAACAGGGTCGAATTCAATGATAGCACCATTGACAACAGAATCGTAAGGCGCCGAGGAAGGGCTGCAGGGAACACACAGTTCGCCTGCATCCGCTGCGGTATCGGTGCCCGTATCGCGGCTGCTGCCATCCGCCGCGGCATCGGAGCCGGTTTCGGGGCCGATGGTTGCATCGGAGCCTCCGCCATCCACCCCTCCGTCCGCCCCTCCGCCATCGGGCACCTCCTCGCAGGCCCCATTGCGACAGACCAACCCGAAGCCATAACACATTACCGGGTCGGGGACGCACACGCCCTCTTCGCATATCTCCTTGTTCAGCGTGTCGTCACTGCACGATGGCGGGGCACAGTCCACATCGGAGGCACACTTGGCAAAGCATTGGTAGAGCCGACACGCCTTACCAACTGGACAAGGTTCCTTTTTATTGGCGCATCGCCCGTCGATGCACGCATAACCGGAGAGGGTCGTCTCGCTGTCGCACCACGCCATGGGACAATCGCTGGCCGTGGTGCAGGGATAGGCCACGCACGTACCCAGCTCGCACGTCTTGCCCGGCCCGCACGACGTCTTCTCGTACCGGCAGTCGTTCCCCGAGCAGCCTGTCGATGTCACGAGGGTTCCGCGCTCGCATGCTGGCGGTGGGCAATCCACCGGCGAACCAAGGGCGCATCGCCCCCCCGCGCAGATACCCGGAACAGCTTTGCTGCCGCTGCAAGTGGAGAGACCGAGGCAGTCTTGGTTCCCGACGCACGGCCGTGCCACGCACTCGGCGCCCTCACAGACCAAGTTCTCCCCGCAACTGACCAACTCCCAAGTGCATACCCGACCGGAGCAGCGGTACATCTCCACAACGGTGTTCCACGCGCACGTGTTCTTGTCAGAGCACCTCCAGGTGAAAACCGCACACTGCCCCCATGGAGGCACGCAGTAGGGAAGGCCACTCGTGTTTTCGTCGAGACACTGCTCCTCGCCGCAGTCCGTGTCCGTCTTGCAGGACTTCTCCTCGATTTGCTCGACGACACCAAACTTGGAAAAGTGCGTCGTCCACCCAGCCACCGTGCGTTCCGTGGTGTCGACGCGGTCATGGGGGATGGCGGTCCAGCCATCGACGACCTCCGTGAGGATCCGCAGCGACTCTGGCCGAAAGGCGCGGTTCTCGGCATAGCGAAAGACGACACGCACCGGCTTGTCGAAGATCAACCCGTCCGGACCCAACGCGTACGCATTGGTGAGCCACTCGGGGGTACCCGTCGCGGCGACCGCCACCAGGCTCACCTCCTCGGCGAGCGCCCCCTTCGGCACCTCGATGCGCACGGCGCCGTCGTTCGAAGTGACCGTCCCCCCGCTCGGTCCAACCACCCCCGCGCCCCCATCGGCGTTCGCCGCCACCCCCCCTGACTTTGACGACGAGCAATTCGAAACCAGTAAGCCCAGACCTACCAATAGGATCCCCGCCATGTTCGTCCGCATGTTCACCTGCCTCGCCACCGAAGTATACCCGCGCCCCTCGAGGTCGCAACGCCATTTTCGAGGGTTCAAACCGAACCTACTTCGAGAACAGACCTGCTCTGAAACTACGGCATCGATTCGGTAGAAGGGATGGGTGTCCGGGTGTCCGGGCCACCCAACGAACTGTAACTTAGACCGCGGGCGGGGGGAACCATTTGAACGATGGATCCTTGACCGCCGATCTCGATGGCCCGTGAAGCCGTCGTTCGAGCATGAGCGCGCTTCAGGGTCTTCCCTCGTTTGGAGGCCCGAG
>CAITRH010000436.1 GCA_903894755.1 uncultured delta proteobacterium
CTCGATCCGTCTCAGTAGACTCTTAATCCGTCTCGGTAGACTCTCGATCCGTCTCGGTAGGCTCTTGAAGAGTCACTGGAGACGGATGGAAGGTCGACAGCAACGAGTTCTCCGAATGCGTCGTGCTCGGACCGGACTGAGCGGCAGGTCAAGCGCTCGACATAGGGGGGGTGGAGGTCTACGCGGCTACGGTCGGCGGTTCGTCCCTGAGATCGTCCAGCTCGCTGGCCATTTGCTGCTCCTCGGCAAAGTCGGCGTACAACCCACCCGCTCGTACGAGCTCCGCATGGGTCCCGCGTTCCACCACCTGGCCCTGCTCGAGCACCACGATGCTCTCGCACCGAGACGCTGCCGCCACCCGATGGGTGATCAACACCACCGTGCGCGAGGCTGCCTGACGCTCGATGGCCTCCAGGATCGCCGCCTCGGTCTTTGCGTCGACTGCGCTCAGTGGGTCGTCGAGCACCAGAATCCGCGGTCTCCAAGCCAGCGCTCGCGCCAGTGCCACACGCTGCTTCTGCCCTCCGGAAAGCTGCACCCCTCGCTCGCCTACGACCGTGTCAAAGGCTTCGGGAAGCGCCAAGGACTCCTCAAGTACCTGCGCCTCCCGGGCCGCCTCCATGATGGTCACCAGCGCTTCTGGGGAGTCGGGATCCTCCAGCGCAAAGCCAACGTTGCGCGCCACGGTGGTGGAGAACAGGAATGCATCCTGCTGCGCCACGCCAATGACCCCGCGCACCGAAGACACGGGCAAGTCGCATACGTCGAGCCCGTCGATGAACACGGTTTCACGGGGCGTAGGAAGAAGCCGGGCCAGCAGCAACGCCAACGTCGTCTTACCCGACCCGGTCCTTCCCACCACCGCCAACGACTTGCCCTGGGGAAGCTCGAAAGAGACCTGGTTCAACACCGTACGGGTCCCGTAGGCAAAAGACAGGGAGCGCACCGAGAGGGCCCCCGAAAGAGACTTGGGGGCTGGCAGCGGACCATCCACGACCTCGGGCTCCGCGAGGAACACGTCCCGCAGGCGCGCATACCCGGCCCGTCCCCGCTGCACGATGGAAAGCGAGAAGCCAAGAGCCAGCATGGGCCAGGTCATACGAGCAAAGGAAAGCCAGAACGCAAAGAACTGTCCCTGCGATATCCCTCCGTCCGTTGGACTCCGCAGCAGCAGACTCGCCCCGTACCAGAAGAACACCAGGATCCCGACGGCACTGGTCGCGCCTGCCAAAGGCCCCAGCGAGCCACGCAGTCGGGCCAGAGACAGGCTCGCGTTGAGGTAACGCCGGTTGGACAATTCGAAGCGGTCCTGCTCGCGGTCCTCGAAGGCAAAGCTGCGGACCACGCGCACTCCTGCCAGATTGCCTTGAAGCATGTCGCTCAACTTGCCCAGGGAAGCTTGGTTCTCACGCATTCTCAGGAAGAGCCCACGGCTCATGGCACGGGAGAAGAGCACCAACAGCGGCAGGTTGGTCATACACGCCAGCGAGAGCACGACGGAGACGCTGAGCATGACTTGAAGCGCGCTCGCAAAGGCAAACACCACGTTGATGAGATTTAGGATCCCAAACCCAAACAACATCCGCACCTGCTGCAGGTCGTTGGTCGCGCGGCTCATGATCTCGCCAGGAGACATGGTCCGGTAAAACGCGGCACCGAGCTTGTGAAGACGTTCGAGGAGCACGGTACGCAGCTCGAACTCCACGTCCCGTCCCGCGTTGAACACGAACCAACGGCTGGCCACCCTGGCCACGAAAGCAAAGAGCGCCAAGCCGAGCATCATGGTCGCGGGCAACCAGGCGAGTCCTGGCTCACTCCCGAAAATGAGGTCGATGGCTTGCTTGGAGAGCCAGTCGATCCGGTTCATGGCCAACTGAAAGAGCGCCAGCATCAGCGCCCCTGCGAGATACACACGCAGATGGCGTCGGAAGTGTCCGCCTAGGGTGATCGGAATGGGCACGGGCCGGTTGCCTTAGCGCATTCGGTGGTTGCGAGGAGTGCCGCGCTGCTCTTTCCGCTTCCGCAAGGGGGCGTTCAGAGGCACAAGGGAAAGCCATGCCGGTCCCTCCCGTCGACGAAGCCAAGCGAGCTGGACTTCGCGCTAAGAGAGCGTCGCTCGTGTTCTTTTTTGCCGTGTCGTTGGTCTTCGTTGCGATGACCAGCTGGCAGCTTCTACGTCCAGTCTTCGGGCTCGGGCCGAATGAGGACCGCTTTGCTCCTCCGGCCGCCTGCGCTCGTGCCCTAGGGGAGCTCGAACGGGCCTTAGACCGCGCCATGAGCCAGAGCATCGTGCCGCCCGCGGGGATGCTGGATGAAGAAGACGACGTGTTGGCAGCATTCGAGCGCGCGGCGCTTCCAGAGTGGGGAAACCTCAAAGAGGTCGAGCGCCTTTGCGCGGGGGCACGACGTGGCGGGGATGCGTTCGCGTCCCTGGCGCGTCTCAAACGTGCCGAAGAACGCTTCGTACGGCGCCAGGTCACCGAGATTGCCCCGCTTCGACGCGACCTGGAGGCCTACGGCGGAAAGTAGCTCCTTCGGCCCCTAGGACGTCTTGGCAATGATAAGGTTCACGCCTACCGCCGGCAAAAACGCCGCAACGAAGAACCGAGCTTGGCAACACCGATGACCGATTCCACGGCCACGTCCAAAGACCCCGCCGAGGCCGCCCCGCCGACCTTTGAATCTCTCCCGCTCTCTGCCGACCTGCGCAAAGCGGTCGAAGCGATGGGGTACCAACATCCGACGCCAGTGCAGCTCGCCGTCTACGAGCCCGCCGTACGCGGCAAGTCCATCGTGGTCCAGGCACGCACGGGGACGGGCAAGACCACCGCTTTTGGACTCCCGATCCTCGACCAGCTTGTTCGCAAGTCGCTTCAAAAGGTGCAGGCACTGGTCCTTTGCCCGACCCGCGAGCTTGCCCTTCAGGTGTCCCGCGAGCTCGAACAACTTGCGCGTTTCCGCGCCACTCCGATCGTCGCCATCTACGGCGGTGCCTCGATGGTCCATCAGGTGGAGGCTCTCGAGCGCGGCGCTCAGGTCGTGGTCGGCACGCCTGGACGGGTTCTCGATCATATCCGTCGTGGCACTCTTGACACGTCCCATGTGCGCATCTTTGTCCTCGACGAGGCCGATGAGATGCTCTCGATGGGCTTTGCCAAAGAGCTGAGCTCCATCGTCGAGACGCTCCCCAAAGAGCGCCAAGGACTCTACTTCAGCGCGACGATCCCGCCGGACATCGAGCGGATGGCGACGACCCAACTCAAAGAGCCAGAGTTCATCACGTTGTCGTCCGACCAGGTCGGCGCTCTCGAGGTCGCCCACTTCGTCTACATCACGGCACCAGGCGACAAGCGCGGCCAGCTCATTAGGATCATCGAGGTCGAGGATCCGGAAAGCGCGCTGGTCTTCTGCAACACCAAAGAAGAGACCGAACGCCTCACCGAGGCACTGAAGAACAAGGGCTTCGACGCCGACTGGCTCAATGGCGACCTTGAGCAAAACGAGCGCGAGCGGGTCATGGCGAAAACCCGCGAGGGCAAGCTTCGGTTCCTCGTCGCCACCGACGTTGCCGCCCGTGGCATCGACGTGTCCCATCTCACGCATGTCATCAACTTCGACTTCCCCGACACCGCCGAGCAGTACGTGCACCGGACGGGACGGACGGGACGAGCGGGAAGGACGGGGACTGCGATTTCCCTGGTGGGGCCTAGGGACATCGGCAATCTCTATCTCCTGAGGCTCACGTACAAAATTCGTCCCATCGAGCGGCAGCTTCCCACTGCAGGGGAGATGAAGACGCGAGCCGAACGGGACCTGGTCCAGCTTTTCGAGGAGGCGTTTGTCAAGCGGGAGGTTCACCCGGACGATCTGGCTCTATCGCGTCGTCTGCTGACCCACGCGGACGCTGACGTGATCGTAGCGGGGCTACTTCGAGACCATCTTGGGGCGCGTTCGGGCGATCCGGTTCAAGAGGCGGCTGAAGCGAGGCGCGCACGAAATCCGCCGGCCGTTGCGGCTCCGGTGCGTCCAGTTGCCCCAGCTGTTGCTGCTCGGCCCGCTCCCCGGCCGGTCGTTGCGGCTGCCGAAGCGTCGGTTGATTCCGGGCCAGTGGAGTCTGCGGAACCGACGTTGCGTCTACGCCTGGGTCCAGGTCCAGGCCCGCGGGACCGTCGTCCGCCACGTCCCGAGCGTTCTGTTGCGCCGCGTCTTATCCCGCACGCGACGTTCACGACGTGGGAGCCGCCGGAGGAACATGACGATGACGAGCCCATTCTTGGTGGCGGCAAGCCGTCCTCTGCGCGTAGTCCGGAGGTTGCTCCGCGTGCGGCGGAACCGGCGCGTTCGGTGGAGCCGGCCCGCGTAGAAGACGGGGAAAGCGATGATGGCTTTGTCCAGGTCTTTGTTAACGTGGGACGGCGTGATGGGGTTCGAGCCACGGACTTGCAGCGTCTTCTCGAGCAGGGGGTTACAGCCGACGCGGTAGGACGGATCCGGATGAGGGACCGAATGACCTTCGTTGCGATCCGAAAGGACCTTGTTGAGCGCGCCATCGTGTCGCTGGCGGGGCAGGTGCTTGGGGGGCGCACGGTCGTGGCGGAGCTTGCGAAGAAGGCTTGAGGCGTGGCCTCGAGGATCGCCGCCTCCAGAACGCTGGAAGGCGATGAAAGCGCTAAGGGGCGCAACAAAACAGCGTCGATCCACGCCCGATGACAGGGATGGTCACGGCTCCAGTGGAGCCCTCGTGGGCGGCCCCTTCTTGGGGTGGGGCCTTTTCGGTCACCCATGAGCGGCTCTAGTGAGCCCTCGTGGGCGGCCCCTTCTTGGGGTGGGGCCTTTTCGGTCACCCATGAGCGGCTCCAGTGAGCCCCC
>CAITRH010000437.1 GCA_903894755.1 uncultured delta proteobacterium
CACGGTGGACATGTCAATGCGTGCCCATGTAGGTCACGAAGAGCAGCGCGAGTTGCCCGTAGGTCAGGCCCTTCCAGTTGCCGTGCGGGGGCCCGAGTACCCGATCGATGATGACGGTCTGCGGAAGCCGCGGGCCCCCATGACTTAGCGGGCCGTTGCTTTTTCTGACCGCATCGATGCCGCCCCGCGTATAGCGGGCGCCATGTCCGCTCGCGATGAAGGCCCCTTACGCCCCTTGCGTGTCCTTTTCCTCAACGACACCTCGCGTAACGGAGGCCCCGGTCGAACCCTCTACGCGATTTTGAAGTTCCTCGACCCCGCCGTGATCCACCGCGCCGTCGTGCTCCCCCACGAAGGCGTCGTGCGCGACCTGCTCCTCGACGGCAACGTCACCGACCAGTTGTCCCTCGAAACCAACTTCGTCGAAAACCTCATCGAGCCCTGGGACCGTCCCATGCTCCGCCAGGACTTCGACGCCCCGCTCCCCCTTCGCGCCCTTCGCGCCACCGGTAACGTCGCCCGTGGCACCCGCGCCGTGTTCCGTCTGCGTGACCTGCTGCTCCGCGAGCGCTTCGATGTCCTCTTCTGCAACGGCACCAGCGCCAACTTCGCCGGCGGTGCCCTCGCCTGGCTCACCGGGATCCCCACCGTCTGGCACGTCTTCTACACGTCCGTCGCCCGTCCCATCGAGCCGCTCCACGCGCACCTTGCCCAAAGCGCCGGGGTCCGCTCGATCCTTTGCGTCTCCGAGCCCACCACGCGTCTTTTCTCTCACTGCCGGAACAAGGTCCGCGTGCTCCACGACGCCATTGACGTGGACGAATACGACCGCGGCGCCGTCGCTCCCGTGCTTCGTCGCGAGCTCGACTTGCCTGCCGACGCCGTGGTGTTCGGAAGCCAGGGGCGAATCCTCCCCCGCAAGGGCTACCTCGAAATGATCCGCGCCGCTCGCATCGCCCTCGACGCGCTGGACCCGGTCGAACGTCCGCGCTGCAAGTTCGTGGTGCTCGGCGACACCCCTGAAGACATGCGTCCAGACCACCTCGACGAGTGCCGCGCGCTCGTACGGGACCTCGGGGTTTCCGACGCCGTGCATTTCCTAGGCTACCGCGCCGACGTGCGTCCTTATGCCTCGGAGTTCGACGTAGCGGTGGTGCCTAGCGTCTACGAAGATCCGCTCCCACGGGTGGTGCTCGAGTCGATGGCCCTTGGCAAGCCGGTGGTCGCCTTTGCCATGGGCGGGATCCCCGAGATGGTGGCGGACGGGGCAACAGGGTTTCTCGTATCCGGGGCGCCTCCCGATCTCGAGGGGCTAGCGAGGGCGTTCGTGCGGTATTTCCGGGACGCGTCCCTGCGTCGAGAGCACGGCATGGCGGCGCGACGGCGGGTGGAAAACGAGTTCAACGCGCGTCATCACGCTGCGGCGATCCAGGGGGAGCTACTTCGGGTTGGACGCGGCGATGGGTAAGTCGATCGCTCGCACCGCGCTTCTTCTGTTGCCGCTTCAAGCAGTCTTTCGCACGGGCGAAGCGATCTTGCCGCTTCTGCTGGCGGCGTGGTTTGGACGCAACCCCGAGACCGATGTTTTCTACCTTGCATGGGCGTTCTTCACCTTCGCAGGAACCATTGTAGCGTCGGGATTCCAGGACTCCGCGCTCATCCCCATTCTCTCCGAGGTCCACACGCGCCGTCCCGAGGAGCTCCCGCGCATTGCGGGGTCGCTGCTGACGCATTTGCTCGTGTATGGAAGTCTTGTGTCGGTCTTGCTTGGGGCAGTGGCGCTCGGCTGGTTTCGCCTTCGGTACGAGGGACCGCTGTTTGCGGTAGCGGCGAGCACGACGGTCCCCTTTGTAGCGATGCTGGTGGCGCTAGGGGTCCGCTCGTTCTTCGTGGGGGTTCTGAACATGCGCGGCCGGTTTGCGGCGCACCCGGTGGCCAGCGGTACAGGGATGACCATTTCCCTCGGGTTCATTGCAATGTTCAAGGGGGCGCTGGGGGTAGCGGTCATACCGACGGCGTTCCTGCTAGGCGAGCTGGTAGCGATAGGCATCTTGGCTGGGATCACGCGTGGGATGCTAGGGATGAAGCTGGAGTTCTCCCTGGAACGTCCAGAGCCAGTCCGACGGTTTGCGAAGCTGGTGGCGTCGGAGGTGACGGGGAGCGCCATCACGAGGATCAATCCAGTAGTTGACCAGTTGATCGCGGGGTTTTCCGGTGTAGTGGGGGCGGGGACCGTACTTAGGTATGCATTTGATGTGGCGTCGCTTCCGACCTCCATCGCGCAGGCGACGGTCCTTCCAGTGTTGTTGTCTGCGTTTTCCCGTTCGGTGTCGTCGGGGCTGATCCACGAGTACCGGAGGACCTTGGTTCGGGCGTTGGTGGTGGTGTGTGGGCTTCTTGTGTTGATGAGTGTGGTGCTGTTTGCGGTACGGGGGCCACTTTTGCGGATGGTGTTTCTGCACGGGAAGATGGATCCGGAGGGGGTGGAGCAGATGGCGGAGGTATTGCCGTATGCGTTGGTGGGGGTAGCGCCGTTTGGAGCGCTCTTAATTTTGGCTAGGGCACATGTGGCCTTGCAGAACAGTCGGATCATGATCTCGATGGGGCTACTGAATGCGGGGCTCAACGCTGGGTTCAACGTGCTCTTCTTCGAGTTCATTGGTCTGCGCGGGATTGCGCTGTCGACCTCGGTGATGCATGCGGCGGTGGCGCTGGTGTTTTGGGTGAGGCTTGGGGTGAGGCTGCGGGAGCAGGGGTGAAGAGGACGGAATGAGCAAAGCCATCTATGGGATCGACCTAGGAACGACCTTTACCAAGTGCGCACTGGCCGAGTCCGACGGGCATGTTCAGGTGTTTAGCCTGGACGTAGACGCGGTGGATCGGAAGACACCAGTGAATGGGCTCAAGTCCGTGGTGCTCGTTAAGGGGGAGGCGTCCCGCAAGCAGGCTCTTGTGGGCAATCTCGCGGCCTACGAGAGGGATCGCAAGTATGCGGGCAAGCCTCCTATGAAGTTTTTCGAGGAAGCCAAGCTGTGGATAGGGGCCGACGCCACGCCGCTCACTGGGGAAGAGCCTCCCTGGGACTTCGAGCCACATGGTTGGCCGTACCGTCCCGAGGACGTGGGAGCCTTGGTGTTGAAGAAAGTGAAACAGCAAGTGGAGAGGGCGGGAGACTACTCGCTGACCTCCGCAGTCATCACCCATCCTCAGTACTTCAGTTCTGTTCGACGGGAGGCCACCCGTCATGCTGCGGCCATTTCGCGCATCGAGGTGGTGGATCTGCTCACCGAACCGGACGCTGCGGCGATTGCCTACGGCAAGGAGCTCCAAGATGGGCGGTATATGGTCTTTGATCTTGGAGGCGGCACTCTGGACATTGTGATCCTCAGCTTGGACAAGCGCAATGCCACCTACGCCAAAGCGGAGACCAGCGAAGGGAACATGTTGGCAGGTCGAGACTTCGACCGCAAGGTCTTCGACTGGTTGGTGCAAAGCTATGCAACGCAGACCAATGAAATGTTCAATCAAGGCTGCCTCACGGATCGGGCGAAAGCCGAGTGGCTAGCCCACGCGGAGCGCATCAAGCGGGTGCTCAACACGGAAGGCGTGGGTCGCACGGAGCGAGTCCCGTTTGTGATCCCCTTCGACAGCGACGAGGCGAAGGCAGAGGGACGTTTGGAGGACAGCTTGCCCCCTTGCAAAGTGGAGATGTCCCTTGAGGAATTCGAGGAGCAGACGAGTGACCTCGTGGATGCCTGTGGAAACCTTGCGCAACGTGCACTCGCAAACCGCAAGCTGCAATGGAAAGACCTTCAAGGGGTTTTGCTCGTGGGAGGCTCCACGAAGCTCAAGGCGGTGCAACGCAAGCTACGGGAGCTGTCCGATGACCTGCGACTTATAGCGTCCATCGACCCCGATTTGGTCGTGGCCCACGGTGCTGCAATCCATGCCCTCCAGTTGTCGAGGAGGGGCATGTCGTCCCCGCCGCCAGCTCCTGGGAGAGCAGCACCGGTGACGGTCCAGAGGAGCTCTTATGCAGGGGTGCTGAGCAGGACCCTTGGGGTGCTTGCCATGAACAAGTCAGGTGTTGAGATCGTGGTGCCACTGATTCCAAAGGACACGGCTGTTCCTCTCGAGAAACCTGTCGAGAAGGTGTTTTACACCCTCGAGGCCAACCAAGAGGAGCTGGAGGTAAAGTTCTTGGAGGGCGAGGAGCAGGAGCCAGAGCAGTGTGATCCGGTGGGGACAGTGCTTCTCAAGGAGCTGCCGCCTGGTCCTGCGAGGACCAAGGTGGTGGTCAGGCTTGGGATCGATGCCAACGGTACCAAGCATGTCTTCGTGAAGGTGGGGGCGCGGGAGGTAGAGGAAGCTATCACGTACGATCCAAGTCGTGTTCTGGACAGGCGGGCAGTGCAGGAAAGTCGGCGCTTCGTGGACACGGTGATTGTGACTTAGGGGACCAGAGGAGGTCGAGGTGGACCTAGCTGCCAAGCTAACCAACCCCATCTTGAAGGACGCAGGTCCGAACCAAGGTCCGAACCGCGCCACCCACGACCCAGGGTTACCCACCATACGCGTTAACCAAGTGCTTGCCCGCGTTCCTCCCGACCCAGGGTTACCCACCCTGGGCTGATTTGACTCGCCCCTTCGGGGCTGCCAGAGAA
>CAITRH010000438.1 GCA_903894755.1 uncultured delta proteobacterium
ACTGTTCCGAGCCCCCTCTCTCGAAGACGATCGTCCTTGCCCGCATGGGCAAGGAGGATGTCGAGGGAGAGGGGGTTGGGGGTGAGGTCTACGCGAAATTGGGGCGCGGGAAGCGGTGGATCGGACCTGCGGTTCTCAAAGTAGGTTTGGTTTAGCCCGTGAAAATGTTCGTCGCGATCGCGTCGTCACGCAAAAGCTCTCGATGAAGGATGTCGCGCTCCTCTTCCTCCATGTCCCGCGCAAACCACTCGAGAAACGTGCGCACCATCGCCGCGCACTGACCTGCCGTGTTCGCCGGATCCCCGAGACGCTCCGCTAGCCGATCCAACTCTCGCCGCTGGGCGCGGTGGTCGTCACGTAAGCGATCGGCCCGAATCGGTCCCCATGCGTCGATCGCACGTAGCGTCGGTTCCAGCAGTCGATCCTCGAAGTCGAGGTGCCGATGCAAAGTCCTCAATAGCCCGACGCACTCGGTCTTGAGCTCAACCCGCGAGGGCTCGTCGCCTTCGCGCTCCGCACGCACCACAAGCTGCTGAAGCTCCTCCATCGCCTTCCGGAGCGCTACATGCTCCTCAAGCACCCGCTCGCGCACTTCACTAGGCCGAAGCCTTGCCATCCCATCACCCTCCATGATCCCTCGCTTTTTTGGACCGATTCTTTACGACTAACTTCACCCGCGCCCCAAGCGCCGTCACCAAGGAAGCTCTTTTCCGTTTGCATGCCAAAAGTGCCCGGAGGTCGCCAGCGTAAGCTCGTCGAGACGCGCCAGAAGCCCCCGTACCGACTCCGGTGGATCCAAGTAGCCCTGCTGCCCCGTCATCCGAGTCCGCACAAACCCAGGATGCAAAAGCGCTACTGCAATCCCTCGGCCCTTTAGATCCCGCGCCAACGACACCCCCGCCATGTTCAACGCCGCCTTCGACATCCGATATCCATACGAGCCCCCCGACCCGTTGTCCCCCAACGACCCCATCAAACTCGTGATGAGCCCAATCTTGCTCCCGCTATCGAGCAGTGGAAGCAGCGCCCTCGTGATGAGAAGCGGCCCTAACGCATTGACCGCAAATTCCTCGCGCAGCTTCGACGCATCCAGATCGTCCAGCCCCCCCTGACGATAGATCCCCGCGTTGTGCACAAGCCAGCTTACCCGTGTCGTCCCAAGCCTCTTGATAAGCTCCCGCCCAGTCTCCTCGGACGCCACATCGATGCCCGTCTCCACCTGCACCCCAAGACCCGCCAGCTCCGGTGACGCCGTCCGGCATGCCCCGATCACCCGGTCGCCCAACGCATGAAGCTGTCGGCACATCTCCAGCCCTAGCCCCGTGTTCGCTCCCGTCACCAGGATCGTCTTCATCGCAGTCTCCTTCGTCGCAAGTAGCACGAGACCCTACGCCTCATCGGGAAGCACCCGGTGAAGCAACGCCCGCAAGACCCGCATGTCGCCGTCGTCCGAAAGACGCTCCAACGACAACATCACCTTGCGCACCGTCGGCACCACGAAGGGCAAAAACGACGGGTTGCCCTTCACCCGATCGATAAACACAAACCGCCCCGCGTCCTTCAGTTTCCGCTGCACGGTCACCAGATCGAACTGATGAAGCAGCACCGCCGATTCCTCGGCCCCGAGCGACGCTGCCCGCGCGTATTCGACAAGACGCTCCTCGACAAACGACCGCTCGAAGGTCTGGTAGCTGTCGTTCAAGAGCGCCACCAGGTCGTAAACCCGAGGCCCAAGAAGTGCGTCCTGGAAATCGATCCACACGATGCCGCGACCCGGACACACCATCAGGTTGCGTGACTGGTAGTCGCGATGGGTAAACCCCCTTGGCCAGTCTGAAATGCGACGTGCCAAGCGCTCCGCGATGTCATCGAAACAGGCCCGATCGTCCGCCCCGAGGACCACGCCGCGTGCCTCGAGTCCCCACTCGCGAAAGTGATCGATCTCCCACAACAGAAGGTCGTGATCGAACGCCCTCGTCGCCACGATCGAGTCGGCAGGAAGGGTCGCCAGATGTCCCTGCGCCTCGGCCAGATCCTCGACCGCACGGGTGTAAAGCGCACGCTTGTCTGGAGGATTTTTCCCGAGGAACACCGCCAGGGTGTCGTCGCCCAGGTCTTCGAGAAGCACCCAACCGCGCGCCGTGTCCTCGCCGTAGAGCCGAGGGACTCGAATAGCCCGTTCTTCGAGAAGCGCCCGCACCTCGAGAAAAGGCCAGCCCCTCGCATCCGCGTGCTTCTGCACCTCCTCGGGCTTGCCACCGTCCGGAACGAACATCGCCACTGCGGTGCCGAAGCCGGGGATCGTCACGCGGAAATACCGTCGTGTCGACGCGCCTCCCGTCATGGGCTCGATGCTAAGGGCTGCTGCTCCGGACGCAGCGAAACGTTCAACAAGGACCCGAAGAGGGTCGAAATCAAGGGAATGAATGGGGGCGGGAAGCGGAGCGATGGGGGCGGCCATCTAGGTGCCTGCAATCTTTGTAGGCGCGATTGGGATTGAACCAACGACCCCTACCGTGTCAAGGTAGTGCTCTACCACTGAGCTACGCGCCTTCGGGACCACCTGACCTAGCGGTGTCCTCGCCCCTTGTCAAGCCAACAGCCCCACAACGTTCGTGAGCAGGTCCCTTGACTTGCTTCGAAGGGATCTTCTACATCTGCCGCAGGTCCGTTCGGACCGTTCTCGAGTTCCTTCAACCCAATGTCCGTGTTTCTGCCCGTCCCGTGCGGCTGTCCAAGCCACACTCGGGCCCAGCCGGCGGCCCCCGGCGCATCACCAAGGAAACCCCATGAATCTCCGTGAGCTGAAACAAAAGTCCATGCCCGATCTCGTCTCGTTGGCCAAAGAAATGACCATCGAAGGGGCCGCCGGCCTGCGAAAACAAGACCTCATCTTCGCCATCCTCCAACACACCGCCGCCAAGGACGGAAACATCCACGCCGACGGTGTCCTCGAATGCCTCCCCGATGGCTTCGGATTCCTTCGCGCTCCTGACTACAACTACCTCCCAGGCCCCGACGACGTCTACGTCTCCCCTTCCCAAATACGTCGCTTCAACCTCCGCACCGGCGACGCCGTCAACGGCACCATCCGCCCCCCCAAAGACACCGAGCGCTACTTCGCACTCACCAAAGTCGACAAAATCAACGGCACCAGTCCTGAGGTCGCCCGCGACAAAATCCTCTTTGACAACCTCACCCCGCTCTATCCGCAACGACGCTTCAAGCTCGAAATCAACGGCGTCCCCGGCCAACCGCAAAACCGTAAAGGCATGTCGGCCCGCATCATCGACATGGTCGTCCCCATCGGTATGGGCCAACGCTGCCTCATCGTCAGCCCCCCACGCGCCGGTAAAACCGTCCTCCTCCAGAACATCTCCAACTCCATCTCCACCAACCATCCCGAAGTCGACCTCATCGTGCTCCTGATCGACGAGCGCCCCGAAGAGGTCACCGACATGCAACGCACCGTCAAAGGTGAGGTCATCTCGTCGACGTTCGACGAGCCCCCCACCCGTCACGTGCAAGTCGCCGAAATGGTCCTCGAAAAGGCCAAGCGCCTCGTCGAGCACAAACACGACGTCGTCATCCTCCTCGACTCCATCACCCGCCTCGCTCGCGCCTACAACACCGTGGTCCCGCCAAGCGGCAAGATCCTCTCGGGTGGCGTCGACTCGAACGCCCTTCACAAGCCTAAACGCTTCTTCGGAGCCGCACGCAACGTCGAGGAGGGTGGCTCGCTCACCATCGTCGCTACCGCCCTGGTCGACACCGGCTCTCGCATGGACGAAGTCATCTTCGAGGAGTTCAAGGGGACCGGTAACAGCGAGATCCACCTCGATCGCAAGCTCATGGAGAAACGCATCTTCCCCTGCCTCGACATCAACAAGAGCGCCACGCGCAAAGAGGAGCTCCTCTTGCCCGACTGGCAGCTCCAACGCATCTGGCTGCTCCGTCAGCTCCTGCACCCGCTCAATGTCATCGACTCGATGGAATTTCTCCTCGACAAGCTTCAGCGCACCGAAAGCAATCAGGAGTTCCTCGAGTCCATGAACCAGTAGTGCTCTGCGGGTTCGGGCTCCACTCGGGAAACCCCGTGCGCGTCGAGCTCCTGGCGCGCCCCGGACCCCTCTCCTTTCAACGGGGCCTCCTCAATGTGCCCCTCCATCACCTCAAGGTCGTTTCCACCCGTCGCGCCACCACGCTCGCCGGTCATGGACTTCGCGTCGGCTCCGTCGAACATCTCTTCGCTGCCCTCGCCGCTCTCCGTGTCCGCTCCGGCCTTTGCGTCGCCCTCGACCAAGACGAGCTCCCTCTGCTCGATGGCGGGGCCACGACCTGGATCGACGCCCTCGAGGGGCTGAATCTCGCCCCCTCCGCCGCGGCTCTGCACATCACAAGGCCCGCAACGATCGTCCATGGCGACAGCTCCTACCGCTTCGAGCGCTTCGAGCCAGCAGACACACCACGTCTTGCCATCGAGTTTGTCGTCGACGACCCGCGTCTAGCCTCCGAAGCGCGCTGGGACGGCGACGTGCAGGACTTCTGCACACGCATTGCCCCATCGCGCACCTTCGGCTGGAGCCGCGAGGTCGACGATCTTCTTGCGCAAGGACTGGCTTCCCATGTCGACCCAGGCAGCGTCGTGGTCCTGGCCGAGGACACGATCCACGGCGCGCACTTCGAGCCAGACGAGCCTGCACGTCACAAGCTGCTTGACCTTATGGGCGACTTGTTCGTTTGGGGGGGACCTCCCAACGGGCTTGTTCATGCGATCAGACCGGGGCATACGGCGACCCATGGGGTGATGGCCCGCGCCCTTGCGGAGGGGATCCTTTGGCAGGACCAGGCGTGTTGATCTTCATTGACCGCTGGGATCACCTGCTAAACCAAACCCATCTTGAAAACCGCAGGTTTCCGCTCGCGCAGACCTCACCCCCAACCCCCTCTCCCTCGACATCTTCCTTGCCCATGCGGGCAAG
>CAITRH010000439.1 GCA_903894755.1 uncultured delta proteobacterium
CTGCGCCCAGGTGCGCATGTCAAGCGATAAATCCATCGCCCCCGCCGTGGGTTCCTCCGATCGGCTCGTAACCTCTCGAATTAATAGGGAAGCTGCACGTCCTACGCGCCTTCGCGCCCGACACCGTTCAGGATATGCCTTGCCCGCGCCCCTCGGAAAAGCGATACCTCTCCCCGATGTTTCGCAGGGCTGGGACCCATTTCGTTGACGCCGCAACATTCTGTTCACGGCGGATCGGCATTGGATTACCTAGCCCCTCTACACCGGGTCGCCGTCTCGTCGGCGTCGAGCGTGCTCTTTCCGTTCGGGTAGCCGAACACCATGGGCGTCGGCGCGCTCTGAAGCGGTCCGGACGACGACCGCAGACGCCGTCTGCGAACCTCATGCACGCCACCACGCCGCTGACAGCCCTCGCAGACGCAGTTGCCCGTTTTTACTTCGTAATGTTCGCCCTGTGTCGGGTCAGGCCACTCGAGATGAGACATGTTGTCGCCGCTAATGACGCAGAGCCACGACCCGCGCAAGCGCGTAGTTTGCATCGAGGCGACCACAGCCATGGCTTCTCGAGCACACGGAGTGCTATGATATCGCCGTGGAATTTGCTTCAAAACGCTACGGTCGCGTTTTCCTTGCCCCCGTCACTTAGCGGGGCATTGTCTTTCTTAGGTATCCCCAACGGAGAGCTGCGCAGCCGGTGACGGGAAAGGTGCAGAAGCTGCGCGGGAGCTCCGGGACCTTCGGGACGTAGTTCTGGCAGTCGGGATGCGACATGGCACAGGTCATGACCGCAGGTCTCGTTTGACCCAATGGTGTCACGCGTTACCGGGGAATCGCGGACTCAGTACCTCTAGCGCATGAAGTGCCGCAAAAACCGATGAATCTGTCTCCGCCGTTTTACGGTTGTGCTGGTAACCCCCCGCAACCCCGCAACTTAAACTTAACTTAGCGGGTCATTGCAAATTGCAAATTAGGACCGCGGCAGCGACGCACCGCGATCGCCGCCCTTTGGGCCCGGCCTTTGGGAGCCGGCCTTTCAGCGCACCGGACGTCAACCGACTGCGCACACCTTCGAAGACGCGCTCGGTCTTCGGCTCGAGGCCATGAAGTGGGGCAGAGCTTGCAAAATCTTCGTCTTCTGCCGTGCCGACGAGGTCGGTTTCTCGTGCGCCGTGCCGCTCCATTCAAGCGCGATGGATCCATCGAGAAAATCGGGACGACCGTCCCGAGAGGTACGACGTCCTCAAGTACGACGAAGAGCTTGGCGAACTCTCCGTGAATGCCGAGGGGAACAAGAAGCTCGTTGCTCTGTACCGCAACCTCTTCGGCGACGCGGGTCGCTTCCCAGGTGCGGTCAAGTTCACGCTCGAGCCCCTCCGGACCACGGGGAGGCTGCGCTCATCGCGGGTATCGACCGTATCTCGCTCAAGGAAGTCCATATTTTCTCGGGCGGTCCCCAGAACGAAGTCGAGCCGCCCCGATCCGGGGTCTCCCCTCCTTGCCGAAGCCGTCGATGCGTCGTATGCCTCAGTAGTCCCTCAAAGTTGAGGGAAGGAGGAGCACCATGCGGCTCGAAGCAACCGTTCCCGACAACCGAGGCACCGCCGTCGTGGAGCTGGCGGACGAGCTTGGATTGAGCCGTAGCCAGCTCATCGATGAGGCCCTCGCACTTTTTCTCAAGGCCGTTTTCGAGGTGCGGAGTGGACGCAGGCTCGTCACGATCGACCCTCGCTCGTCGCAGCCGGCTTGCGAGATCGCCACTCCCACGCTCGCCGCCCTCGAGTGGGCACTCCGGCCCGAGAAGCTGCAACTGCCGCCGGAGACCCTTGCGAAGGTGCAGGAGCTCGTCGAGGCATCATCTCCGCCCAGTCCACGGCTGCAGACAGCCGCCAAACGCCACGGGAAATGAGCGCGTTCGGATCGCGGTACATCACCACGCCTATCGAGCTCGCTGACGCGGATGCTGGCTTTTCGTGCGGCAAGCACCCTCTCGACGACTACTTCGTACGTCACGCACTGGCGAACGACCAAAATGGCATCTGCCGTGCGTACGTACTGCGGTCCGAGGCTGAACTTCCTCGTGTTCTCGGGTTCTACACGTTGAGCATGGCAAGCGTCGAGTCTGCGCGTGTCTCCAAGGTGCTCGAGAAGAAGCTCCCCAAGTACCCGATGCCGGTGGCACTCATCGGCAGACTGGCCGTCGATCGGCGAGTGCAAGGGCGGCGACTTGGCGAGAAGCTCCTCCTCGACGCGCTGCGCAGGATCGTCGACGCAGCCACGCTGATGGGCTGCACGGGTACCATCGTCGACCCGAAGGACGACGACGCGGAACGGTTCTACGGCAAGTACGACTTCGTCACGGTGACCGTCGACGCTGGGCCCCGACGGATGTTTCTGCCGATCGCGACCGCACGCGCCGCTTTCAAAGACGATTGACAGACGGCCATTTGCGCCGGGTTCCTCTCCATGGGATGTGCTTATCCAATCCATTCGTCACGCCGCGCGCACGTGCCCCCAAGCCGACCTTTATACTTGTTGTCTCGTTTGTTTGCCCTCCTTGGCACCCAGGACTGCCCCGCGTACGCCGAGGCACTCAAGGGAAAGGGCAAACGCGAGTTCATTTGTGTGGACCAGACCGACCTCGAGACCGTCCGCGAGCGTGAGGAGGTAGCCCGCCTCGCGAAGGCTCTACGGGCGCAAGGAGGAGCTCGAGCGCGTTATCAAAACGCACCTGAAGAACCAGGATGACCTCGTTCTGTTCTTGGTGGCGTCCGCTACCGAATGTTCACCACCACGAGCCTTGAGTGAGTATCCGCTCGAGCCCACGCTCTCGCTGCTTCGCGATGCCTCGGGGCTCTCGCGCGAGGAGCTCCTCAAGAAGCCCCGAACGCAAATGAATTTGAGTCGCGCACTCCAACAAATAGTGTCTCTTGACACAGTTTATTGGAGGTGTGCGACTCAAATTCATTTGCGTTCGGGGAAGCTGGGTACCGTCGACAAGAAGGCGTTTGATACGTTCCTCAAAGGTCTCAGCAAGACGCTCGAAAAGCCACGCGTATCGCTGCTCAAGGCCGAACTCGAGGCCCACGCCTCGATCACGCATTCTCCGCGCTTTTGGGCGAAGGAAGTGTCGTGATGGTTTCCACTCTCGCTCTCCCGGATCAGCAGGCTCCCGCCCTCCGTCGCATTGTCCCGCGTTTGGACGTCATGGCGCCGCGACAAGCGATCGCGTTATCGATCTCGAGACCACGGGGCTGGACCCGTCACGCCATGACATCGTTGAGGTCGCGGTCGTTCGCGTCGACGGACGCACCCTCGACGTGCTCACCGAACACGCCACACGCGTCGCTTCCGAAAGACTCGATAAAGCGCAACCCGAGGAGCTCGCCGTATGTGGCTTTTCGGAAGCCGCATGGAAGAACGCCGGGTCCCTTGGGGAAGCTCTTTCCGCCGCTTCGCCGCTTCTCGAAGGAGCGCTCGTTGCGGGTCACAACGTCGGTTTCGACTGGGCGTTTTTTGAAGCCGGCTTTCGCCGAGCCGGCCTTCCGCTTCCGGGTGTTGACTACCACCGCCTCGACACCGCGAGCCTTGCCTGGCCCCTCTACGCGAGCGGAGAGATCGCTCTCCCTCGACTCGCTTGCCATGTTCTTGGGTCTCCACCGGCCTAGTCCCCATCGGGCGCTCGCCGACGCTCGGTGCACACTGCAAGTAGCGCGCAGGCTCTCCGAACGGATGCATGTCGGAGGTTGTCTCATGGGGCTGCTCGTCGAGCAGAGGATGCGCAACCAATGAGCTCCACCCTCCGCCTCGTGGTCGATCGGCTCCGTCGAGACGCGCTTGCCACACCTCGCCGGGTCTTCGAAGAGGCGCGTGGCCGACAACCGTGGCTCAGCGCGCACGCCGATGTCGCCTCCGTGTTCGTCGCACTCGCGGACTCGCGCGAGAGTACCTACCCCGTGAGAGACGATCTCACGCGGGCGCTTCTCTCCGAGCATCGGACCAGTGGCCTTGATGGTGCTGGTCGCGTACTACCCGATGCTCAGTCGTCTACGGCGCCGCCTCGTTAGCGGCCTTCCGTACGAGGAGCTCGACCAGATCGTGGTGACAGCGTTCCTTGCGGCGATCCGCGCACTCTCCGAGCGGGAGCATCGCGATCGGTTGACCATGCGGCTCCGGCAACGCACCGAGGACCAGGTGTTCGGGCTCCTCCGCAAAGAGCACATGGAGACAAAGACCCGGCTTGCCATGAATCGGTCCAACTCGCCAACACAAAATACGAGGGGGCCCTTCCCTCCCCTTCGACCGGCCTAGACCAACTGGCTGCGGCTCACTGCGACGCGAATGGCCGCCGTACTTCGGTACCCGCAGTAGACGGCGGCCTCCCGTGTCGTCAGGTACCGTCGTACCGGTACCTCGGCCGTCACCGCTTGGC
>CAITRH010000440.1 GCA_903894755.1 uncultured delta proteobacterium
CCCTGGGTAGCGGGTGTCGAGGGCTCGGCTGCTCCGGAGTGTCCAAGGACTTCCGCCGCGAGCTAGCGCGAGTGGCTCGACTGATAGCGCTTGCGCGGCGGGTTCTTGGTGATGTAGCCTCTCTGCCATGACAGTTTCCACCTTGAACGCGAAGACCGCCCTCGAACCGCTTCGCAGCCCCATCGTTTACAGCCTCGCAAAGCTTGAAGCCCACCCCCTCACGGCAGTCCATGGCCCGCGTTTTGTCGCGCTTCTCGGATCGTGGGACCTGGTCTCCGCAAGGGAGCGCCAGCTCACCGATGCCATCACGCGCGCGCTTGCACGGGTTGACGGCGCCGACGAGCTTCTCGATGCGCTGGTCGACGCGGTGGTGGCGGCGCTGCTGGTCGCATCGGGGAACAAACGGGGCGGAGCGCTCTGGAAACAGTTTCTTGGTTCGAAGACGCCAGCCCAACTAAAGAGGCCTATTCTTGGCGACGAACTGGAGCACGTGAGAAGTTGGATCGCGTGGCTGGCATCGTCCACCATTGCAGTGCTCAAGGAGCTGGCAGCTCGCGCGGCGGACGTGGTCAAGAACTCGGATGACGCCGTCGAAGCGCTGCGGAACGCAGAGGATGCGCTGCTGGTGTTCCGTCTCACGGGCGAGCGGCGGGCCTGGGTAGACGAGGCAAACGCAGTGCGCAAGTCGACCTTTGGCGACATAAGCAAACTGCCGCACGAGCCGGCAGGGGCGGGGTTGCCAGTGGACTTTGGGGACGGTTTTTTCCCGCACGACAGCCACAAGGCGACAGCTTTGACGCTCGCAACGGCGAAGGCACGGATCAAGGCCTTGCAGGCCTTGTTGGACTCGGCCAAGAAGGACCTCGTGGACCTTGAAGCTGAGGAGGCCGAATTGAAGAAAGAGGCTGCCACCGAGAGCGTGCTGCTCGACGAGGTGGTGGTTGCAGAGAAGGCCGCCCAGGATGCAAACGAACGGTTGGCTGCGTTGCGGAAAAAAGCGGGCAAGTAGCGCCGCCTCCCCAGCGCCCCGCCGGCCCTCTCGCAAGGGCTACAGCCCTGGACGCGGTTTATCTTTCGAGCCGACGTCTCGCCGCGGTCAGCGTGTTCTGGAGCAAACACGCAATGGTCATAGGCCCAACCCCACCAGGCACGGGACTGAGCAACCCTGCGCGTTCCTTGACCTCGTCGAAGCAGACATCCCCAACAAGCTTGGACTTGCCCTCGGACGTGGTCACACGGTTGATGCCTACGTCGAGCACCGTTGCGCCGGGTTTGATCCAGTCGCCCCGCACCATTTCGGCTTTTCCGATGGCGGCCACGAGTACGTCGGCTTCGCGGCAGAGTGCAGGAAGGTCTTGGGTGCGTGAGTGGGCGATGGTCACGGTTGCATGTTCGGCCAGCAGCAGCTGCGCCATCGGCTTGCCCACGATGGTGCTGCGTCCGATCACCACTGCGCGTGCGCCTCGAAGCCGCGTTCCTGATTGGGCCAGCAGACGCATGCAGCCAAGCGGCGTGCACGGGACCAGTGCGGGACGTCCCAACGCCAAAAGGCCGACGTTCACTGGGTGGAACCCATCGACATCCTTTTCGGGCGGCACCGCGTCGAGCACGCGATCGGCAGCAAGGTGAGGCGGGAGCGGCAGTTGAACCAGGATACCGTCGACCTCCGGGTCGTTGGCGAGGAGCGCGAGGAGGGCAAGGAGCTCGTCTTGCGAGGTGGTTTCGGCGAGCGTGTGGAGCCGTCCTCTCATGCCGACCTCTTTTGAGGCTTTTTCCTTGTTGCGCGTGTAGATTCGGCTGGCCGCGTTGTCGCCGACAAGGACTACATCGAGGCCAGGGGGCCTTTTGTGGGTCTGGGTGAACGCTTCGACTCCAGTCCGCACTTCGGCTCGCACGGTTTCGGCGAGCGCTTTTCCATCCAAGAGGGTTGCCGTCATGATGGGGAGACTATCGCACAGGTGGCTCGTTGCTCTCAAGCTACTTTGGCGGCACCACGAACGGCACCACGTGCTCGCGCTGCTCGAAGCTCGTACGGTAGCTCGCCGCCGCAAGCTGCGACGCGAAGGGTCCAATACGGACCCGATGCCAGGTTCCTCGCCCCGGTACATGCGCCTCCGCAACATACGCCTTGTGACCACGTGCCCGTAACTGGTCGGCAAAACGACGTGCCTCATTGGCGGTTCGGAACGAGCTCACTTGAAGCTGGTATCCCCCCTCGCGCCCCTCGGTCGCTGCCGGCGAGCCATTTCCTTGCTGCGCCGCCTCGCTCGCTGCACGGGTCAGCCCGTCGCGTGGACGGGTCACCACTGGCGTTGCATCGAGTACATGCTGCGCTGGCAACGGGACCACTGGCAGATGGTCGGTTGCAGGCGGCGGCATAAGTGGAGTTGCGCTTCCACTGGGATCGGCGCGAACCGCTGCGAGGGCAGTCGTGGGACGATCCCGATCGCTGAGAATCCCTGGAAATGTCACGTCCCGTGCGCTCAGCTCGGTGGCGCGCGCCGATGCCGATGGCGACGTTCGCTGCGTCACCAGATCGCCCAGCGGATCGACACGCCGGACCTCGGGCTTGGAACGTTGTCCTCCCAGTGCCAACGCCGCGAAGACAACGCAAGCCCCTCCGATGGCAACGAACGCCACTGTAACGACTCGAGGGGTGCGTCGCTCCTCGTCGTCCTCCTGAAGCTCCTCGAGATTGCGGATCGTTCCGTCGCTCATGGTTTGACTTCCCCTTCAAATCCGTCGTCGTCCGCATGGGCCGCAGGACGGTCCATGCGCTCGGGCGCTGAAATACCAAGAAGACCTAGTCCTGCAGCGTAGACCCTGCGAATGGCCTCGATCCAGGCAAGACGCGCCCGGCTCTTGTCTTGTTGCCAGTGCTTCTGCCAGCCGTGTTGTATGTGCACCGAGGCGGGCGGAAGGATCGGGTCGGCGTCGTTCTTGAGCCGCGTAAAGTAGCTCTGGAACTCCCGCGCCAGCAGCTCCACATACGCCACCACCCGGTGCGGCTCGCGCTTGGACGCTGCCTCGTCCACCACATCTGGGAACTCGGACAGCCGCGCCGCAATGGCGAGCTCGTCGGGATGCGCTAGCTTGGCCCAAACGTCTTCTGGGAGCTCCTCTTCAAGCTCGAAGCCCAAAGAACGCGCCTTGCGCAGGATCGAACAGAGGCGTGCATGGCCGTACTGGACATAGAACACTGGATTGTCGAGGCTCTTCTTCTTGGCGAGGTCCAGGTCGAAGTCGACGTTCGAGTTGGCGCTCCTCGAAAGGAAAAAGTACCGCAACGCGTCCGAGCCTGCCCCGCGTCGTCCTGCTGCCTCGTCGACCTCTTCGATCACTTCTTCTACAGTGATGATGTTGCCCGCACGTTTGCTCGACTTCACCAAGGCGCCGTCGCGGTACACGAACACGAGCTGGTAAAGGAGCGCTTCGAACCGCTCGCTAGGAAGGCCCAGCGCTTCGAGGGCGTTGCGTACCCTTGCAACGTAGCCGTGATGGTCCGCACCAAGGACATTGATCAAACGGTCGTAGCCACGGGACACTTTGTCGGCATGGTAGGCAATGTCGCTGGCAAAGTAGGTGTAGAGCCCGTCGGACTTCTGTACCACGCGGTCTTTGTCGTCCGAAGCCTCGTCTTTGGCCTTGAAGAACAGCGCGCCATCCTTGCGGACCAAGAACCCACTGGAGTCGAGCTGACGAAGCGCTGCGGCGACCTGTCCCCAACGATGGAGGGACTCCTCACTGAACCACACGTCGTGCTCGACCCCGAGGCTACGGAGCGTGGTCTTGATACCAGGAAGTTCTTTTGAGCCTGGAACGCCTTGGAGCATCCACATGACACAGGTTCGAGCCAGTGCGTCTCGCTCGCCTGTCAGCACGTTGGGGTCGACAGTTTTGAGCCAGGTGGCGAGCTCGTCGATGTAGGCTCCTTTGTAGCCGTCGTCGGGAACGTTGCGCCCCTGGGAGGCGGCCAGGACGCTCTCAGCAAACAGGCGGACCTGATTGCCGAAGTCGTTGACATAGTACTCCCGGGTGACGCGATGGCCGGTGGCCTCGAGCAGTCGCGCGACGACATCCCCGAAGACAGCGCCTCGTCCATGGGCTACGAGCAGCGGTCCGGTGGGGTTTGCGCTGACGAACTCGACGTGGATGCGTTCTCCACTGGCAGCGGCGGCGTGGCCATACGATGCGCCGGAGCGAAGGATATCTGCGAGCTCGGCGTGGAACACGGAAGGAGCGAGCCTAAGGTTGACGAACCCAGGCCCCGCGACCTCGGCGGCGCGCACGACACCGGTGGAGACGAGGCGAGCGACGAGGGTTTCGGCGAGGGCACGAGGGTTCTTTTTCAGTCGCTTCGCAAGGGCCAGAGGCGCGTTGGTGGCGAGGTCGCCGTGCTCGGGACGCTTAGGGCGTTCAAGGGTCCATTGCGCATCTTTGAGCGCCGCCAGCCCCTCCGGTCCTAGCTCGCCCGCCTCGGCAAGAGACCGCAACGTCGTTTCGACCGCCTTTTTGACCCGTTGGGAAACACTCATCGCGGCATCTTCCGTACCCCCACCTTCCTCCCGACACAAGTAAACCCCTTCAAGGGTAAAACGACTTATTGCCTGCCGCCATCTCACGAAGCAACGCAGGCGGCGAGAACCTCGGACCATAAGCCAGCGCCATCGCGTCACACTCCCGCACAAAGGGGCCCACTCCAATGGCCTCCATCTGCCCGACAGTCCCCCCCAAGAAAGGCGCAAAGCCCCACCCAAGCACCGAACCCACGTCAGCATCCTGCGGACTCAACACCACTTTCTCCTCAAGGCATCGAAACGTCTCAAGCGACTGAATGTACATCAATCGCTTCATCACCTGCTCGACGCTTAGGCCGTTGGGCGACGCTGGGAAGTGCTCCGAAAGTCCTGGCCACAGACGCTTCTTCCCGGGACTGTAGTCATAGAAGCCTTTCCCTATCTTTTTCCCAAGACGCCCCCAGGTTTCTACCATCTTGTCGAGGACATCATCCGCTACCGTACGTGTGGCTTGCGCTCCAAGGTCCCTCTGCGTGTGCTGCCGTACGCGATAGGCGAGCTCCACGGAAATTTCGTCAGCCACCGCCAATGGACCTACGGCCATCCCTGCCATACGCGCCGCATTTTCGATGAGTGCAGGCACCACCCCTTCGGCCAGCATGCCGATCCCTTCGAGCACATAGGTCGAGAAGACGCGGCTCGTGTAAAACCCCCGGCTGTCATGCACCACAATGGGGGTCTTCTTGATCGCTCTGGCAAAGTCCATGGCCCTCGCAAGACACTCGTCCGACGTCCTACGTCCCACGACGATCTCCACGAGTTGCATCTTCTCTACGGGACTGAAGAAGTGCAAGCCAATGAAGTTCTCCGGATGCGAGCTCGCTTCGGCAAGCCCTGTGATGGGAAGGTGCGAGGTGTCTGAGGCCAAGATTGCGTCTCTTCCTACGACCGCTTCCGCCTTCTGGATTACCTCGAACTTGAGACGACGGTCTTCATACACAGCCTCGATCACAAGCTCACAGCCACGCAGCGACCCGTACTCGGTGCTGAGCTTGATGCGTCGCAACGTCTCGAGGCGCTCGTCGTCGCTGATAAGCTTGTCTTGCGCTTTCTTGTCCAGTAGGCGCTTTGCAAACTGCTTGCCTCGATGCGCAGTCTCGATTGCAGTGTCGATCAGCACCACCTGCAGACCCGCAAGCGCCGCTAAATAGGCGAGCCCCGATCCCATCATGCCCGCCCCCAAGATCCCAATCTTCTTGTACTCCGTAGGAGGGATTCCGCGCGGTCTGGACGCAAGCTTGTTGACCTCCCCCATGGACGAGAACAACGTGCGCACCATGCTCTTGGCCTGCGGAGAGATCAGACACTTCACAAAGTATCTGCTTTCGATGCGAAGCGCGGTGTTCATGTCCACCTGGCTCCCCTCGTACACACTCGACAGGATCCCTAACGCTGCAGGATAGTTCGCATGCGTCTTGTCGTGTGTCCGCGCGGCGGCCTCCATGAAGGTTTCAAAACCTTTCGGGGAGTGAGCCGTCCCATCGATGAACACAAAGCCCTTCTTGTCCCAAGGTTTCACCGTGCTCCTGGCCCCCTCACGAAGCAGCCACTGCTTGGCCGCAGGGAGCAGCATCTCAGGAGCCACCAGTTGATCCACGAGCCCCATCGCGAGCGCCTTCTGTGGATCGACTTTGGTCCCATCGAGTAGAAGCGACAGCGCCGCCCGACTGCCGATCATCCTCTGTAGACGCTGCGTTCCTCCCGCACCTGGACAAAGACCTAAGGTCACCTCGGGCAATCCAATTTGGATCCTCGGATCGTCCGCCGCTATCCGATAGTGGCACGCTAAGCAGATCTCGTAGCCGCCGCCAAGAGCGGTCCCATTGATGGCCGCTACAAAAGGGGTCCGTCCCCGTTCCATCGCCCGCAGTAGCTTCTGCAGTCGCGAGGAACGTTCCATCAACACGGCCGGATCTCGCTCCTCGAGGAGAGTTGTCAGGTCTGCTCCAAGGATAAAGTCCTTTTTGGACGACGTTATCACGGCGCCCAGCACGTTCTCGTCGGCCATGGCTTCTTGCACCTTGCGGCCAAATGCCACTGCAGTCTCGAAGTTCAGGACGTTGGCAGAACGATCGGTGAGGTTCCAGAAAAGGGTCGCGATACCGTCCCCATCGACGCTGTAATCCATCATCGGAGTGCTCCTTCTTTTCCTACAGGCGTTCGATGATCGTGGCGGTGCCCATGCCTGCCGCCACACATAGAGTGGCAAGTCCAATGCCCTTGCCGGTTCGTTCCAACTCGTCAAGCAGGGTCCCCAGGATCATTGCCCCCGTCGCCCCCAGCGGATGTCCCATGGCAATGGCCCCACCGTTCACATTGATCAAGTCTGGTTGTACGTTGAGCTGCTGCATGAAAAGAAGCACCACGGAAGCAAACGCCTCGTTCAGCTCAATCAGCTCGATGTCCGACATGTTCATGTGGGCTCGCTGCAGCGCCTTCTCTGTAGCCATGGACGGGGCCGTGAGCATGATGCAGGGCTCGGAGCCAACCGACGCAAAAGCTCGAATGCGTGCCCTCGGTCGAATTCCAAGTTGGTCCTTGATGCTCCCGGAGCCGATCAGCACCGCTGCCGCGCCATCGGCAAGACCCGACGAGTTGGCGGCATGGTGCACATGGTCGATGCGCTCGATCTCGGGATAACGATGCAGTGCAACTGCGTCGAACCCGAAGTTTTCCCCAAGGTACCGAAACGATGGGTCGAGGATCTCCACGGACTCCAAGGTGGTCTCGGGACGCAACCACTCGTCACGTTCGAGCAAGGTCAGACCGTTGATGTCCTTGACCGGAATGATGGAACGCGCAAATCGTCCCTCTTGCCAGGCTTTGACCGCACGGTGTTGGCTCTGAACGGCGTACAGGTCGAGAGCGCGACGGCGAAAACCATACTTCGTGGCGATCAGATCGGCGCTTATCCCCTGAGGCACGAAGTGTGTGGGGATCGCTATTTGGGGGTCCACAGACCACGCGCCTCCCGAGGACATCATGGGGATGCGGCTCATGCTCTCCACTCCGCCACCGACGATCAGGTCGGCCTGTCCCGCCATGATCTGCGCAGCCGCGAGGTTGCACGCTTCCAACCCTGACGCACAAAAGCGGTTGATCTGTATCCCCGGCGTGCTTTCAGCGTACCCGGAGGCCAGCCCCGCGATGCGCGCAATGTTGGCCCCCTGCTCTCCAACAGGCTCCACGCAGCCCAATATGATGTCGTCGACCGAGGCCTGCTCCAGGTGATTTCGCTGGCGCAGGGCCCGCAGTACCGTGGACGCAAGCTGCAGAGGGGTCACCTCGTGGAGACTGCCCGATGCCTTGCCTCGTCCTCGTGGAGTGCGAACGGCGTCGTAGATGTATGCGTCGAACATGGCTTGCCTTTGTCGAATCCCTGTTTAGAGCACCACGATGCGAACCCGTGGGCCTACCGAGACGCAGCTCTCCACGGCACTCGTGCAGGTCCCCATCGATCATGTAGCCGATGACCCCGTCGGCGCTCTCGATCACGGCCGACGTTGGAGTGGCATCGTAGGCCCGTCCAGCGCGCATGGGTTGCCCACGCCAGATGCGAGGAAGCTCTCGTACCAGCCCTGTTGGACTGGTGTGGATCCCTAGCAAGTGAAAGGCCCCTGGACGCTCGCCAAAGCGGAAGAACGGTTTGAAGTCGAGTCCAATTTGGTCGATGGTCCCTCCAGCTACACTGATGTAGTCGCGTTCGGGCCAGGAACTGCCGTCGTCGAGGTGCACCTGTCCGCGGAAGGGACGTGCCATTCGACGTATCATTGGGCCTCCCACTGCGGCGCTTCCAATGCCCCGGGCGAGGGTCTTGGCAGCGACGAGCGGCGACGGCTCCTCATTACGGTAGTACTCGGCCAAAAACCCGTGGACCACGCCGGTGCCAAACAGAAACCCATAGTGGGCTCCCACATGGAGCACATGGCGTTCTACGTCGTGCAGCGGGATGACCGCACGCTGCGAATACGCCCTGAGGAGCCGTCCCAGCAGCCCCTCGGGTTTGGCGCGTGTGATGCCCACCGAGTTGGCGACGGTGTTCATGGTGCCACCTCGCAAGAACGCGACGCGTGGGAGCGTCTTGCCTCCGTAGACGTCGAGAAACCCGGTGAGGGTCACGTGGTTGGTGCCGTCGCCTCCGCTGATGCCAAGGACGTCGATGCTTAGGCGTTTGAAGTCCTCGGCGATGCGATGGAGCTCCTCGACGGAGCGGGCTTCGCGGACCAGTCCGTGGTCGCCCAGAGCGAGAGCAAGGCGATGGATCGCTCGAGGGTCTCGCAGGTTCCGACGGCTTCGTGGATTGAGAACAACGCCAATACCCGACATGAGTTGTCATCTGTGGGTCACTTCTTGGTCACGTCAATGTTCTGGTGGCGCGAAATGGGCTTCGCGCTTGCTATCGCTCCAATCGTCGAACATGGTCGGCGCATGAAAGAGCCGAAAACAGGGATGCACACAAGGTACGATGTGACGATGGCTCTCGAAGCGGCCCGAAACCGCGTACTTCTCGTGCCATCTCCCGAGCATGCGGTGCTGCGGGTCACCGGGAAAGATCGCACGACCTGGCTCAATGGATTGGTCACCTGCGATCTCGTCGCCACGCGAACCCGAGGAGAGGCCGTGTATGGACTGGCCGTTAGGAAAAACGGGCGGGTTTTGGCCGACCTGGTGATCCTGGTCGAGCCCGACGAGATCTTCGTGGTCGCGGCTCGGGCGGCTCGGGATCGGCTCGTTGATTCCCTCGAGCACCACCTGGTCATGGAGGATGTGGCGGTGGAGAAGAGTCCCCTTGACGTGACCTTCGCATATGGGCCGCAGGCGATGGCGTCGGTGTCAAGGGCGTCGGGGGGCTTTGTTGCATCGTTCGATCGCTTTCGGGTCGGCGGCGCTGTTTTGGTTGGGGCCGATGTGTCGCTCGTCGGGGCCGAGGTGGGCGATGAGGACGTGGCCGAGACGTTGCGGCTGGAGCAAGGCGTGCCGCGTTTTGGTGTGGACTTCGACGAAACGACGTATCCGCAGGAAGCGGGTCTCGAGAAGACGGCCGTTTCGTTTTCCAAGGGATGTTACCTGGGCCAAGAGGTCGTCTGCATGCTCGCAATGCGAGGGCGTGTGACGCGCAGACTGGTGTCGCTCGTGCTCGATGGGGTCCCGGTCCGAGGGGCGGTGGTGAGGGACCCAGCGGGCGATGCTGTGGGCGAGATTACGAGCGCTGTGGCGAGTCCAACATTGGGGCGGGCAGTGGCGCTGGCGATGGTCAAGCAGGCGTACGTAGAGCCCGGAACGAGGGTTCAGGTGGAGGGGCGGGAGGCGTTGGTAGTGGCGAGCCCTTGCCCGTAGTGGCTTCTAGGGCCTACTAAACCAAACCCATCTTGAAAACCGCAGGTCCGATCTACCGCTTCCGCGCCCCAATGTCGCGTAGACCTCACCCCCAACCCCCTCTCCCTCGACATCCTCCTTGCCCATGCGGGCAAG
>CAITRH010000441.1 GCA_903894755.1 uncultured delta proteobacterium
GGCCGCGGGTGTGTGCGGGCGGGTCCGCAGGGCGGGCGGTTGGTTCCGCGGTGCGGGCGGTTGGTTCCGCGAGGCGGGCGGCCGGGTTCCGCGGTGCGGGCGGTTGGTTCCGCGAGGCGGGCGGCCGGGTTCCGCGAGGCGTCCCACTAGGTGCGCAGACGGGCCAAACCTGTCAATCGATTTGCCAAAGCTGTCAACTCGCGGCGCATGCGCACCCCAGGTGCCGACGCTAAGCCTCCTTCCTCCAAACCGGCAAGGAGAAGGGACTCATGACGCAGCGGTACTCGACCATCGAAAAGATGTGGCGAAACCGGCCGTCGCTCCCCGCTCGATGCCATCGGCTGACCAAGAGGAACAAACGATGACAAAAGGTACACCACAGAGTTCCACCGCCAAGGCGCCTCCAAGAACACGAAGTCCCGGCGCACATGCGGGAATACGCCTCGCGCTTCGTGCGGCCCCCTACTACGGGATGGACTCGCTGGGATCCTTTACCGGGACCTGCGTCTCCTGGTCCGCTCCGGCCAGCGGACCGAGCCTCAGCGGAACCTCTGCGACGACCTGTACGGACACGTCTGGGACAGCGGTCATCCATCCGGAGGCCAACCTGTACGCAGACGTTGGAGGGACCTATACGGTGACCTCCACGCTCGTGGGAACCGACAGCAACACCACCTTCACCTGCCAGAACTTGCCCGAGCCTCCCGCCTTGATCGCCATCGTAGGCCTGACCACGGCGAGCAGCACCGTGAACGTTGCCTACCCGCAAATCGCAGTCCAGGTGAAGGACAGGTTCAACGGAACCATCAGCGGCACGGCCGTCACACTGACGAGCCCAGGGAACGGCCCGAGTTTCACGGACACCACGCTCCATGCCACCACCAACAGCAGCGGCATAGCGATCTTCACGCCGACAGCGAACACCCTGGCCAACCCGCGCGGCACGACCTTCACTGTGACCGCCACGCCGGACCTCGCCCCCTCCGTGTCCACCACCCTCCCTTGCCACAATGATCCGGGGACAGCTTACCAGTTTGCGCAGCACTACACCAACGACGGGGACAACCAGATCGTCGCTGTCAGCAGCACCTACCCGTTGCCGCTCGCTGTCGTCGTCCAGGACCAGTACACCAACCCGGTGTATTCGGGGACGCCCGTTCTCTTCACCGTTCTATCGGCCCCGAGCGGCGCCTCGGCGGCCTTCAGCGGAGGCGCGAATAGGTACACTTTCAACACGAACGACCTTGGCACGGTCACGACCACGTTGCTGCGGGCCAATACAACCAAAGGATCCTTTTGGGCCACGGCGAGCTCCACGGGGATCGGGAGCTTCACGCTCAACTCGGTCAATGACACAGAGTCGTCGACCTGGGGCGTGGCTGCAGTGACGGGACACCCGGAGTCCCAGTCGACCTTAGTGAACACGTCGTTTCAAGACCTGTGGGTTCGAGTGGTGGACCGTTGGGGCAATACGGTGACTTCCAGTCAGGCCCAGGTGGTCTTCACCGTAAACCCGAGCGGGGGCGCGACCCTCGTTCAGGGCACCCAGACCGCGAATTCGAACAGCTCCGGCTATGCCTCCGTACCTGCGACCGCGAACACGGTCGTAGGCTCGTACACGGTGACCGCTTCTGTCTACGGCAGCACCGGCTCGACGACCCTCTTCACGCTGCAGAACCTGGTCGACCCGACTCCGGCAACTTTCTCTCGGATTGCCGGCTCGCTGCAGAGCGCCAAGGTGCGCACCGATTTCCCGTCCCTGTTGGAACTGTACGTCTACGACGCTTATGGCAATCCAATCCCAGGGGCGTCCGTGACCTTCGTGACGCCGACAGACGGGGCTACTGCGACCGTGGCGACCACGGTGGTGGCCGATGACAGCGGCATCGTGCATGCTCAGGCTACGGCCAGCAGCACTCCAGGAAGCTACCTCGTGTACGCGACCAACGCTACAGTCACGGAGCCGGTGAGCTTTGAGCTGACCAACCTCCTCGACGATCCAGGGGCCATCACCATCGTGTCGGGGAACAACCAAAGTAGCACCGTTGGTACGTTGTATGGCCAGCCCTTGGCCGTGCGCGTGACCAACTCGAGCAGCCAGGTGCAAGGCTCGTGTTCGGGCGACGGCCAAAGGGATCGCAGGCCCCTTCACGGTCCATGCAAGTATGCCGGGCGCAGCCTCCCCAGCTACCTTTGCTCTGACCAACAGCGCCTTGCCAACCTACACGGTGCTCGACATCTCGCAGCGCGGTGGTGCTTCTGTACGGGACTATGGAGCTTGGGCGAGCCATCGTGACCGATGGCACTGCGACTGCAACGGGAACCGCACCGAACCAGGCCGGCACGTACGACCTAACCGCACACTTCTTGGGCACAGGCGCCTACGGCGAGAGCCTCTCGCGTCCAGTAACCATCACGGTCACCGGCGACGTGACCGGAGCCCGGGACACCGGAACCCCGGACTCAAGCAAAGTGGACAGCAGTACGACCCCCGACGGCAGCACCGTTGTGGACAGCGGCAGGATGGCCGATGCTGCATCTCGTCCAGTTCCCACTGCAGCGGGTGGCGGCGGATGCCAGACTGGACCGCGGCCTGCCACCGGCTCCGGTCTCATGCTGCTCGCTCTTGGCGCAGTGGCATTTCTCCGCAGGCGACGGCTTGGCTTGTGTGTGGGAGCTGTGGGGGCTCTTGCAGCATGGGGCAACAGCGCGCAGGCGCAAGCGACGCGAGGGTTCGCCGTCGACCGGTTCGACCCGTCCGAACGTGGCAGCGAGTGGTTTGCCAACGAGAGCCTGGACCTTCGTGGCCATCTACGTCCCGCAGTCGGTCTCACCGCAGACTACGCCTTCAAGCCCCTGGTGATCTACAACCCTGACGACAGTGAAGCTGCCTCGTTGGTCAGGCACCAGTTCATCGCCCATCTCGGCGGGTCGTTGATCCTCTTCAACAGGCTTCGCCTCGGGGTCAACCTTCCCATCGCCTTGATCCAAGACGGTACCGGATGGAGCTCGGACACAGCGAGTTTTGCTGCTGCCGACAGTACGGCTCTGGGAGATCTCCGGGTCGGCGTAGATGGACGCCTCTACGGAAACTACAAAGACCCGGTTACCGTCGCCCTCGGCGCTCAAGTCTACCTTCCCATCGGAAGTAGGGATCAGTACATGAGCGATGGACAGCTGCGATTGATCCCTCGCCTCACCGTCGCAGGCACGGTCGGCCTGTTCACCTATGCAGCCAAGGTCGGCTTTGCGTGGCGTCCTCAAGACGATAGCTTCGGCGGTGCGGTTCGCGGCAACGAAGTGGTCTATTCGGCCGCTGCCGGTGTGCGCGTACTGCAAGACAAGCTGACCGTTGGCCCCGAGATCTACGGTGGACGGGTGCTGGCCGACCTGCAAGGCTCCGAGAAAACGGCCAGTCCTACGGAAGTCATCCTGGGCGCCCACTACCGTGCCGGCGATTTCCGCTTCGGTCTCGGTGGCGGCCTCGGAATCAACCGTGGCCTTGGCGCTGCCAAGGGCCGAAGGCAGAACCGTCGGGTGCAGTTCGAGATTGTCGAGCGCGCCAAGCCCTGACCTAAGACAGACTCTGCAAGCGAGGGGGCAAGTGGCTCCGCTCCCTCTCGCACCGCAGGTTCACCCCCGAAGCACGGTCACCCGATACCCCTTAGCCGTGGCCGCCTCCTCGAAGCGACCACGTTCCTCAAAGGGGACTCCCCCCTTACTGCGTCGGTCGAAGAGCACCAGTACCCCCTCCTGCAGACCAAGGCGATCCAAGTAGCTCTCCAACTGCTTCAGCCCTTGTGCGAGCGGGTCGGCCTTCTTGTCGGCCCAAGTCTTCAGCTCCAAGGCTTCCCGCTGCCACACCCGCTTGCCCGCAGTGTCCGTGTAGGGCCAGCGGACCAACAGATCGATCCGCCCTCGTCCAATGCCGTACTCCCGGTCCACATAGCCACCACCATTGACGATGCGCTGGAGAAACGCCATCAGCACCAACTGAGGAGCCACCTCGTGGTAGGGGAGACGCGAGGTGAGGATCTCGCCGTGCTCAGTCCAGAACGCTGCGAACTCGTCGAGCAGCTTGGGTAGATCGAGACGCCCGTCTGGCAACACGAAGGACCGAGGGTCTGCAGTCACGTTTTCTTCCACCACACTCCCAAGGACACGCACCACCACCTCGCGGTAGATGGGATTGGCCATGCGCAAAGGACGGGACCGGACCAACCCGAGGTCGCGAACGTAGGAGATGTCGTCGTCGAAGGTCTCGTCTGCGTCGGAAAGGCCCCCTGCGAGCAGAGGTCCCAGAACCCGTCGCACCCGCGGTTCCATCAGTCGCGCCACAAGGGAATCGAGGTGGGTCTGCCGCGCAAGAATGAGGCGTTCCTTGGCTTCCTCTATGTGCACCTCCGTGATGGGACCTTGGACAGCCATCTTCTCGATCACCTCCCGTGCAAGAGCATTGGTCAGCCAGGGTTGCCCCTGCGCGAGCTCGAAGGCCTGTCGAACGGCTTCGTCGGTGAAGAGCTGCCCTGTGTCCTCTGTGTGCTGGCGGTAGAGAGCA
>CAITRH010000442.1 GCA_903894755.1 uncultured delta proteobacterium
AGAGCAGCGCGCATGCTCTGCTGACACCAAGAAATCGATTCCCTACCACGTTGCGTTCCACGGCATCTTCTGCCCTGCACATAGATGCTATACTGTCGCTGTCGTTCCTCAGTCTGCTTGACTGGACGCTAATCAATTACACGACGACAGCAACGAAGCTGATCGCGGACCGTGAGGGCGCCTCGCCCCCGGGGGAGTGGTCACTCGTCACCGCAGTTTGCCGCAAGGTCATCGAAGGCGCGGCAAAGCAAGGCTCGCCTGTCGTCACATTGAACGACGTCATGGCCATGTGGCGATCGGGCGAGCTACACGAGCGCTTCCCCGGGAAGGTGTCTGGCGTACCGAACGCCTCCGCCGTGTCCGCTTGGAGGAAGTGGTGCTCGGAGATCGGGACCAAGGCCATCGCCAGCGTCACCCTGGAAGACTTCGAAAACACCGTGGCCGCGGCGCTTCGCGCGGGGAAAGCGCAATCGACGACGTGGCGCATCGCGCGTCAGCTCGCGTGGCTTCTCAAGATCAGCGCGTACCCTTTGAAGCTGGTCAAGGCCTCGCCTCTACCCGAGAACGCGGTCCCTTCGCAGGGGAAGGGTCGTGCCCATCCCTTCCTTCGCCCTAGCGAGGATGCTGCGATGCTGGCGTGCTCGGCCATTCCGCTTGAACGGCGCATGCTCATGGGCTTAGCCGTGCGCGAGGGCTTACGGGAAGACGAGCTACGCCGGCTTGAGTGGGACCAGCTAGACTTCGTTTCGGGCACGCTGCGCAGCGACGAAAACAAGACGGATGACGCGCGAGTTTGGGCGCTGGACCCCGGGGTCCGCGAGGCGTTCAAGCGGTATCAGGAGCTCCAAGGCATCGCAGGCGCAGGACGTGTCTTCTCATCTTCGGTAGGGCCGGCCAGCGCTATGTGCAATGCGCTACGGGCCGATCTCAAGACTGCCGGCGTCAACCGTCCCGAGTTACAGAAAGGGACACCGGAGCGCCAGCGCTTACGGTTCCACGATCTCCGAGGAAGCTTCGTTACGGTTGCGCTCGGTTCGGGGGAACCGAGGAACGAGCGATGGGTCATGGCGCGCACTGGTCACACTACCTCAGCCATGCTCGCGAAGTATCACCGCGCTGCGCGTCATGCTGCGGAGCTAGAGCTTGGGTGGTTCAAGCCCATGCGTGAGCTCATACCGGAGCTTACAGTTGCAAGCCGTAGTGTGCTACCGGATAAGGGGAGCACGAACGGTAGCACTTCGAACAAGAACGAAGGGACTGCACATGGTAAAAACAAGCGTATCGTCGCGCTGCCCGCGTTCGCAGCGACTGCTCTGCAAGAGACTGACTAGCCCCTCTTCGCCGCCTTCGGTGCCCCCGGAAGCTCCTGAAGCCGCTTCGGATCGTTCGCGAGCAACGTGAGCAGCCTGCTCATCGGAACGCTGACGGCCTGCGACCCTGCCTCGTACTTCTGAAAGGCTCGGGGGCCGCCACCGAGGATCGCGCCCGCCCTGCGTTGACTTAGCCCGAGCCGCTCCCGAGCCGCAGCCACTTCGTCTGGCCCGAGCACGCCGTCGATCTCGGCCTTGAGTTCGAGGAACGCCTTCTCGGTCGCATGGAGCGCAGCCCCTTCGAGGATGCTCTCCCCGCACTTCGAGCACCACCAGCCGAGGGTCTTCAGCTTTCGCGTGTGCCCCTGATAGCTCACCTCGTCGGCGTGCTTCTCGTACCGCATCTCGCCGCCGCACTCGGGGCACGGCTGGGTCTTCAGCTTGCTCATGGCTCACTTCTCCTTGAACGAGATGACGATGTGCCCCTGCGCGTCGGTGGTGAACTTCACGTAGAGGACCGTGCGCTCGAAGGTCACGTGGTACACGTCCTGCCAAACGCGGTGGTCGGCGAGCGAGGTCATCGACTTGTAGAACTGCTCCCGCGTCATGCCCTGGATGATCTTCACCACGTCGGCGAGGAGCAGGCCCAGCGCGAACGCCGAAGTTCGCGCCGTGCCGGTCATCCGAAGCGATGCTTCCGTCGCGAACGCGAGCTTGATGGAGTCGAGGGCGTAGTGGGGCGTCCGCTTCTCCACGGGTTCAGTGTGGCTCCTTAGAGGTGCCACGTCAAGTACGAGGCGGAAGCTCGGCGAGGCGCCTGACTCGCCCCTTCGGGGCCGCCAATCAACGCTCGTAGTCCTTTCCAGCGGGGTCCGTTACGCAACGAGAAGCCCGTGCGTTGATTGGCAGCCCTGAAGGGGCGAGTCAGAACACAGCCCAGGGTGGGTAACTCGGCCCGAACATGGTCTCGATCAAGCATTGGGAGCGGCTCGAGAACGGAGCGCTGATGGCGACATCGCCGCGGGTGGATTGGGCGCGGCTTCTGAAACGCGGACTCGATGTCGACTCGCTCGAGTGCCCGAAATGCCATGGTCGCCTCCGCGTCATGGCGGTGATCATGGAGCGCGAGACGGCAAGAAAAATCTGCGAGCACATCGGTCTGCCGGGCCGAGCGCCGGCGCGGGCCCGAGCTCGTGGGGCGGGTGAGGAAGACGGCCAGCTCTCCATGGGCTGGTGAACACGGGCGCCGAGGGCGCGGGGAGGCGATTGCATCCGGTCAACTTAGACCGCGGGCGGGGGGAACCATTTGA
>CAITRH010000443.1 GCA_903894755.1 uncultured delta proteobacterium
CGGTCGAGGCCAAAGCGCTTGTCTTCGTAGGCTGTCTGATAGTAGGCGTTGTTCCAGGAGGCCGTGGTTTCAAGATAGGCCCCCCAGGACTTTACGAACTTGATCAGCCAGGACCTGAAGGGTTCGTAATACTGAAGGGAATTCCTGTAGAGTCCCTTCCCCTCCAATTCGGGCAGCGGCCGGTCCATGGCGAAATAGAAGTAATCGAGACTCTGATCGATCTGCTCATAGAGCAGCGGATAGGACTGATCCTTCAAAATGTTCCAGGGCATGGCGAACGTTGCCCAATCGATGAAGGCATAATACTCATCTAGGGTCTGCGCCGGATTGGTCTGTCGATCGGGATTGTCTGCCTTGGCCAGAGCTATGGACTCGATGAGGAGAGACTTCAACTCCGGGTTCTGGTCCGCCAACGCTATGAGTTCGAGTGTGGGCGGTTGATGTGTCCCAGCATTGGAAGTGCTGGAACACGAAGGAATCGATAGAACCAGCAGAACAATCGCTAAGCGCAGAGCCACTCCCATCCAAGAGAGCCCCCTGTTGAACGCCTGATGAACCATCCTGTATGCCCCTTTCTTGTGAGACTAGTAACAGTCCTGAATTGGTATATCTGAAACAGCTGGACTTGCGTCGCCTTCGCGGAACCCCCGTCCAAGGCGCGCAACCGCACGAGACAACCTAGCCCGTTCGCCCCCAAGAGCGCAAGGGGGATCGTGCATATTACGTCTCAGCCACATACCCGCAGAGAGCCTCGCACCACGCCGTAGCCCTCCTGCGCCTGCAACGTGCGCCAAACCTCTGTGGAGGTCACGGTCCCCTCCAGCAGCGCTCGGTAGGTCGTTACAATGCACGTGGTGGACTCCTGAGTCTCCGTAACCAGCTCGATGCGAAACCGACGCACTCCACTGGCAAGGACCTTCGGAATCAGCTCCGCTGCGCTCTGCGCCGAGCCGTGAAATACCGTGTTGCGACATCCCACGTCGGCCATCACTGGATGCTCGTGACCCGCTCGGTCCCGCAGCGCAATCCGGTGCAGGTCGCATGGACGGCCACAGCTTCGAGAATCTCGCCCCTTTGACAGAAGCGCCGCAAACACGCAGTGCTCCATGTAAAAGAGCGCCATGGGATGATGCACCACAAGCTCGGCATACGGCCCGAACGAGGAGTCGAGAAACGTCACGAGCTCGGTAGCGTCTAGGTCGAAACACGGCGTAAACGCAGTGAGCCCCCGCGCCAGTACCTCCGACGCTGCCAGACCATTGGCAACGTTTAGAGAAAAGTCGCCTATGCGCGGCTGTAAGCTCGTCTCCCCCAAAGCTCCCAAACCCCGTACCAACGTCATGTCTGGCCCAAGGTCCGCTAGAAACCGATCGATTGTCTCTTCCCCAGGTTTCCTTACCCGTGGTGGCGCCACTCCAATAAGTCCATGCCCCCGGGCACGAAGAGCTCGAAACGCGTCTCCTGTCCCAGTCAGTCCTAGGAAGTCCAGGTAGACCCCGTCCGCCCCCGCATCGAGCGCCGCTTCTGCCTGCGCCAAGGTTCGACACAACACAAACAGCCCTGGCGGAGGCAAAGGCCCCGTGGGCCCCTTCGGCGCCCATGAAACCGTTGCAGTGGGAATGCTCCGGTGCGACCCCGCAACCAGCGCCTCGACCAGCGCTCGCCTCGCCCTGTTGATGGACGACACTGGCCAGAGCGCGTCGCTCGGCAGACGGAGCTCCAGATTTCGCAAGACAAACGGCGTATCCCCAAGCCTGGCCAGCTTGCTCTTCACCGCGTCCAGTGAGCTCGTTGCCGATGTCGCCCGCAAGATTGGTGTGTCGGCTTGCACCGACGCATGCACATCTCCTGCAATCCCTTCCAAGCGAGCGCACTCCCCATGGTTTGCCGTGACCACCAGGTCCAGAGGCCTTCGCGGGGCATCTGGCAACTTGGCGAACACCGCGCGTTCCAGGGAAGGGTCACTGGTCTTCCATACGCGCCGTCCCTCTGTGGCTCGAATGCGCACGTCTGGACCGAGTCCAACTCGGATCACCTGGCCTGCTTCGGCGCTGGGCGTTTCCCCACGCTCGTCCGAAAGGCTCCAGACCCGTCCGCCTACCTCTCCGTCCCCCGCAAAGCCCCCTTCGATGAGGATCCCATCGCCTCGTGCTATCGGCTCGGAAAGTCGAACCACCACACGTCCCAGGGTTGTTCCAGTCACTGAGCCAACTTGGAGACCGCGATGATCGCAACTGCGGCCCTCCACGAGAGCCTGATGGTCAACCCCTTGAAGAAACCCGTGTCCCGAGCCTCGTGTAAAGGTTTGCAATGCCATGGGGCGCAGCGTGGGGTCGGTCGCAACGTCGTGTCCCAAGGCAGCGTCGACGGCCCTGCGATACAAGAGGGTCGTGGCTGCAACGTAGGCGGGTCCTTTGAGACGCCCTTCGATCTTGACAGCGTCTACCTTGAGAGCCACTAGATCGGGGATCAGCGCGCTGGCTTCCAGGTCCTGAGGGGACAGAAGATAGGCGCAGTCACCAAGGTCGCGTCGGACCCCGTCGACCAATAGCTCGTAGGGGAGTCGACAGGCTTGGGCGCAGGCTCCACGGTTGGCACTTCGCCCGCCGACAGCTTCGCTTGTCAGGCATTGGCCTGAGTACGCAATGCAAAGAGCGCCGTGCACAAACACCTCGAGCTCGAGGTCCGTGGACTCCCGAATGGCCGCGATGTCCAAGAGAGACAGCTCGCGGGCCAATACGACCCTGCGGACCCCAAGGGAGCCGGCAAACGCAACAGAACCCGCGTCCGTGCAGGTCATTTGGGTCGAGGCGTGCAGACGCAGCCCGGGGGCAATTTCTCGGGCTAGGCGCGCTACGCCAAGGTCTTGTACAAGGAGCGCGTCGACCCCAGCGTCGGCAGCGAGACGGACCGCGTCGGCAAGGGCCTCGAGCTCGTGGTCGAACACAAGGGTGTTGAGTGCAAGGTAGCCCTTTCGTCCATGGGAATGGAGGAGCCGCAAGGTGGGTTCGAGCTCGGAGGGGTCGAAGTTCTGAGCGCGTGCGCGTGCATTCCAGTCATGCAACCCGAAGTAGACCGCGTCGGCACCCGCGCGAAGGGCAGCAAGAAGGCAATCGTGGTCTCGAGCAGGTGCAAGGACTTCCATCATGCCACCCCCCGTACGTGCTTCGATGCCATCTCGCCCACACAAGGACTGGTCGTCACGCCGAATCCTCCGAGCCCTGCAACGTAGTACAGACCTGGCACATGTGGGTCTGGGCCGATCACGGGACGACGGTCGGGAGCAAAGGTACGCAGACAAGCCCAGGAACGTCGCACGCCGAGGTCTCGCAGTCCTGGTGCATGGGTGTCGATGAGGCTTGCAAGACGGGTCAAGGCCTCTTGGCTTACCTCTGGAGATCCTGCTGGGAAGGCCTCTTCGTCGCAAGGAGACAAAAGGACCCCGTCGCTCTCAGAGCGTGCGTAGTACCCTGCACCGATGTCCCAGATGAAGGGCGAGCTTCGAATCAAACGCGACGATGGCCCAGACATCACCAAATGACGCCTGTAGGGAGTGACTGTCAGCGAGCCCAGCTCACCGGCCCAGGCACCGAGGGCCAGCACGACGGAGGTACTGCGGAAGTCGCCGGTGGACGTGTGCACTCCTGCGATGTGTCCAGCTTCCAGCCAAAGCTGCTCGACGTGGCAACCTGTGACGAAGGTCCAGCCGGCTTGTCGGGCTCCAGCGGCGTAGGTCGACAGCAGGGCGTGGATATCGACAACCCCGTCTTCGGGCGACAGCAAGGCGGCGTCGAAGCGGAACGCGTCGAGCTCTGGGAACCGCAGGCAAGCGGCTTGGTTGCTGAGGAGCTCCGCAGCGATATTGTCTTCGCGCATGCCGCGGGCGATGTTGCGGAGGGGGTCGACGTAGCTGCCGGAGGCGATCAAGAGGCCGCCGGTGGGACGAAAGAGGTGTTGCGAGCCCTGGTCGAGGGTTCGGATTGTGGCGGTGGAGCGGACGGCCAAGCGTCGGAGGGTTGGGTCGGCTTCGGCCTGGCGCAGCATTCCGGCGTTGCGTCCAGAGGCATGTGCGCCGAGCAGTGGCTCACGTTCGAGGAGCACGCCGTTGCGAACGCCATCGCGAGCGAGGGCCCAGGCGGTGGCGACTCCGGCAAAGCCGCCGCCGACCACGACTACGTCGACGGGGGTCACGGTACGCTTTGGCAGGCGAGCAGGAGGGATGACCAGGGGAGCGAAGGGGGCAGCAGTGCTGCAGGGAGTTTCATGGCGGCACTGTGGGAGCGTTGGGTCGCGACTGCAAGGCACTCACTCGAGAGACCCTAGAGGGCGGTGTAACCACCTGGGATGACGAAGGTATCGTCGCGTCCTGCGAGCGTGAGCACTCCCCAGCAGGCGAGTTTTGTACGGGACGCGAGCGAGACGATTTGGTCGAGGGAGCCGATGGGAGCAAGCACGGCGACGTTGGCACGATGGACCCCCCAGGAGCCGTCGCCGTGTTCGAGCAAGGCGCGATGCAGGTCTTCGGCAGCCGCGTAGGGGGTTGGAAGGATAGCGACACGAAGCCTTACGGGAGTTTCGCCGGCGTTCAGCAGGTCGACGTAGACCAGGTCCGAGCGGGCGCGTTCGACTCGAGTGGTGAAGCCTTGGCTGTTCAGAAACAACACGAGGGTGCGTTCGTTGATGGTCGCGAACTCGGGGGCGCGAGCAGGCACGTCGTGGCATACGGACTCTTTGATGCGCGCGCGGTCCAGCGCCAGCGGCCCGTCGATATACGAGTCTGCGTCGCCGCCTGTCGTGAGAAACGCGCTGGGAGGGGTGTGTGCGCAAGCGGCGGTTAGCAGCACCGAAAGAAAAAAGAAGCGCGCACGAGGGCTTGCGGACATGACGGGGACCGACGGTAGTGGAACCTGTCGTGTGAGTCTAAGGAAGCGGCTTTTTTGGACCATGCACCGTTGGGCAGTTGATTTCTTTCACGCGTATCCCCATGCTCGGCGCTCGTGTGAGGTGGTGAATTCCTATGCTTGCTAAATACATCGTTTATCAGGGGCCTGCGCTCTCGGCGTTGGGGCGAGTGGCGCTTTCCGGGGTGCTCCAGCGCCTCGGCGGCTCCCAAAAGCAAAAGAAACTCGTGGTGCCTGGACAGCAAGTGCAAACTGTGCTCCCACCCCGTCCCAAGTCTCTCGTAGAGGCGTTCTTGACGCACGTCGGTTCCCAAGCGAGTGCCTACCGTGGGACAGTCCCGCCGAGTCTCTTCCCCCAGTGGGCTCTTCCCATAGCGGCATCCATACTACAGACGACCGGCTACCCGCTCGCCAGGACCCTCAACGCTGGCTGTCGCCTCGAGCTGCGAGAGCCCATTCCCTCTGGGGAGCCCTTGCACGTGTCCGCGCAGCTAACTCAGGTCGACGACAACGGACACAGAGCGCTGGTACGGGTCCAGGTGGTTACAGGCACCGCGAAAGCTCCTTCTGCTCTCGTGGGGGAGATCACATCGTATGTGCCGCTCGAGCGCACCAAGTCTCAGGGGACAGCCAAGGAGCCACGACGTGTCCCAGCGTCTGCGCGGGAGCAGACAACGTTCCTTCTGGCACGTGACGCAGGGCTGTCGTTTGCAGAGCTCACCGGGGACTTCAACCCAATCCATTGGCTAGCCCCCTACGCTCGGGCGTCCGGCTTCGACGGGGTGATCCTGCACGGCTTTGCCACCATGGCACGCAGTTTCGAGGCGCTCCATGCTCAGCGACCGCTGTCAAGCATGGACGTGCGCTTCGTACGACCGCTCGTTCTGCCTGCGAAGGTCGCGCTTTTCACGGACGGCGACAGCAACATGTACGTTGGCGAGGGCGCCGGTGGCCTCGCCTATCTTGAAGGCACCTACACGACAGCCTAAGGACCAGGAGCGCAACCAGTATGAATGATTTCCTTCTCCAAGTGAGCCAAAACCGCAAAGCCCGCCAGTTCATCAAGACTCTGGGCCTGCCTATTCCTCTTCCTGAGACGCTACGTCGAGCTTCAGGCCCTGGCAAAGAACGTCCCCTCGAAGACAAGACCGTCCTCGTGTGCGGGGGAACATCCACACCACTGACCGCTGCGATCACCGAGACGCTGCACTTGGCAGGAGCCAAGAGCACGTTGCTTGGACCAGACGCGCCTGAAGAGGGCGCGAGGTTCGACTCCATTGTGTTCGACGCAAGCGGCTTGGTGTCCATTGCGTCGCTGCGTCTTCTTTACGACGTGTTTCACGCCTTTGTTCCGCGGTTGGGGCGATGCGGACGGGTGCTGGTCCTGGGTCAGGCGGCGGCGGGCCTGGCGCCAGAAGCCGCAGCAGCGCAGGCTGCACTCGAGGGCTTCGTGCGAAGCGTTGGCAAGGAGATTGGAAAGACAGGTTCCACGGCCAACGTTGTCTATGTCGAATCGGGAGCCGAGGCGCGCATAGCTGGCGTCCTGCGGTTTCTCCTTTCGCCACGCTCGGCGTTTGTCACCGGACAGCCGCTGTATGTGCGTGGGACAGCAGCAGCGGGAGGGCACGTGCGGTGGGTACGTCCTTTCGACAGCAAGGTGGCCCTGGTGACAGGGGCGGCGCGTGGCATTGGAGAGGCGACGGCGCGGGCGTTGGCAGCCGAGGGGGCCCACGTGATCTGCCTTGACCGTCCCGCAGACGATGTGGCAACGCGCAAGCTCGCCCTGGAGCTGCGCGGCTCGGTGCATCTTTGCGACGTAGCGGATCCAGCTACCCCGAAAGTCCTGTGTGACGAGCTGCGGTCACGTTTTGGCGGTGTCGATATCGTAGTGCACAACGCAGGGATTACCCGGGACAAGACCATTGGACGCATGTCACCGGAGCAATGGGAGCAGGTGGTGGATATCAACCTTGGGGCTGTCGTGCGGATCACCGAGGCGCTGCTCGACGGTGTTCTGCTCGGGAATGGGCGCATCGTATGTTTGTCATCCATTTCGGGCATTGCGGGCAATGTGGGGCAGACCAACTACGCGGCATCGAAGGGGGGGCTTATTGGTTACGTGAGGTCTCTGGCGCCTACTGTTGCATCCCGAGGCATCACGGTGAACGCAGTGGCGCCGGGGTTTATCGAGACGAGGATGACAGCGGCCGTTCCTTTTGCCATACGCGAGGCCGGTCGCAGGATGAGCAGTCTCGGACAGGGGGGACAACCGGAGGATGTAGCGCAAGTGATCACGTTTCTAGCGTCACCGGGGGCCATCGGCCTGACCGGCACGGTAGTGCGTGTATGCGGGGGGTCGTTGGTAGGGGCGTGAACAAGGGACGGCATTGGTCCAAGAAGGAGATCCCATGACACAGGTACGCAAGGTTGCCATCCTCGGAGGCAACCGCATTCCATTTGTGCGCTCGAACACCAATTACGCAGAGGTGAGCAACCAAGAGATGCTGACGGCAGCTCTCATGGGTCTCGTGGAGCGCTTCAATCTGCGCGGAGAACGTCTCGGTGAAGTGGTTGCGGGGGCGGTGGTCAAGCATTCTCGCGACTTCAACCTGACCCGCGAGTCGGCGCTCGACAGCGGTCTTTCGCCCGACACGCCGGCCTTCGATATCCAGCAAGCCTGCGGGACTGGCTTGGAGGCCGCCATTGTTGTGGCAAACAAGATTGCCCTTGGCCAGATCGAAGTGGGCATTGCGGGGGGCGCGGACACCACCAGCGACGCGCCCATTGGGGTTGCCGAGGGGCTGCGCAAGATCTTGCTCCGCTTCAACCGAGCAAAAACTCCCAAAGAGCGCTTTCTTGCGTTCAAGGAGCTACGTCCCAAGGACATCTTGCCTCTCGTACCTGCCAATGCGGAGCCTCGCACGGGTCTGTCAATGGGGGAGCACTGCGAGATCATGGCCAAGAACTTCGGGATTTCCCGTGCAGACCAAGACATTCTGACTGCAGCGAGCCACAAGAACCTTGCGAAGGCGTATGACGACGGGTTCTTTGCGGATCTTGTGACGCCGTTTGCGGGTGTCGAGCGCGATGGAGTTCTTCGACCCGACACGACTGTTGAGAAGCTAGCGCAGCTAAGGCCGGCATTTGACAGGCAGACGGGGACGCTAACTGCCGGCAACAGCACGACGCTCAGCGATGGCGCCTCGGCGGTGCTGTTAGGGAGCGAGGAGTATGCAAGGAAGAAGGGGCTACCGGTTCGAGCGTACTTTACGTTTTCCGAGGTAGCAGCCGTTGACTTTGCGGGACCTAGGCCCGAGGGGCTTCTGATGGCGCCGGCGTACGCGGTGCCGCGTCTTCTCGCACGGGCGGGCCTAGCGCTGCAGGACTTTGACTTCTATGAGATCCACGAGGCATTTGCAGCGCAGGTGCTGTGCACACTGAAGGCCTGGGAGGATCCTGTATTCTGTCAAGAGCGCTTGGGGCTTGCCGTGCCTCTCGGGAGGATCGATCGGTCGAAGCTGAATGTGAAGGGGTCGAGCCTTGCAACGGGACATCCATTTGCGGCGACGGGGGGACGTCTGATCGCGACCCTTGCGAAGCTTCTCGAACAGAACGGCAACGGGCGAGGTCTTATCTCGATCTGTGCTGCAGGCGGTCAAGGGGTCACGGCCATCTTGGAACGCTAGCGCGCTGCCGAAGCCAAATTCGGATCGCCTACGGGTCGCATCTGCGACTCGTAGGCAAGGGTCTCTAGTAGTTGATCTGAGCCTGGAACCGAGCAAGACTCCCCTTTTGCTCTGTCCCCTGCACCGTGCGGCTCGTGTACGCAACAGCCGCCGTCAGCTCCAAAAACTTCCCAATCTGTACCTCGACGCCGCCTTCTCCTTCATACGTCACCTCATGGGGACTGTTTGTCGCCACCTTCTTGCCCCCGTCGTAGCGGAACGCTCGGGCATAGGGAAAGACAGGTCCAATCTTGGCGTTGACCATCACGTAGCCCCCGTCCAATGCCTGGTTACGTCGCACAAAACGGTTGCCCTCGCTCTCGGCTCCAATGCCCACGTTGTATTCAGCCTGGAAGCCAATGGGCCTCGGGTAGAGGATCACCCCCGCGTAGACGCGTCGATCTAAGGTGTCCGTCGCGCTGCCCGCCGCAGGTGCCGCGGTCCCCGTACCAGGACGAACCCCGATCTTCCCCGTGTAGCCCCCCACGTTGAGCTCGAGAATCTGCCCACCGATCTGAATAGGGTACGCGAGCCGCAAGACAACATGCTTGTCCGCATTCGACTCTGGATAACCCAGACCTGCCCCATTGTAGACCCCAAGGCCCACCACGCCGTAGTCCCCAGAGCCCTTGAGGCCTGAGTCCACAAGCATCTTGTAGGTCTTGCGAACACTTGCGGGAGCCCAATACGCAAAGACTCCAATGTCTCGCTCTCCAGGTGTCGCACTGTTCAAAGCGTCGCTGCGCTCGAAGGGACCGCGGTTCTGGCTCGACTGCATGTTCTCAAAGCCATAAGGCACCTTGCTGATCCCCAGGCGGATACGGAACTCCTTGTCCGCATCCAGAAAAATATCGCCATAGAGGTCGCGGAGTTGAACGAAGTTCTGTGCATTGTCCGCTGCCCCAGAGACCACACCCGCGAGGTCCGTCTGGATATACACCGACGCCCAGCTGGTCGGATCCCCAGAAAGGACCACACGCGCCCGGCGCAAGATGAAGTCGTCAGCTGCACCAACGCTCCGGTCCGTATCCATCCGGACCGCACTGTTACTGAGATTGACATTGTAGCGAAGTTGGGTGTAGCCCCGGATTGTGAACTTCTCGTACCAAGGCTTGTGGCCCTCGTTGTGAGCCGGTGCTGGCGGCGACGCTTCCATGGCCGGCGCGGGCGAAGGCCCAAGTGCTTGGGCAAAGGACGCCGTGGGCACAAGAAGGAACAGAGTGCAAAGAGCAGAACATTTTGCAAAAGCCATGGGTTCACTCGTCGTCGGCTCCGACCATGGAGCACGATGCCCCGCGGTGGTCCTCCGACAAGCGCACTGTCGTATTGGCAAGTGACAGTCCCGCGACATGAACGCAACAGTTCACGATACCGCTGCAGGACAGTGTGGAACCGCTAGCCTGCGCCAAGAAGCTGCGCGACAAACTCAGGGTCGGACGAAGTCACGTCGAACGCTTCCACGCCTTCAGTCCCCGCAAACGCCAACCTCGACGCGTGCAGCGCATGATGCTCCACCACAGCCTCGCCGCCGTACAGCACGTCGCCTGCCAATGGATGCTCTATGGCTGCAAAATGCGCCCGAATCTGATGTCGCAGCGCCTTGGCCACCACCACTTCTACCAGCGCCCACGGAGCCTTGCGCCGAAGCACCCGGTAGTCGGTGGTCGCTGGACGAGGTCCGAGACGCATCACGTCGCGTGGATGTGTACACGCCAAGACCCGTCGGGAGTCTTTCGGGTGGTTTGCCAGCGGAAAGGTCAGGGTCCCTTCGTCGGCCAGCCCCGCCTCGGCACATACGAGCCGATAGGTCTTTTGAAGGTGTCCGGCCTGAAGCGCCTCACGCAAGGTCTCGAACGCACTTGCGGTCTTCGCCACGAGGACCAACCCGCTCGTGGCCGTGTCGAGACGATGCACGAGGCCAGGCTCGCGCGGCGAAAACCCTACCCCCTGGAGCGAAGGCAAATAGCCGAGAAGCGCATTGACTAAGGTCCCTCGCTCCCCCGATCGGAGTGGCGCGGTCGGTTGTCCTGCGGGCTTGTCGACCACCAACACGGACTCGCTCTCGTACGCCACAGTCAGTGGCGCGTCGGCACTAGGTTCGGCAGGAGCGTTCGGAGACCCCGCAAGCGCGTGGTCGGCCACGGTGATCCGATCGCCGGTCGCCACGGGGGTGGCCTTGGGACGGTAGCAGCCGTTGACCCGAATGGCCTCCCCCAGCATGCGCTTGCTCCGCGCCCGTGACAGCCCGGGAATAAGCTTGGCGACGGCCTTGTCGAGACGGGTCCCGTCGAGTTCTGGTGGAACGGTCACATCGTGGAGAATCATAATTTTACCCCATCGTCCTCGAGCACCGCGGAAACCTCCGGCACCTCGAGCTCGACGGCCACGGTCATGTCGATCGGGTCGGGGACCACGGAAGGAAGGTCCGTGAGCGGCACCGCCGAAACGGCATGCATCGAGGCTATCGAGCGTCGACCTCGACGTACCGAAGAAGCGCGCCGCAGGTCGCTCAACATGAGCAACGCATCGGCGTAGCGGTGCTGCATTTCAAATTGAAGCGCGCGGTCGACCACATCGCAGACCTCGTCGGGAAGCGACGGGTCGATAGTCAAGAGCCGCGGCGCGCGTCGCTCCATTGCGGCAATAAGGCGCTCGGCTGGAGTAGTCCCGGCGTGCAGAAGACGTCCCGTGAGCGCTCGAAACATCACCGCCCCGAGAGCAAAGATGTCCGTTCTGCCGTCAATGCGATCGGACTTGCCGCTCGCTTGCTCGGGCGACATGTACGACGTGGTCCCGATCACGATCCCCATGGCTGTCGGTTTGGTCACCATGTTCGCGTCGCGCAGACGTGCCAGGCCAAAGTCGAGCACCTTCACCTTGCCTGTCAGCGTGATGAACAAGTTGGCCGGCTTGATGTCGCGATGGACGATCCCTTTGGGATGCGCCGCAGCAAGGACCTGCAGAATTTGATCGGCCACCACCATCACCGTGTCGACAGAGAGTTTCCCGCCGGCTCGATCGAGCCAGGCTTCGAGGGTGGTCCCCTCGAGAAGCTCCATGACGATAAACGCGGTGCCGTCCTCGGCCTTTTCGTCGTCGAGGATAGATACGGCACCAGGGTGATTGACCTTGTTCGCCACATAGCCTTCGCGAAGAAAGCGTTCGCAGATGTTCGGTTCCTCGGCGAAGGCGGGATGGAGCATTTTGACGGCAACGCGTTTTCCGTTCCGGTGTGTGGCTACGTAGACCGCTGCCATGCCCCCGATGTCGAGGAGACGATCGAGCCGCCATTTGTTGCGGAGCCATTGCCCGACACGCTTCTCCGCAACCAAACGCGGATCCAGGTTCGTGGGGCTCATCGGAACGACACTTCGCCTTCGTGGGCCTGGACGTCAAGCTTTGTGACAGCGCCCGGGTCAGTCGGGGGTCAGTCGGTGAGGTTGCCCGCAAGGAACGCGTCGTAGGACGGCAGATCGAGCATCCCGTGGCCGCAAAGGTTGAATAGAATCACCTTCTTTTCGCCCGTCTCGCGCGCCTTGATGGCCTCGTCAATCGCCACCGCGATGGCATGGGCCGGCTCGGGCGCAGGGATAATCCCCTCAGTACGCGCGAAGAGGATCCCGCTCTCGAACACCTTGGTCTGCGGACACGCCACCGCGTCGATCAAACCAAGCTTGCGCAAGTGACTCACCGCTGGCGCCATCCCGTGGTACCGAAGCCCGCCCGCGTGGATCTTCGGCGGCATGAAGTCGTGCCCTAGCGTGTACATCATCATCAACGGTGTCGTCATCGCCGTGTCGCCAAAGTCGTAACGTAGCTCCCCTTGGGTCAGCGACGCACACGACGCGGGCTCCACTGCCACGATGCGCGTCGTACGCTTGTCGACAAGGTTGTTTCGTACAAAGGGGAACCCAATCCCCGCAAAGTTGCTCCCCCCACCGGCGCATCCAATCACCACGTCGGGGTACTCCCCAGCCAACGCCATCTGCTTGATCGCCTCTTGGCCAATCACGGTCTGGTGGAGACACACGTGGTTTAGAACACTTCCCAGCGCGTACTTCGTATGCGGCGTCTTGACGGTGTCTTCGATGGCCTCACTGATCGCCATCCCGAGACTCCCAGGACACTCGGGATCCTCCGCAAGCACCTTGCGTCCAAACTCCGTCTGATCGCTGGGGCTGGGAAACACCGTCGCCCCCCAGGTCTGCATCAGCAGTTTGCGATACGGCTTCTGGTTGTAGCTGACACGAACCATGTAGACCTGGCATTCCAGGCCAAACATCTGGCAGGCCATCGCCAGCGACGAGCCCCACTGTCCTGCGCCCGTCTCTGTCGCAAGACGCTTCACCCCTGCGATCTTGTTGTAGTAGGCCTGCGCCACCGCCGTGTTGGGCTTGTGGCTCCCCACCGGATTGACCCCCTCGTACTTGTAGTAAATATGCGCCGGGGTCTGAAGCGCGCGCTCGAGACGCACCGCTCGCAGCAGCGGAGTGGGACGCCACAACGCATAGACCTCGCGCACCGGATCGGGAATCTCGATCCAGCGCTCCGTGCTCATCTCCTGCATCACCAGATTTTCGGGAAAGATCGCCGTCATGTCCGCCAGGGACACGGGCTGCTTGGTCCCGGGATGGAGCGGAGGCGCCATCGGCTCCGGCAAATCAGAAAGGATATTGTACCAATGCGTCGGTATCTCGGACTGAGGAAGGGCAAATCGAATGTTCTGGGTCACGAAGCTCTCCTTAGGGCCGCGGACCCTAAACCAAAGCGGACCTCCCCGGAACAAGCCCCATTGCGTTAGGGTGCCGACGCGATGCGTCTTCTCATCGCCGATAAGCTCCATTCCCGGGCCATCGAAGAGCTCCGCTCGCTGCCCATCGAAGTGGTCTACGAGCCCGAGGTCACCGCCGAGACCCTCGAAAAACTCATCGCCCACGTCGGTATCCTCGTGGTGCGTTCTACCGAGGTCACCGCAGCGACCATCGACGCAGCCAGGCAACTTCATCTCATCGTGCGGGCTGGCGCGAGCTTCGGCACCATCGATGTCCGCGCCGCCAGCCAACGCGGCATCTATGTCGCCAATTGCCCAGGGAAAAACGCCGCCGCCGTCGCCGAGCTCGTCATGGGCCTCATCCTCGCCCTCGACCGCCGAATCCCCGACGCTGTCGCCTCCATGCGCTCCGGACGCTGGGAACGAAGCGAGTTCAGCAACGCCGAAGGACTGTACGGAAAGACCATCGGTATCCTCGGACTCGGAGCCGTGGGACGCGAGGTTGCCCAACGCGCTCGCTCCTTCGGACTCCACGTGATCGCCTTCAGCCGTGGCTTGAGCGTCGCCCGCGCCGCCGACCTCGGCTTCGGCCATGCCACCAGCGTCGAAGACCTCGCATCGCGTTCGCAGATCGTCACAGTCCACCTCGCCCTGGTCGAACGAACCCGTCAGATCGTCCATCGAGGCATCATCGATCTGCTCCCCGACCGCGCCCTCTTCGTCAACACCGCCCGCGCCGACCTGGTGGACTACGACGCCCTTCGCGACGCGGTCCGAGACCGCGGGCTTCGCGCGGCCGTCGACGTGTTCCCCAACGAGCCCAAGGGGCGACGCGACCTGACGACCGAGGTGTTTGAAACGTCCCCGACTGGCGGGATCCTCTACGGCACTCCACACATCGCATCTGCAACCGACCAGGCCCAACGCGCCATCGCGTCAGAGACCGTTCGGGTGATCCGATCGTTTCTGTTTCAGGGGGACGTACCCAACGTGGTCAATGTCTCCCCGGCGTCGTCGGCGCGTTTCCAGGTGGTGGTCCGCATGATCGACAAGTTGGGAACCTTTGCCCACGTGCTGTCCGTGTTCAAGCGCCACGGGATCCGGGTCGAAGAGGTCACCAACACGGTCTTCGATGGAGCCAACGCGTCGTGTGCAAAGCTCCGTGTCGTGTCCCGTCCCAGTGAAGCGTGCTTGGCGGAAATACGAGCGTTCGAAGAGGTGATCCACGTCGAGACGGTGAGCTTGCCGAGCCTTGCCTGAGCCTCGGCGGCTTTACGGATCTTGGCCGGTGGGACCTACCTCGCGGGTAGCTCGGACCTACCTCCGGGGTAGCTCGGACCTACCTCGCAGCTAGCTCGGACCTACCTCGCAGCTAGCTCGGACCTACCTCCGGGCTAGCTCGGACCTACCTCCGGGCTAGTAGCCTGCGGCGGAAGTCCTTGGACACTCCGGTGGTCCGGTCCCGCACCGCGGAACCAACCGCCCGCCTCGCGGAACCAACCGCCCGCCTCGCGGAACCCGGCCGCCCGCCTCGCGGAACCAACCGCCCGCACCGCGGAACCCGGCCGCCCGCCTCGCGGAACCAACCGCCCGCACCGCGGAACCAACCGCCCGCCCTGCGGACCCGCCCGCACACACCCGCGGCC
>CAITRH010000444.1 GCA_903894755.1 uncultured delta proteobacterium
ACGTACTTTAAGTACGCTGCGCGGGCTCCTCGGCCAAAGCCTCGTCTGGCAGAAATGGCGGGTCTTTATCTGGACGTGGTTTAGCATGCCCGCTGAATGCCAAGCCTTAGTCCACCTCTCCCCATAAACGCCGCAATTGTACCGTCCGACCTGCAAGCCGGCAACGTGGTTCGGGTCCGCCAGCGCACCTACTTGATCCAAGATGTTCGTGCTACAGACGGACTCGCTCCCGTTGTCGACCTCGCATGCATGGACGACGACGCGCAAGGTCAACGCCTGTCTGTCATCTGGCCCGCGGAGCTCGACGCCCAAATTATCCCACCAGGCAGAAGCGCCCTTCGCGACAACCCCAGCCCCGACGACCCCAAGGTCTTTGCAGCCTATCTCCATGCGCTTCGTTGGGGCTGCGTCACATCCACCGATGCAACGCTGTTCCAGTCGCCTTTGCGGGCTGGCATTGTTCCAAAGTCCTACCAGCTCGAACCGCTCAAAAAGGCGCTTGCCCTCCCTCGCGTAAACCTCTTCATTGCAGACGACGTCGGCCTCGGCAAAACCATCGAAGCCGGCCTTGTGCTCCAAGAGCTGCTCCTCCGACAACGTATCCAGCGGGTTGTGGTCGCATGTCCCGCGTCTGTCTTGCTCCAATGGCGCGATGAGCTGGCCCAAAGGTTTGGCCTTGCATTTGTCGTAATGGACAAAGCCTATGTCAATGCCCGCAGACGCGAACGAGGCTTCGGCGTAAACCCCTGGACAACCCATCGCCAATTTCTGATTAGCCATGCGCTGCTTCGCGACGAGGACTACCAGGTCGGTCTGCGCGATTGGCTCGGGGACTTCTTCCCTGGCAGCTTGTTGATCCTCGATGAGGCCCATGTGGCCGCCCCTGCATCCCAGTCCAAGTATGCCATCGATACGCAGATCACACGCGCCGTGCGCGACGTGGCCAAGCGCTTTGAACATCGGCTCTTTCTGTCTGCCACCCCACACAACGGACACTCCAACTCCTTCGCTTCCCTCATGGAAATCTTGGACCCTCAGCGCTTCACGCGCGGAGTCCCTGTCAAGAACGCGTCGGCACTGAAGCCAGTCATGGTGCGCCGGCTTAAGGGGGAGCTCCGAAAGCACATTGGGTCACAGATCCCGGAAAGACAGATCATCCAGATCGACATCAACGGCTTGCCACTGGATGCCCCCGAGCTCGCACTGGCCGATAGGCTGGCCGACTACACGGAGATCCTAGAAAGCAGGCTAAAGACTGCAGGAAACCGCGCAAAAGGGTTCGGAAGGCTCGTGACCCTCGCCCTACAAAAGCGACTGTTGTCCTCTATCGAAGCCTTTGCACTGACCCTTTCCGTCCACCGCAGAAACGCAGCAAAAGCCATTCTAGCGGCAGTCCCTAAAGGGGCCGTGCCCCCAATGTCACTGTCGCTGTTTACTGATGACGATGAGGACGTAACCGACGAGCAGGCTGCAGAGATCGAGGAGGTCGAGGTGGCTCGGGCCACACGCGCTGGCGCAAACGCCGAAGACGATGCCCAAGCCAAGAAGCTCCTCGATGAAATGACCGCTATCGCTGAGGCCTCACGCGACCGTCCTGATGCCAAGCTCCGTCATCTGCTGGGGTGGATTCGGACCCACCAATGCCCTGAGCTGACAACAGCAGGCGCCAACGCCAACGCCAACGTGACATGGCTTCCAAGGCGTGTGCTGATCTTTACGGAATACACCGATACGAAAAACTACCTGCTTCATCAGCTCCGGTCTGTACTCGGCGAGTCGGCAACCGAGCAGCGCGTTCTGGTGCTCCATGGCGGCATGGACGAGGACGCACGGGAGGAGGTCAAAGCTTCCTTCAATGATCCCCACCATCCCGTGCGCATTCTCATTGGAACCGATGCTGCTCGAGAGGGAGTGAACCTTCAAGCGCAATGCGCCGATCTGTTCCACTTCGACCTTCCATGGAACCCGGGTCGTATGGAGCAACGCAATGGACGCATCGACCGGACACTTCAACCCGAACCCGTGGTCCGCTGCCACTACTACGTCTACACTCAGCGTCCAGAGGATACCGTCTTGGAGGCCCTTGCCAAGAAAACCGTTCGAATCCACAAAGAGTTGGGCTCGCTCGCGGACGTCATCGACAAGCGCCTTGCTTGTGCCCTCAAGGACGGCATCTCGCGCAAGACAGCGAAGGAACTTGCGCTTGCCATCGAAAGCGAGGACGTTGGCTCGGGTTCTTCCGATGTTGTCCGCGACGAGCTTGAGGTCACCAGGGACAAGGAGCTGTCAGTCCAGCTCGAGGAGCTTGGAAAGCTCTATCAAAAGGCACGAGATCACCTTGAGCTGGATCCGGAACGGCTGCGCGACGTTGTCAACCTAGGGCTGTCATTGGCGGGAGCCACTCCGCTCGTGCCGCAGAAGGAGCCTCCTGGAAGCTATGGGGTTCGGGCTCTCGAGCCTTTGGGCATGACCGATCCAACGTGGCAAGAAGTGCTCGACACGCTCCGTCCGCCCCGACCTCGCAAGTCGAAGGAATGGGAATGGCGTGCGCAGAACCCGCCACGTCCAGTCAGTTTCGAGCCTGCGACCACTCTGGCGTCGGAGACCGTACAGATCCACCTACAGCACCGGCTGACGCAAAAAGCGCTGGCCCAGTTTCGAGCGCAGGCTTTCTCCGAGGATCGCCTGTCACGGGTGACCGTGGTGTTCGACCCAACGTACGCTCGCAAGCGTATCCTCGCTCTCGGCCGTCTGTCCCTCTATGGTCATGGAGCCACACGTCTGCATGAAGAGATTCTTGCCACCGCAGCTTTCTGGGTAGAGGGCGACGACCGGACTCGACTCGAACCGTTTGCAACCGCCGAGGCGGAAGAGCGCGCGTTGTCTTCCTTGGGGGCGGTCCTTTCTCGCGCAGACCAGCCGCCCGTTCCAGAGCTCATCGTTGCCATGCTGATGAAGCACGCCAAGGCGGACGAGGATGTTCTATGGGACAAGGTCCGAGATCGTGCGCGCCAACGGACTGTCACCGCCGAGGAAAGACTGCGAAAGCGCGCTAAGGACGAAGCAGCCGAGATGGAGCGTATTCTGGTTGCGCAGAAGTCCGCCATTGTGAACGAGCTGGCTCGACGCAACCAGGGCGAGCTGGAAGCCAAGGAGGGCAAGCAGATCACCATGCCTTGGCTTCCCGAGGAGCAGGAGCAGAAGGCGCAATACGACGCGGACTCCAAGTACATCGTGCGGCGGCTAGTCGAACTGGAACAAGAGCGTGCCACCGAGCCTGGGCGTATCTGCGACCTGTACGATGTGAAGCACTATCGTCTCGAACGGGTTGGCATTGTCTACCTATGGCCCAAGGTCTCGTGACCATGGAACCCAATGAGCGCCTCCACCAAGAATGGCTAGGGATGGCCCAGCCCGATGGCCTCGTCGTCACTGCTGCAGCCCTCAAAGCCGCCGAAGCCAACGTCACCTGGCCCATCGTCGAGCTCCAAGCGATCCTCAAGACCCTTGCAGGTACAACCAAGC
>CAITRH010000445.1 GCA_903894755.1 uncultured delta proteobacterium
CAACTCCTCGAAAAAGGCCAGCATCTTGGCGCTGAACATCTGGAACATCGCACGGCGCCGTCCGATACGCAACGGGCCCCGTAGCTTCTCCGTACGAGCTATCGCAGCCCTCGCAATGGAAAGCGCCCGAGGACCAAAGCGAGCCTGGATGGCCCAGGCCGCGAGCACCGCCAGGTCCACGTCTTCACAGGCCACCAGTTGCTCCGCTAGGGCCAAGTCGATGTGGAGCACCACGGGAACCAGAGACAACGTCGAGCCAAGCGGGCCCTTCTCGCAAGCAACCTCCTTGGCCCAGGTCGCCACACGTTGGGACGCAGTAAGTACCACAATGTCCCCCATCGCCCCGTGCTGCTGAAGGAGCGCTGTCACTACGAGCGGCCAGATGCGTCGTTTGTCCGGGTCCACAGCGTGTTGCAGCTCCAGCACCACCCATGGGATTTCCTTGGAGCGAAAAACCAGGTCTGGGTTGATGCCGGCAACGTCGGCAAAACGCACCGCGGTGTTCACCACGGAAAGCTTGGTTAGGCGCTTGCGCCCAGTGAGGGCCAAGAGCTCCGCGAGCAGCTCGGGGCGTTCTTGGAGTAGAAGAAGCGGGACTTCGTGGCGATCTCCTGGCATGAGCACGCAGCTTACCGCACCTCGCGGAGCCGACCACGCACTGCAAACGATGGACGCGCGAGGTCCACGTTTGCGGGTGAGGGGCTCTGATTTGACTCGCCCCTTCGGGGCTGCCAATCAACGCACGGCCTTCACGTTGCGTAAGGGGACGTGCTGGAAAGGACCCCAGCGCAAAAAGCATCGACCCCAGCGCCCGATCGCGCCTCCTCAGCACAAAAAGAACCGACCTCAGCGCCCGATCGCGCCTCCTCAGCACAAAAAGAACCGACCTCAGCGCCCGATCGCGCCTCCTCAACACAAAAAGAACCGACCCCAGCGCCCGATCGCGCCTCCTCAGCGCCCGATCGCGCCTCCCCAGCGCCCGATCGCGCCTCCCCAGCGCCCGTACGTACAGTTTTTCAACAAGGCTGTGGCGATACACGGGGCTTTTTGGCACCGGGAGTTTGGACGGGTCAAGAGCCACGGGTGTGTGAACTTGGCACCGCAGGATGCGAAAGTGTTGTTCGATTTTACGTCGCCGCATCTTCCCGAGGGGTGGGCTGCGGTATTCCCGACGCGGCTCGAGCCTGGGACGGTGATCCGCGTGCGGTAAACCACGTCCATCTCGAAACCCGCCGTTCCCGAGGTTTGGCATGGCCGAGACAACGTGAGGGTTGGCTTCTTCGTGGCGCTATGGACTCGTCGATCAACACCAGCAAAGGTAGAAAGGGGCTGCTGGGACAGGATCACGCTTACAGGGCCTTAGTCACATGTGGGGAGTGCTGGGCCCATCGTGTCGACGCCGCAACATGCCAATGGTGCGCCGCCACGACGAGGGAGGGGAGGGGAGGGAGCTTTGTGCCTCAGCGAACGCACCGAACGCGGTAAACGTAGCTCACGACGCTGCTGCTGGCGTAGCCGTCTCCGAAGTACACGTACCACGCGCTGCTGGACGAGTCAGACACCGCGGAAGACGTCCAGAAACAAGCGGACGGTGTGTTGGGAAAAACCTCCGGATCGATGGCTGGGCAACGACAAACCGGATGAACTAACGTCTTCAGCTCCTCCAGCGTGGGAAACGCCAGCCTCCACCGTCCAACTTGAGGGCTGCGGCGTGGTCCTTCGCCTGCTGCCAGGTGAAGGTTTGTTCTGAAACCTCCTGCTGCCAGCTAAGCTTCGTGTCTTGGTCCCACACGACCCCATTCTTGACATGGTACCTTCCGCCGATGCAGCTCGCCCTGCATTTGGGGTCCAGTTGCCTCTGGTATTGCGCTGCGTCCCTCAGCAGGGTGTCTAGGAGCCCCTCCCGGTTGCGCAGAGCTGAATTCTGGGCTGTCAAATCCATCTGGCGTGGCCGCCTGGGCCGCTGGCCTCGAACGCCATGCGCGCAAGCCAGGCGCCATCTGATTGCATGGGGGCGTGAGGGGCGGAGGCAAAAAGCGATGTATGTCGTTGCACAACTTCCGCCAATGCGACCGAGTGTCCTAGGAGCGTGGCGCTGACGGGGATCAGGTCGATGTGCGGACGGCAGGTAACCACGCCGCGTCCGGAAGGACCGACCCGCTCCCCCAGAAGCTTGTTGAGGAGTCAACTTGCCGCTGCGCCGACGCCTTGACGCGCGCCTTTCTAAATGATAGACACAAGTTCGTGATGTTGAACGTCCCCCCCCAGCGTCCGTCCCACGACCTGCTCGAGGCCGCGATTCCGCATCCTGACCGCGTCGAGGGCGAAGGGGCATTGCCCCCGCTATTCCCTATATTTCTGCGACTTCATGGGCGTCGCGTCGTGGTGGTCGGCGGCGGTCCGGTCGCCGCGGCGAAGGTCTTTGGACTGCGGTCCGCCGGTGCTCGCGTCACCGTTGTTGCTCCGATTGTGTGTCCCGAGCTGCAGATCGAGGGTGTCACGGTTCTTGTCCGTGACTTCGAGCCCAAGGACCTGGAGGGGGCCTGGCTCGTCGTGGCGGCCGCGCCGCCGGAGGTGAATCGGGCCGTGGAACGTGCGGCCGAGGCGCGGTGCTTGTTCGTGAACACAGTCGACGATGCGGAGCACGCCACCGCGTTCCTCCCCGCTGTGGTTCGCCGCGGCTCGACGACGCTGGCGTTTTCCACTGGGGGAGTCGCACCGGGGCTCGCCCGCTTGGTGCGCGAAGCGTTGGAAGCGCTGCTGCCGCACGAGGTCGGGGACTGGGCGGAGCTCGCGCAGTCCCTCCGCAACACCTGGAAACGTGACCGAACACCCTTTTCACGAAGAGCCCCGCTGCTCCTGCAGGCGCTTCAGGGCCTCTACTCGCAGGGGGAGGAAGAATGACCGTGCGCAACGGGCACGTATGCCTCGTCGGTGCCGGGCCCGGCGATCCCGAGCTGCTCACCCTTCGGGCACTGCGCCGACTGCGTGCGGCGGACATTGTTTTCTACGATGCCCTCGTTCCCCCAGCCGTCGTGGACCTCGCGGAGCGCGCCGAGCGGGTCTCCGTGGGCAAGCGCGTGGGATACGTAGGCACCCCAGAGAGCGTTATTCTTGGGCTGCTCGCGCGTGAGGCGCGCCGTGGGCGACGCGTCGTGCGGCTCAAGTGCGGCGATCCGTTCGTCCTCGGCCGTGGAGGCGAGGAGGCGCTGTTCCTTGTGCGCTCGGGAATACCAGTCGAGGTGGTGCCCGGACTGAGCTCCGCACTGGTCGCGCCGTGCGCTATCGGAGCTCCGGTCACGCACCGCGGACTGGCCTCTGCGTGTCTGATTGTTTCTGGGCACTGCGAAGAAGCCTATGGCCCCGTGCTCGCGAGCCTCCAACCTGGCTGCGCAACCCTGGTCGTCTTGATGGGCTGGAGCCGACGGGTGGCCATTGCGGCCACCTTGCTAGCGCGCGGTTGGGCGCCAGAGACACCCGCGGCGGTGGTGTGGGGGGCGTCTTGTCCAGGGGGCGCGTCGTGGCTTGGGACGCTCAGCTCACTCGGCGACGCAAAGGCCAGCGGTTGCACGGCCGGACTGCCCGCAACGCTCGTGCTCGGTGCGGTCGTTGGTCTGGTGCAATACCTAGGGGAGCCCCTCCGGCAAGGTGCGGCCTCACGCGCTTCAGATGCCCATGCAGCAAAACCTCGTCGCCCCGGGCCGAGCCCGCGACCCGCCCCTCTGGAGATCCGATGACCCGTGACAAACCGTATCGAAGCTTGCTGAAGGCCTTTTCTTGGCGTTTCACCGGGACGATTGACACCATCCTGGTATCCTGGCTGGTGACCAACAAGCTGACACTTGCCCTTTCCATCGGCGGGATCGAGCTCGGCACGAAGCTGACGCTCTACTACCTGCACGAACGCCTCTGGAATCGACTCCCTGTCGGTCGCCACGACGTGACAGAACCCGAATACACGATCTAACTCACCTGCAAGGAGGCACCGCACCGTGACACCTGAGGAAGTAGCACTGCACGCCAAAACGCTCGAGCATGCGAGCCCAGAAGCCATCTTGACGTGGGCTCTTTCAACCTTCGCGCAGGGCAACCTCGCGCAGGCAAGCAGCCTCGCCGTCGAAGATCAGGTCGTCACGCACCTGCTTGCAGGCATAGATCCGAGGCCTGCCATCTTCACCCTCGACACCGGCAGGCTCTTCCCTGAACTCTACGCTACTATCGCGCGAACGGAGGAGCGTTATGGTCTGCGCATCGAGGTCCTGTTTCCCGACCGCGCGGATGTGGAAAACCTGGTTCGCGAGGAAGGAATCAACTGCTTTCGCCGCAGCGTCGTGCTGCGCAAGCGCTGCTGTGACGTCCGCAAGGTTCGCTTGCTCCATCGTAGGCTCGCAGGTCTCCAAGCTTGGATCACAGGCCTTCGTCGAGAACAGTCCGTCACGCGTGTAGGCGTACGGCCGGTCGAGTGGGACACGGCGAACGGGCTTGTGAAGATCAATCCGCTGGCTGCTTGGAGCGAGGCGCAAGTGTGGGCCTTTGTTGCGGCCCACGAGGTGCCCTACTGCGAGCTCCAGGATCGTGGCTATTCTAGCCTTGGTTGTGCCCCTTGCACGCGTGCCGTCGAGCCTGGCGAGGACGCTCGTGCGGGGCGCTGGTGGTGGGAGGAGCCTGAGCACAAGGAGTGCGGGCTGCACTTAGTAGACGGTACGCCGGTGCGCGCCCGGCTGGCGGGAGGCTGATCGCCATGGACCGACTTCGTGCGCTGGAAGCGCAAAGCGTCTATATTCTTCGAGAGGCTTACCGGCAGCTCGAGCACCTTGCGATGCTCTGGTCCATTGGAAAAGACAGCACCGTGCTGCTCTGGCTCGCTAAAAAGGCCTTCTTTGGGCACGTTCCGTTCCCCCTCGTGCACATCGACACGAGCTTCAAGCTCCCCGAGATGATTGCCTATCGCGATCGGCTCGCACGCGAATGGAAGCTCACGATGATCGTTGGCCAGAACACTGCAGCCCTCCGCGAGAACAGGAGCTTCCCGGCTGGCACCCTCGACCGAATCTCCTGCTGCCGGGAGCTCAAGACCGAGGCGCTCCGAAACACACTCAGCGGCGAATGGCCCCGACTCCGTCTCGACCACCAAACCGGCCAGTACGTGAAAGACGCCGACGCTCGCCCCTACACCGGTGTCATCGTGGGAGTGCGTGCGGACGAGGAGGGGAGCCGCTCAAAGGAGCGCTACTTCAGCCCTCGAACCCGCGACAACGACTGGGATGTTGGTGACCAGCCCCCCGAATTCTGGAACCAGTACAAGACAGACTTCGCTCCAGGAACCCACGTCCGCGTGCATCCTCTGCTCGACTGGACCGAGCTCGCCATCTGGGAATACATCGAGCTGGAGTCCATCCCAGTCGTCGACCTCTACTTTGATCGCGGCGCCGGCCAACGGTATCGCTCCCTTGGCTGCTATCCTTGCACGCAGCCGGTCGAATCCACCGCCCGCACTGTCAGCGACATCGTTCGGGAGCTCCGAACAGGCAAGTTTGTCAACATCGCAGAGCGTGCGGGACGCGCACAAGACAAGGACGGCGGCGGCACGCTCGAACAGCTTCGTCGCGACGGGTACATGTGAGGAGACGACAATGACCCTTATCTCAACACCAGTGAGCTTGCGCGAAGGGCGCGGACGCGAGCAGATGAACGTGGTCATATTGGGACACGTCGACCATGGAAAGAGCACGGTTGTGGGGCGACTGCTCGCCGACACCGGGTCGCTTCCCGAGGGCAAGCTCGAACAGGTCCGGCGCACCTGTCAGGCCAACGCCAAGCCGTTCGAATACGCCTTTCTCCTGGACGCACTGAAAGACGAGCAGTCCCAGGGCATCACCATTGATACGGCGCGCTGTTTTTTCAAGACCGCACTGCGCGACTACGTGATCATCGACGCCCCTGGTCACGTCGAATTCCTCAAGAACATGGTGACCGGCGCCTCGAGGGCCGAGGCTGCGTTGCTCGTCATCGACGCAAAGGAGGGGATCCAAGAGAATTCCCGAAGGCACGGCTTCATGGCGTCGATGCTCGGGATTCGGCAGCTCGTTGTGCTTGTCAACAAGATGGACTTGGTCGGCTGGGATCAGGGCGTATTCCGGCGCGTGGAGGCAGAGTATTCTGCGTTTCTAGCGGAGATCGCTGTCCGCCCGGAGGCGTTCGTTCCCATCAGCGCCCTTGGGGGTGACAACCTTGCAAGCGCGTCCGAGCACCTTCGCTGGTATCCTGGCCTCACGGTCCTTCAGACCATCGATCGCTTCGAAAAGCAGCGTCCTGCGGAGCACCAGCCGTTCCGAATGCCCGTCCAGGCCGTCTACAAGTTCACCGAATCCGGAGACGCGCGGCGCATCGTGGCCGGTACTGTCGTGGCGGGAAGCGCGCAGGTCGGCCAGACCCTCGTTTTTCATCCTTCCGGCAAGCGAACAAGGCTCAAGAGCGTGGAAGGCTTCGCCGAACCCGCGCGTACGAGCATCGGGCTCGGCGAGGCGACCGGCGTGACACTTGAGCAGCAAGTGTACGTGACGCCAGGGGAAATAGCCTGTGTCGAGGGGGAAGCGCCGCCGGAGGTTGGAAGCTTCCTCCGCGCCAGTGTCTTTTGGCTGGGGCGCAAACCGCTTGTCCAGGGAAAGCGCTACAAACTGAAGCTCGCCACGGCGGCAACGACCGCGTTTTTGCGTCAGGTCTCGCGCGTGGTCGACGCGTCCGAGCTCTCGAGCACCACCACGCGCTCCCACGTGGAACGGCACGAGGTCGCCGACTGCGTCTTCGAAACCGTGCGGCCCATTGCCTACGATCTTGCTGCCACGCAGCTCGATACAGGGCGATTTGTGATCGTCGATGACTACGAGATCGCAGGTGGCGGAATCCTGCTTGCCAATCCAGGCGAGATGCGTTCCCTTTTCGACCATTCCGAGAGCGAGGCCAATGCTGCGCCGAGTGCGCGGGTGAGCCGCGGAGAGCGACTGGCACGTCTTCGGCAGCAGCCCAAGCTCGTTGTGCTCACGGGTCCCGACCGGTCGTCCATCGAGCACATTGCAGCGCGGCTGGAACGGGAGCTCTTCGCTTCGGGGAGATTTGTCTACTTTGTCGCTCCTGAGCAGCTCCGCTCGGGCCTCGAGGCCGATCTGCTCGCCCAACCCGATGTCCGTCGCGACGAGCACCTTCGACGTCTCGGGGAGCTCGCTCGGCTCTTTGCCGACGCGGGATGCGTTCTCATCGCCGCGACAGAGAGTCTCGACACCGCCGAGGCTCGACAGCTCCGTCGCATTGCGGCGCCGAGCGAAGTTCTGCTCGTCGGGCTTGGGGACGAACGCATCGACGAAGCGGAGCTCGCCCTGTCGATGGAGCGTGCCGAGGACCCTGTCGCTGCGACACGCCGGATCCACGGCCTGCTCGTGGAGCAGCGCGTACTGCAGGACTACGAGATCTAGGGCGCGTTGCCCAACGTTGGTACAGACGGAGAAAGCGCATGATTGCCAAGCCCAAACCGATCCAGGTCGAGCGCGACAAGGTCGAGATCGGCCCCGACTTCGACTTCGAGGCCATTGCCAGCAGACCGCTCGAGTCGCTGTCGTCCAACGAGATCTCCATGTTCAAATGGACAGGAATCTACCACCAGTTGCAGCGCGGCTTCTTCATGCTCCGCGTGCGGCTGCCCGGTGGCCTCCTCGAGGCTGCGCAGCTCGTGGGGCTCGCAGACATCGCCGCGCAATTCGGGCAAGGCGATCTCTTCATCACCACACGACAGACGCTCCAGTTTCATTGGCTCCGCCTCGAAGACCTCCCGCGCGTGCTGAAGGCGCTCGATGCGCTTGGCCTCGACTCGACGAACGCCTGCGGCGATGTGACCCGCAACGTCGTCACGTGCCCGCTGCAGGGCGTCTGCCCCCACGAGGTGGGCGACGTGCGCGACACGATCTTGGCACTTGCCAATGACGACGAGCTGAAGAGCCAACAGCGCAATCTTCCCAGAAAGCACAAGATCAGCGTTGCAGGCTGCGACCGCGCGTGCGCTCAAACCCGAATCAACTGCCAAGGCTGGCATCCGCTCGAACGGGCGACTGCCAAGGCTCCCTTGGAACGCGGCTTTCGCCTGTACGCCGGGGGCGGGCTCGGCCCTCGTCCCTACTTTGGACAACTGGTCTACGCCTGGGTGCCCGCTGATCTCGTCGTCTCGGTGGCCCGAGCCGTTACCGAGCACTACCGACGCCACGGCAACCGCACCAACCGCTCCCTCGCTCGACTGAAGATCGTGGTGGCCGAACAGGGGGCTGAGCGCTTCGGGCGCGAGGTTCTCGAGCTGCTCCGCGCGCGCGGCGTGCCTGGTGTCGACCGGATTGAACCTGCGACGGGCGGCGAAGTGGGAATAGGCCCGAGCTTCCTCGAAGGGCAAAGCGTTGTTCCCCAGCGACAGGTGGGCTTCAACACTGTGCGCATACGGGTCTACCGCGGCGAGCTCAACGCCACGACGGCTCGATCGCTCGCGGCGCTGGCGCGCACGCATGGCGATGGAAGCATCCAGTTGACGGCCCGACAGAACCTGAGCTTTCGGTTTGTCCCCGACGCGCAGCTCGAGGCTCTCCTTCGCGCCCTCCAGAGTGCCGGATGGAGGACCGAAGGGCTCGAGACCGCGCCCGACGTAGTTGCATGCGTGGGCACTACACTTTGCAATCTAGCGGTCTCCGACACCCCCAGCGCACATCGCAAGCTCGTCGCCGACCTCGAGGCGGATAAAGCCCTGTCGGCCGCTGTTGGCCCCTTGCGTATTCACCTCAATGGCTGTCCCAATTCGTGCGCGCAACATTGGATTGCAGACATCGGTCTGCGCGGAATGCGCCGCGAGCAGGCTGTGGGGAGCGAGGAGGGGTTTTCCGTTCACGTCGGCGGCTCCCTGGAGGGCGCCGGCCGATTCGCACGCCCGGTGTGCGAGGTCCCTTCCTCACGCGTCGTTTTGACAGTGCAAGCCATTCTCCGCCATTACCTTGAGGCACGACGGGGGCAGGACGAAGCCTTTGGAGCGTTCGTGGGACGGGTGGGACCCGAGGCCATCGCTACGGCGGTTGGAGTTGGGCCTCCCCTTCCGGAGCCCTTGAATGTGAGACATCTGCGCATCGCCGGGTCGTTGCGGGGAATCGTCGAGGAGGCGCGCCATGTCAGTGGGTGAGAGCCATCCCGACCTCTTGGCGGCCGAAGCGCTGCTCGAACAAGGCAAGCCTGACGCGGCAATTGATCTGCTGCGAGGCGGGCAAGCTCCCAACGACGCCAATCGGTGCCGACTGCTCGCACGTGCGTATTTCGCGCGGGGGGACGCGAAGGGGGACGTCTACTCCGCCCACTTCTTCTCCGGTCGCGCTCTCGCGCTAGGGTCCACCGACCGCGAGCTAGCAGCCATTCGGGCCGTATGTGCCTTCCGCAAGGAGGACTTTGCGGAGTCCGCGGATCTCCTCTCGTCGCTGGTCTCCGAGCAGTCCAATGCTGGCACCCAGTTCGTGTATGGACTTGCGCTTGCGGCACTGGGACGCTTCGAAGAAGCGCGGAAATGGACGGCTCTGGCGGCGACCAAGGAGCCGGACAACGCCGACATTCGGGGAGCGCTCGAGGCGCTCTCGAGCCCGACGCCGCTCTCGCCGAGCAGCTTCAACCGCGCCAACGCCAGTGGCTGGGGCCTCGTTCGCGCTGGTCTCGGAGGCCTTTGGGACATTCGACCCAAGGGGGTCCCAAGCCCGAGTCGCTCGAGCGCACTTTCCGTGCTCGCCGGGTTCGCAAGCGCGCCGAAGGACCTTCACTGGCTGGAGGCGAACATTCCGTGTCAACGGGCTTGCCCCGCCGGGACCGATATTCCGGAGTATCTGTGGGCGATCTTTCAGGGGCGAGACGACGATGCTTATCGGATCAACCTGCGGGACAACGTATTGCCTGGAGTGCTCGGCCGCGTATGCGCACGCCCTTGCGAAAACGCCTGTCGACACGGCTGGGAGGGGCTCGGCGAGCCGGTGGCCATTTGCTCGAGCAAGCGAGCGTCTTACGACCACGGTGGAGAGGGCATGCAGCAGCTCGAGCCCCTCTTTCCGCCGACCGGCAAGCGGATCGCCATCGTGGGGGCGGGCCCTGCGGGACTCGCCGTCGCCCGGGAGCTCGCGCTCTGCGGTCACTCCCCCGTCGTGTTCGAGAAGCATGCGCGTCCTGGGGGAATGCTGGTCCAAGGCATCCCCGAGATCCGCTTGCCGCGGGACGTCGTCGACCTTGAAATCAACCAAGTGCGGAGCCAAGGGGTCGAGATTCGCTGCAACGTGAGCGTCGGCACTGACGTCTCCTTCGAGCACCTCCTCGCGGACCACGACGCTGTTGTTTTGGCCGCGGGAACGCTGCGCCCCAACCTGCTTGCACTCCAAGGCTGGGAGCTCCGAGGCATCTCGCATGGTCTCGACTTTCTACTAAAAGCGAACAATGGAACGCCGGTCGATCTCGGTGATCGCGTGGTCGTCGTCGGCGGCGGATTCACGGCGATGGACTGCGCGCGCATGGCCGCGCGGCTCGTGGCTGGCGGTCTCAGTGGCGGAGGGTCGAGCGAAGACAGGCCTGTGAAGGTGTTCTACCGTCGTTCGGTCTCGGAGATGCTGGTCACGCCTGGGGAGCTCGAGGAGCTACAGCACGAGGGGATTCCCATGGAATTCCTCGTAGCCCCCACCGCCTTCATCGGAGATGCCACCGGTCGCGTGACTGCCGTGCGCTTTGTTCGTACGTCGCTTGGGGAGCCCGATTCAAGCGGTCGTCGGCGCCCGGTTCCTATAGAGGGCTCGGAGATGGAGGTACGGGCCTCTTCAGTGTTACTGGCAACGGGGCAGTTCCCCGACGCGGCGTTTCTCGAAACGAGCGCAGTGGGACGCGCTTTAGTTGGTCCCGATGGCTGGTTGCGAAGTGGGAAGTCCACACAGACCGCGTCATCGAAGGTATTTGTAGCGGGTGACTTCGCCACTGGAGCGAGCTCCATCATCGAGGCCATCGGCCACGCCAAGGAGTGCGCACGGGCGGTGGATAGCTTTCTGATGGGGGCAAAGCGCCTGGAGCGCGGTGTCGTGGTGACCGATGCATTGGATACGGGGCGAATCCGCGAGATGGATACTGTGCCGCGAGTCCAGCTGCCGCTGTTGCCGCTGGAGGCGCGGGATCTTCGGGCCGAAGTCGAGCGCGGATTCGATGCAGAGGCTGCGCAAGAGGAGACGCAACGCTGCTACCTGTGTCACTACAAGTTCGAGATCGACCCGCGCGCCTGCATCTACTGCGACTGGTGCGTACGCGCCAAGCCAAGGCCCGACTGCATTGTCAAGGTGAGCCAGCTTCTGTACGATCAGCAAGAGCGCATCGTGGGGTTCCAGCGCGCGAGCTCCAGTGAGGACACGCAGCTCATTTGGATCAACCAAGCGGACTGCATTCGCTGCCGGGCGTGCGTGGACGCGTGCCCGGTCGACGCTATCAGCCTGCAGAAGGTATCGAGCGCCGAGCGTCCAGTGGGTCAAGAGGTCTGTCCTGCCCAAGGGTGGTCGGGGCGAGGTCAGTGCACGAGCAACATGACGGGATGAGTCGAAGCGCCAGTAGTCGTCCCGATGGTGACCTTGACCCGAAAGCCATAGAGGGTCAACAGCGTCAGGTTCGGGATCGTGGTCTTCGCATAGGGCGTCGTGGCGCTATGGACTCGTCGATCAACACCAGCAAAGGTAGAAAGGGGCTGCTGGGACAGGATCACGCTTACATGGCCTTAGTCACATGTGGGGAGTGCTGGGCCCATCGTGTCGACGCCGCAACATTCCGTTCACGGCGGATCGCCATTGGACTGCCTAGCCCCACGCAACCTGTCTCGTGGCGTGTTCGCCTTTGGGGCGACGCGGTATCAGTGACGTAGGGCATCAAATCCATCTCACCGTTCGCTTGGTGCGCCGCGCTGGTGCTTTGAACGATGCCCCGTTTCTCGCGACCCAGGGCTGTTCTGACTCGCCCCTTCGGGGCTGCCAATCAACACA
>CAITRH010000446.1 GCA_903894755.1 uncultured delta proteobacterium
AAGGCCTTGGAAGCGCTGGAAGCTCCCAGATCCCTACCCACCCCTTGCCGCCCCACGCACACGCTGCTCGGGCCCCATCGTTGCTCACCACACACCCCTGCTGGGACTCATAGGTCCCATCGAGCTCGGAAGCTCGCAATAGCTGGCTCGATGACGCCGTCTTCACCAAAAGCCCCAGCGACGTTGCTACCACCAGTACCCGCCCATCGGGCGAACGAGGTGCGCCCAATGTCACCGGCTGCTCCGGCATCGCTCTCAGTGGCACCGCACGCCCGCGTTCTGGATGGATCACCACGGGCTCTCCTGCCACCAACGCGTCCAGTCCTGCCGCCCCCCACGCGATAGGAACTGTCTTCATCGGCTCTCCTTTCCCACTGCACGTCGCAGAAAGCAGAGGCGCGATGGGGAGCGGTACACACGTGCCCGCAGGATCGAAGGTCGCACAGATCGGCGAGCTATCGCACGGATCCGTCGCTGCCAGCCAGCGCAACGCGCCGTCCGTAGAACGCACCGCCAAAGGCCATACGGCAACCGGCGCCGCGCCTATCTCGCCGGTGGTTGGATCCAACCGCGCTACCCCTGCTGCAGTCCGTACGAGAAGCCTCCCCTCAGCATCGAACGCAAGCGGTCCCCACGCTGGACCCCGTCCCGAGTCCATCGATAAGACAGCGACCACGGGTCGAATCGAACGAGCTAACCGTACCGGTGCAATCCCCTGGATCCAACCGCGTGCATCGTCGAGACGAGTCTTCACGGCTCCACTGTCCATCCGATGGAGCGCCGCACTGGCCCGAAGAGGATCGCCAAGAGTGACATAGGCCCGTACCTCCGCAAAGGCCCCGTCCTCGAGCGCACGGCTCGAATTGCACGCCAGCGCCGCAGACCCGGACCTCGGAACCACCCGAGGATGCGCCCCACACAGCGCTCCAAACAGCGCCCTAAGCTGCCCCACCAACAACGGTACTGTACCGGCCTCCTTGACTCGCACCGACCTGGACGCCGCAGTGGACGCAATGGCCACGAAAGAGCCCTCCATCGCCGCTGCGTCGGCGCTCAAGCCAGAAGGACGATCCATCCAACGCGCGACCGCAGTCACTCGCGGCGCTGGCTCGAACGGTGGCCCGCCCCCTTCAAGGGAAATCCGCAGCACCAGGTCGTCCGTGCCGTCGTGGTCCACGTCCACCGCCGCGGGCTCGAAGGACAATACCGGTGCGTTTGGGTCATCGGTGACCGCTGCCGCAAAGCGGGAGGAGACTGCGGAGCCTGCGCGAAGCAGCGCCACGAAGCGCGAGGCGCCATCCCTGGGAGCGCTGCAGGTGGAACCCACCTCGATCCAGACGCCGCGGGCGCCGGCTCGGACAAGGCGCTGCATGGGGATACAGTCCACACGAGGGGCGAGGTCCTTTGGAAGGTCGACGACTTCGGCGGCTCCGACGCCATCGGTTTTGCCTCGATAGAAAACGAGCTCGGCGAGCTCCATGGCGCTCTCGGGGTTTCGAACGAAGGCAAAGGCATCTCGAATCCCGTCCCCGTTGACGTCGCCTACGAGGGCTGACACGAAGACGCGGCCTGCGGGAGCGCGAAGGACCAAGCCCTCCACGGGCCAGGTCGTTGTTTTGGGAGGTGCCAAGGCAGCCACGGAGGTGTCTGCAGGGGGGCCGGAGTCGGGAAGCGCGATGGAGGCGGTCGCCTGGGCGGCATCGACTCCGGGTTCGATACGGTAGGGGACATAAGGATGCCGCTCGCCGCATCCTTTTTCGCAGCTCGAGAGGGCGAGGAGCGCGAGCAGCATGAGCAGCACTACACAGGAGCGAAGACGATGCATCGCAAACGTACCTATCGCAGCTTGGCTCGCTTGGCGACTGCCCCGAAGCGGCGACGCTCCACGATGACTAGGTAGGTTTGGTTTAAGTCGCTTCCCGCAAAGCCCTTCTGGTAGCCTCCGCCCGTGGGCACCCGAGTTGGGTGCTCAGGGTCACCATCGAATGAAGGAGTCAAACATGATAGCGAGTTCATTGCTGGCGTTGGTGGAGGCGGAGGCGGACTTAGGCGGCGGCGGCGCCGGTGTGGGCGGGCTGCTCGTACAGGTCGTACTCACCGTATTGATGATCGCAGCGCTGTGGAAGGTGTTCACCAAGGCCGGGGAGCCCGGGTGGGCCGCGATCGTGCCGATCTACAACTTTTTTGTGATGCTCAAGATCGCCGGCAAGCCCGCCTGGTGGATCGTGCTGATGTTTATCCCCATCGCGAACTTCATCGTCCTCATCCTGGTCGCTATGAGCATCGCCAAGAACTTCAACAAAAGCGGCGGCTTCGGCATAGGCCTCGCCCTGCTTCCAATCGTCTTCTACCCGCTCCTCGCCTTCGGCGACGCCCAGTTCTCCCCCCAGCGCTAGCAGTCTTCACCTGCCGTTCTCAACGCAGGTTCGGTGTAGCAGGGAGCTCAAATCCCTAGGTGGTCCCACCACATTGCTGTTCACCGAGCGCGAACCTCTCGACCTCCGTGATCGATCATCTGCGTCCGCGCAAGTTTGCCGATCCTGACAATCGGCGCTTGCTCAAAGAGCTGGGATGGACCATGCTCGCCAAACTGGCGCGCCTCCCGGCGGGGCCACTGCAACACCTCTGGACCATCCCACTCGTCGCAGCCGAGTTCGATCCTCTTCATTCGGTCAGTGAGTGAGCTACTAGGGAGTCCCCAAGTCCTCGGCGTCCGAGCTTCCCTGGTCGTCCCCCTCAGCCGGGCGTTCCCAGCGGACCAACTTCAGATCCCGAACCATGATGGTGTAGATCACCGGCACAAGCAAAAGTGTCAGGAAAGTCGCCACCGTGAGTCCGCCGATCTGCGCGTAGCACAAAGGCTGCCACAACGGCCCGCCGTGTTTGGCCAGTGGAATGAGCCCGAGCACCGTCGCCCCGACCGTGATGAGCACGGGACGCAGTCGAAGGATCCCTGCGTCTAGAAGCGCTTCGCGCAGCGGCCTGCCGCGTTGATGCTCCTCCTCGATGAAATCGAAGAGTACGATGATGTGACTGACAATGACCCCCATCAGGCTCACGATGCCGAGGAACGCCATGAAGCTGAACGACGAGCCCATGATGGCCAGCGATACCAATGCGCCAACAGCTCCGTAAGGCAATGCGGCAAACACGATCAGTGGCTTGAGTGCGCTCTTGAACTGCGTCACCAGCGCAATGTAAATGGCGCAAATGCTGATGCCGAGGATAACACCCAGATTGATGAAGCTGGTCTTCTGATCCTCCGCCTCGCCGCCAAGCTCGATGGCATAGCCAGGGGGCAGATTGGCTCTCAAGCGATCGAGCTCGGGAATCAGCTTTGCGGCGATTTCCGAGGCCAGCACTCCCGCCGCCGGAAAGCAGCCGATGGTAATGGTACGAAACTGATTGCGGCGCCGGATAACCTCGGTCTGGCTCTTGTACGATACCCGTGAGACCTCGCGAAGTGGAACCTTCGCGGTCCCCCCTTTGGCCCACACATACAGGTTTGCCAGATCGCCTACGGCAGCGCGTTCCCCACTTCGCATGCGGGCCACAATGGGGATCTGTCGATCCCCTTCGCGGATCACACTCACCACTTTGCCGCTGACCGCGGCCGACGACGCCTGGGCAACGTCCAGATTGGTCACCCCAGCTAGATTGGCGCGGTCCGGATCGATGTCCAGGTTGACTGCAAGGGTGTCGCTTCCCCAATCGTCGCGAACCCGTGCAGCCCCTGGAATCGGACGCAGCACCGCGCGTATCTGATCGGTGATGGCTCGAAGCTTCGAAATGTCCTCGCCAGAAACCCGAACCGCTACGGGCATCCCTACGGCTTTGCCGTTTTCGAGCTCGCGGGTGTCAATGCGTGTCCCTGGAACCTTCTGATCCAACGCGCGCTGCAACTCCGGAATGAGAAACCGCGTCTCCTCCTTGTCGCTTACCTGGATCACAATCTGTGCGTAGTTGAGCCTCTGTTGTTCCGGAGAGACCGAGAACCAGAACCGCGGCCCACCGCCGCCAATGAACTCCGTGAGAGACTCCAGCATCTGCCGCGGCTTGCCATGCTCGTCTGGATGGGTGCGCCCAAACTCCTCGCACACCTCCTGGATGACTCGGCTGGCTTCCGTTGCCTTTTCCCGTGTCGCCGACAGCGACGAGTCCGAGGGGAGCCAGACGTCCACATAGGACAGGTAGGACAGATCCTTTGGAAAAAACGCCGTCTTGATGTGGCGCGCTGACGCAAGTCCTGCCACCAGCATCAGAACCGAGACGCCGAATACGATCAGACGATGGTCGATCGCCCACCCCACCACGCGCCAGTACTGCTTCGAGAACCCTTTCGACCGGCGTTCCTCGATGGTCGGCGGTCTTGTCTTCGGTGGACGTAGCAACACAGCCCCGAGCAACGGAATGAAGGTCATCGACACCAGACGCGATGCCACCAGACTGAGCGTCAGTACGACAGGCAGACTGTAGACGAACTTGCCGGAATCGCCAGACAGCGTGAGTAGCGGCAGATACGCAGCGATGTTGGTGATCGTCGCAAACAGGATGGCCGTCGCCAGCTTGGTCGGCCCTAGCCAAGCGGCTACCGTCGATTTCCATCCCGCCGCCAGCGAGTGTTTGATCGCGTCGCCGGCTACCACCGGATCATCGACCAGCAGCCCTAATGCAAGGATCAGGGAGGCGATCGAGATCTGTTGCACGTCGATGCCGAACGCGTCCATCAGCCCGAAGGTCATCGCCAGCGTGATCGGGATCGACAGCGCCAGCAGCAGCGCCATCCGCCACTCCCAGAACCCGATGATCGCGACAAATACGACGAGCACAATGGCCTCGTACAGCGAGCGCATGAACAGGCCGACATTCTCTGCAACCTGGAGTGGCTGGTCCGAGGTGCGCCGTACGATCAGATCCTCGGGAAGGATCTTCGCGACCTCGCGCAGAGCCGCATTGACCTCGGTGGCGAAGTCCGCGATCTGCTCGCCGCTGCGCATGCTGACAGCTAGCGTGATCGCCCGGTGGCGCGAGAACTTGCCGTCCTGGTCGCGCAGCCAAAGATAATTGAGAAAGCGCGGCGGGCTCTGGTAGTCCCGGCTGATCTCGACGATATCCCGCAGGTAGACAGGCGCCCCGTTCGAGCTGGTGCTGACTAGAACGTCGCCGATCTCCTTCTCGCTTGCAAAGTCGCCGCTCGGCGCAATCACCACGTTCTTGCCGGCGATCTCCAGAATGCCCCCAGGGGCCGTGATGTTGCGCGCGCTGAAAAGGTTGGCTAGGCCACTTCCCTGCAGACCATAAGACGCAATCTTCTCCTGGGAGTAGTCGAGGTAGACCTGCTCGGGCAGCACTCCGGTCCGCGTCACCTTGGAGACGCGCTGGACGCGTTGAAGATGCCGCTGCATCAAATCAGTGAACTGGTCAAGCTCCCGGTAAGTGTAGCGTTCGCCGGGACTGGTCGAGAGAACGGAGCGCGTGTCCTGTGTGGCGCGCACGACCACCGGTCGCCACAAATCGGGAGAAAGCTCGGTGGTGCTCAGTCGGTCCTGCAGGTAGCCCTTGAGGCGGACCAACAGTGCATCGTCGGGAAGCTCGGTTGCGATGTCGAGGCCCATGAACCCAAGGCCCTGCATGCGGCGAGCGTCGCTGATTCCCGGAAGCGAGCCGTAATGCTCCTGGACCTCCTGTCCCAATCGCTTGATGGGCTCGACGTTGATCCCGGCGGGGAAGCTGGTCACGATGGTGGCGCGCGGAAGGCCCGGCTGTCCCGGCTTGAGAGACGGGCCCGCTCGTACTGCGTCGATGGCGTGACTTATGGCGCGTGCCCGCAGTTCGAGCTCGACGTCGTTCACCTTCGGGCTCGCGATGGTGAGCATGAGGGTCGCCGTGTCGCCGAAGTCTTTCTGGAACTGGACGGGACCGGCGCCTTGAGGAAGGTCGGTGATGCTGTCAAGGCGCCCCTTGATGTCGTCGAACTCCTTGGCGCGGTCGACGACGTTGTCTTTCAAGGTGATGTAGACGACCGATAGGCTGGTCCGACTGATGGATTCGATCTTCTCCACCTTCGAACTCTCGGACATCTTCTGTTCGATCTTGCGCGTCACCAACTGTTCGACGCGCTCGGCAGACGCCCCGGGCCAGGTGCAGGTCGCGACCGCGACGCGCACGTCGATGATGGGGTCCTTGGCCTTGGGCATGCGCAGGTAGCCGTAGACCCCCCAACACAGGGTGAAGACGAGCAGCACCCACGCAACCGATCTGGTCTGGACGAAATAGCGGGCGGTGTTGTGCGTCGTTCGCACAAGCTCGCGATCGTGCTCCGCCTCCGAGCGTTGATGATGGCTTGCCATTAGTCGACCACCTGAACGAAATCGCCATCACTCAGCAGCCCGGCTCCCATCACGACCACCCGATCACTGTCTTGCACTCCGCTCTCGACAGGCACTGCGTTGCCCGTGAACTCGCCCAACTCCACGTCACGCAGACGCGCCACGAACTTGCCGTTTTCCTCGACCACGACGAAGACTCCGAACTTGTCGCGCTGCGACCCCGACCTCACGATGGCCGACAGCGGTGCGAGAGGCGCCACGCGTACCCGGTCGGGCGTCACCTCGAATCCCAGCGCTGCGACCATGCCGGCCTTCAAGCGCTGATCGGTGTTGGGCACTGTGATCTCGACCTCGAAGGAGCGGCTCTTGGGATCGGCGACCGGTGAGACGCGCGTAATCCGTCCCTCGAACACGCTGTCACGGTAGGCCTCCGTCGTGATGGCCTGAACGCTTCCCAAGCGAATGCGCGCGAGCGCCGTGTCGGGCACCCCAAAGATGGCCTTGACATTCTCGGTGTCCGCCACGGTGAACGCCACCGTACCGGGAGCCGCAAGCGCGCCAACCTCGATAAACCGTTTAACCACCACGCCATCCAGCGGCGATCGGAGGCTGGTGTCGGACAGGGACGTCTGGGCCTCAGCGACACGGGCCTCGGCGCCATCGGCCGACGCCTTGGCGGAGTCGAGCTTGGTTTTCGCGCCATCGAGCTCGGCTTGCGCGATGCTGCCCGATTTCACGAGCGTGCTGGCACGGTCGTAGTCTAGCTTGCTCTGACTGACCGTAGCGCGGGCCTGAGCAAGGGACGCCCTGGCTTCGCTGACTTTCTGTGCGTAATCGCCCCGACGCACGCGAGCCAGCTCCTGGCCGGAGCGCACGTGGTCGCCGGACTGCAGGATACGATCTTTGTCGTCCACGCCTTTGGTCGCAGTGATGACCTCGACGTAGCCACTCACCCGGAACGCCAAGTCGACCCGCGTCGCCGGCTCGAGCTGCGCCGAGTATCTTAGCGACCGTGGAGCCTCTGCACGCACCATGGAGGTCACCTTGACCGCGATCGGCGCCGCAGGGCTCGGAGGACGCGACTTGCAGGCGCACAGAGCGGCGGCTGCACTTATCATCAGAAACCACGAGAGGACTTTGTGCTTCGCTCGCATTGCTTTCTCCACAATCCCGTTGGGTTCCACTTGACGGAGGGCCAGGACGTGCAAACAGGGCCGGAACCCCATTTTGCCGACGTCATTTACCAAGTCTTATACGGTCCTCCGTCCTCACGGCGCAACCAAGATAGTGGCCCCGTTCAAGGCTCCGGGGCAAGCGGGAACCGGAAGGCCATGGACCCAAGCCGCACACGGGGGGCCGTTTGACGTGGCCTTTCAGAAGGTTCCGAGTTGGTCGCGGTCGTGTGTCGGGTGGCGGCGTATTTCCCGGTTGACTTTCGAGTGGTTTTGCGGCCGCAACTGGTTTCTGCAGGGGCCTCTTGCCATACCGTGCGATATCGTCGCTGGTAGCGGTCGAGGAATGGGCGCGACCCGTTTCGATGCCGCTCCAACCGCGTTTGCATCGCCTCCAACCGCGTTTGCATCGCCTCCAACCGCGTTTGCATCGCCACCAACCGCGTTTGCATCGCAACCAACCGCGTTTGCATCGCAACCAACCGCGTTTGCATCGCAACCAACCGCGTTTGCATCGCCTCCAACCGCGTTTGCATCGCAACCAACCGCGTTTGCATCGCAACCAACCGCGTTTGCATCGCAACCAACCGCGTTTGCATCGCAACCAACCGCGTTTGCATCGCAACCAACCGCGTTTGC
>CAITRH010000447.1 GCA_903894755.1 uncultured delta proteobacterium
CGCCCCCAATCAACGCGTAGGGTCCGTTCCAGCAGGTCCCCTTACGTATCGAGAAGCCCGTGGTTTGATTGGCAGCCCCGAAGGGGCGAGTCAAATCAGCCCAGGGTGGGTAACCCTGGGTCGTGGGTGGCGCGGTCGGCCCCCCCGGAACTTAGCGGGCCATTGATTACGATGCCTCATCGAACAAGCGCATGCCGTCAATCCATGTTCAACGCGGCATTCGCGACCTCCTGAAGCACGGCGAGATTGGGCTGTCGAAGCTTCTTTTCCGCTTCGAGCACGGCGTCCACGAGGGCCTCCTGCATGACGACGAGGCCCAGCTGACCTTTCGCCGGAATCGGTGTCTGGAAAAAATGAGCACCTGTGAGCTTCCAGCAATACGGTCCGGACGCCCAGAGATTCGTCTCGAGCTGCGACTCCAACAGCGCCACGTCCACTAGCTCCACAGTGCCGAGGACCACGCCACGCGGAAACACTGAGTCATCAAGAGGCTGCCCCATGTCCGCCGCCAATTGGCGAAGCAGGCTGTCGTCCAGCCCCGCCTGAATGGCAATGCGTCCACGATGTGGCGTAAAACGGCTTCGATTCTCGATGTCCTTGATTCCGGCGCATATCAGACTCGCCCACGGCTGCTTTACCGAGAGAATCTTCATCCAAGGTCTCCTTTCCGTCGGGGACTTGTGTCTCACGGGCACATCGTCCCCGAGCCTCGCGCTATGGGCGTCAACGACACGTCGCGCCCCATCGACGTCGAAAAGCCGTGTTCGCTGCAGCTCCGTCTTCTGCGCTTCCGGCAAACACTGCTCGAACTTCGACAACTCCGTTCCCGCTGCCGCCGGCGCCAACTCCAGTGCGTCCTCCAGCGTCGGAAGGCCGTGTTCGCACCAAAGACGGATGCACCCGCGTACCGCCGCCATGCTTTCTCCCGCCGCATCCTTCAGCGTCAGCCGAGTGTTCCTCGCAAAAACCCCGCCTCCCAGCTCGCGCTCGAACATCCTTCCCAGCAGCGTGTTGGCCGCACCACCCGCAAAAGTCCACCATTCGATGGTCTCGTCGCCGTCCAACAGCTCCCGCCCTTCGCGCAAGAACCCGTGCTCCGCACGCATCGTCTCCAGTACGTTTCTCGCGCGCTGCGACCAAATCGGGTCCACCCGATCCTCCAGTAGGATTTGTTTCATCCCCTGGCACACCTCATAGCTCAAGAAACGCGGCTCCCCAGACCACTTCGCAGCACGCCCGTCCACCGCCGGACGCACCACGCAGATCCCTCGCGCCCAGTCGACGTGGACCACTTGCCACGACTGCCCGCCGAGGGTGAAGCTCGGGTCGTTCCCCTTGGAAACAAGGACTTGTAGGAACAACGCGTCCACTTGGCCGATTTCGCGCATGTCGGCCCGCACCGTGATCATCTTGGGCACGTCGAAGACCGCGTACAGCGCACGAAACTGCGCGTAGCCGTAGCTCCGCTCCCCTGCCGGTCCAAGCCACAGTTTTCCCCCCTGGTCCGCAAGAATCCCCGCTGCAAGCATGGTGTCGACCAAAGCCTCGCGCTCGTCGTCGCGAATCTCTGAGAACGCCGATGTCCCGTGAAGCCAACCGGCAATGTCCCCCCTCACCACGCCGCTCTTCTCCACCGCCATGCCCAGGATCTGATGCGCCAGGATGTGGTGCGCTCGATGCAACGGGCGAACGGACTCCACCCAGCCATCCTGAAACAGGCGCACGATCGCTGCAGCCTGAAGCACCGCAGCGTCGGATGTCGCCAAGAACGTACAGTTCGGTGTCGCCCCTTCCCGCCGCCCTGTCCTCCCCATCCGCTGAAGGAAACTCGCCACCGTCGCGGGACTGTCCACCTGGAGGACATGATCGAGATCTCCCACGTCGATGCCCAGCTCCAACGCGCTCGTAGCTACGATCACGCAGTCTTGACCCTCGCGAAACGCCCGTTCGGCGTCCCGCCGCTCCGTCAGCCCGAGCGAACCGTGCGACACGAACGCGTCAACCCCGCGTTGCCGAAGAAGCTTCCCTATTTCCTCGGCCTTTCGGCGCGAATCGACGAACACCAGCCGCTTCTTGCCCGGATGAAGCGCGCTCATCACGATGGACGCGTTCTCCAAAGACCCCACATAGTCGAGCGACAGCTCGGGAGCTCTCTTGCCCCCGCCCGGATCCACCACCACGCCCTGCCGCTCCGAGCTCCCTCGAACCCAGCGTAGAATCTCCTCCGGATTGCCCACCGTGGCCGACAGACCAATGCGCTGCACGTCCCTTGCACAAAAGCGCGTAAGCCGCTCGAGCAGCGCCGAAAGGTGCGCACCGCGATCGTCGGCGGCAAAAGCATGGATCTCGTCCACGATGACCGCCCGCAGACCATCGAAAAGAGCCCGCGCCGGGACACGAGGACTGATCAGCATCGCCTCCAGTGACTCGGGCGTGGTCAGCAATATGTCCGCAGGATCCCCCAAAAAACGCTTTCGCGCACTCTGGGAAACATCTCCATGCCACTTGAAGACGCGCCGTCCCAGCGTATCGGCATATCGGGCGATACGAGGCTCCTGATCGTTGAGCAGCGCCCGTATGGGCGATAGGTAAAGCACCGACACCGGCCGCCAGTTCGCATCGTCCATGGCCGACAAGAGCGGAAAAAACGCGGCTTCCGTCTTTCCCCCTGCCGTAGGCGCCAAAATCACGCAGTTGTCCCCATCCAGGATAACGTCAATTGCCCGCTCCTGTACCGGACGCAACGCCCGAAAGCCGATTGTGTGCACCACCTGGTACTGCAGTGCCGCCGTCAGCCGGTCGAAGGCACTCATTCGGTCCCGCGTCCTGCGCCCAGATCGAGCTCGATGTCGTCGACGGAACGGGACACACCGGCCGCTGCGCGCTCCTCGTCGTTCATCTCATGAACACCAATGGTCAGCGCGGCGTGGGTCGTCGGTTCGAAGTCCGGGTGCTCGTCCACCTGGTCTAGAAGCGCTACCAGCCGACGCAGGTAAACCCTCGGCGCAATGCCCACTTTCCCACCGAGAGCCCCAGCAACCGCGGACGCGAGCGCTCGCAGAATGCGGTCATCCACCTTTGCTGCCAGTCGCTCCGCGGCATCGGATGGATACAGGTCGCAAACGTGGTGCCCCACGGTCACTAGCTTGTCGAGATCGAATGGCTGGAGCCGAATTTGCGTTGCTCGCGCGCTGTCGAACCTCGGATCGGACGCAAACTCCGTGTGGAGCCGCTGCGCCAGCGGCGGAAGTCGCTTGATCCCCTGAGGACCGTCGAAAAAGAGCGGCGTACCCGTGACGAGAACGTACAAGCCTGGATAGCGCTCCGCTGCAAGATCGTCGATGAGCTGACGGAGCGCGTTCAGACTCTTTTCTCGGCTATCCGCGCGAACCCGCTGAATGGTCTCCACCTCGTCCAGCACCAGCACCAGCCCTCGCCGTCCCGTTTGCTTCAAGACCTCGAGCAACCCGCGGAGAAACCCTGCGGCACTGTCGTGGTCCAAGTCCCCTTTCAGGTTCGCAGGGCGGAGCACCCCCGCTCCCACGTTGGGCTGCCCCATGAGCCAGGCGACCAGCCCCTCGGCCTGCGCGTGGTCCCCTCGAACACGCGCGGCATGACAGGCTCGAAGCGCCGCAGCGAATTGAGGCTGCGTTCCGCTCACGACGCGCAGCCGCTGCTCCAACAACGTGCCAACGCCCCGCTCGATGGCGACATCGTCCTTCGGGTCCACCCGCCCCTGCGCCAAGACTTCTTCTTCGAGCTGGAAAAACCACCGGTCGACCAGCGATCGAAACGCCGCGTCGGACCATTCCTTGGTCTGCAAGGCCTCGATGGCCCGGCGGTACACTGTCTCCATGCGGTAAAGAGGCGTGTCCGACTCGGAAATCTGCACGAGTGTGGTCGCGAAACCCTTCTCCTGCGCACGGTGCTCCAGCCAACGCGCAAAGAAGGTCTTCCCCGTCCCGTATTCGCCGCGAACGGCTTTGAAGCGTCCTTTGCCCGCCGCAACGCTCTCCAGCTCTTCGTCGATGGCCTTTTCGAACCGTTCCAGCCCCACCGCGAACAATTCGAGGCCGCAACGAGGCACCGTCCCCATGCGCAATGCGTCGATGATCTCCCGTCGTTTGAGCAAGCTTGGGCCGGTCACGCGGGCACCTCGAAGAGGAGCCGAAGTTTGCCAATGTCCAGATGCACCTGCTGGTCGACTGCATCGTAGCGGAGCACCTCGTAACCGTCTACGTTGAGCACCTCCTGCAGCGTCGCCACCTGCCCTCCGACGCGTCGCGGGACCACATCAAATTCGGCAGCGAATGCCGCTGTGGTCGCAACCCCGTGCCGCAACAGCAAGAAGTCCACCGCCTTGATCACATCCTTCCTGATGCCAGGATCGGACGTCCGTGCCTGGAGGACTTTGCACTTGGCGAAAGCGGATGCCGGAGGCGTGGCAGGTCTTTTTCCGACCGATTCGACCGAAGCGGGCGCGGATGACACCACTGGGAGCGCCAATTGCGTCGCAACCTTGGGCGGCACCGGAATGTGCGGGACGATGGGCGGCGCAACAGTCAGGTCCCACCAGCCCGGAACATGAGGAGCGCGCACCCGAAGCGCGTCGTCGTCCCCTTGCAAGTCGTCCGCACCCAGGAGCACGCAGGGGGCCACGACTTCGGCCAACGTCGCTCCCCCATGCTCGCCAGCGTTCGTCGAACTGCCCCACCTGCTCGCGTCGTCGGCCAAGAGCGCAACCCCCCACGCTCCCCTCGGTGCCCAGGCGCGTCCTGCAGGAAAGGCTACCTCGAACTCCTGTACGACTTCCGACCCCGTGCCCAATGGCCTCCAGCGCGCTCCTCCTCCAGTGTGCGTCCCTTTGAACTCCAATAAGTCCGAGGGCACGTGCCCGTGGTCGCTCGCCAGAAGCACCGCCCTGCCACACTCGCGCGCCTTGTGGAGCAGATCGGCCAGCGACGCAATGTTGTCAACGCCCCATGGATGGCGCGTCGACGGGTTCCCTCGAAGTGCGTCATCGATGGCATTCACGACAATGCCCACCACACGCCGTTCCGGGTCCGCCACCAGTCGCAGAGCCTCTTCGGAAGCCGCACCGCTCTTCGTCTGGCTCTCGCTGCGCAGAAGCAAGGTCGGCACATCCATCGGGTTGCTCGAAACCACGACCTTGCCAAGCACCTTGTTTTCGCGAAAGCGTTCCCGATCCTTCTGCGTGTCTTGCTCGCTTCCGGACGGGACGGGCGCGCTCGCGAAGAACGCAGTCCGACTGATCTCCGTTACCGACGGGACCGCTGCGAGCACCACCGGGTACATCCCGTTCCCAATGCGCCCCTTCTTGGTTGTGTGCCATGCCAGCGGGCCAAATCCGTGCTGGGAGAGCGAATCGAGCAGCTCCACCGCCTGCGCCCATGCCATCCCGTCGAGCAGCAGCACCAGAAGGCGCCGCTCGCTGTCTTCCTCGAGGAACCGAGCCCCTATACGTTCCAGTGCCTTGTCGATCGGAACGACCTGGTGAGCAGGTTGCCCTGCCTCGGTCCACGCCAGTAGGGCACGTGCGAACGTCCTATCGAGCTCCCGTCGGACCCGATCGCCCGCCTGTACTACAGCCAACACTCCCGTCCCAAAGGCGTTCGTCGCCGTGCCACGCGCAGATCGGCGCGCCCAGTCCACATAACCCCCTTCCTCCGCGTACCACTGGCCCAGCGTCTCCACGGCGTCGTACGGTGTCGAACCGGCCCGCGCCTCGACATGTGTTGCCAGCCAAGCCAGCAGACGCAGCGCCATCAATGCGCGCTCCACTTGCCGAGGACCGTCCCCTTCCCCCGCAAGCGCGTGGCCCTCCACCCGCTGCAGGAGCTCCCTGGCGCGCGCTACGTTCTCTGCCGAAGGGGATGCGCTGGCCAAAAACTGCCCGAACGCACCGAGCCGCGCCTCGAAGGACGCCGGAAGTCGCGTGCTCCCCTCCAGCGCCGCTCGGACGTCCTTGTCATCGACACGCTCTTCCGCCGCCCGCACTAGGGCGCGTACCGCGGCTCCGTCCGTGCGACGTCCGAAGCATCGGAGCGCCGCCCCCGCAGAGGTTCCCAGATCCCTGGGAAGCTCCGTCCCCTCGTCGGTGACTCCGAAGTCCATGCGCAGCCGCTGCTTGACCCACATACGAACCCCGGCGTCCTTGGACTCGGCAAGCGCTTCCAAAAGCACAGCGTATTCGAGCAACATCCTGCCGCGCCCTCGTTCCCAAGCGCGCCATGCGAGTGGTCCAGCCTGTCCCAAGGATTTCTCGAGTAGATCCAGGAGTGCTTGCCGTAGCTCGGGGACCGCCCCCGCACCGTCGGTAAACACCTTGGAACGACCATCCAACGCTGCCCACCCAAGGAGCGAGTCGAAGGCGAGTCCACCCACTGTGTCCATCCCGAGCTCCTCGCGAAGCCAAGTGGACCACAGAAGGTCGTGGGTCAGCCGCCCTTCCCTCACCGTGTAACGCGTTGTGCTCGACGGACGCAGCAGCCACTCGGCAAGCGGACTCTTCTGCGCCTCCACGTCGACCTCCCCGACCCCGAAGAGGCGCTTCAACCGCGCTTCCCGTCCGATCCGGAGCACTCGACCGTCCCGGGCGAAACGTCCTACCAGGTCCAGTGGCACCAGCCCCGCCCACGGGACCAGAAAAACCATACGCGGCTCCTCTCGGTCCAGCGGCGGAAGCCTCGAACGCAGCTCCAGCTCGCTGCGCACCGGAAGGACTGTCATGTCAGCGTGTCCGTCGATACGAAGGGTCTGCTCGTCACCGGTGCCGTAGACGGCAAAAACGTACCGCTCTCGCTTCGCCTCCAGCAACTTCTTGAGCTCCTCTTCCAGATCGCGTGCCTCGAGCCAAGGAAGATCCGTCACGACGGGGTTCTCCAGGTCAGTTCCACAGATCCGTGCACTTCGACGTCGTCACCGGCAGCCGCAAGGGCCTTCTCCAAGTCCTCCCGCAGCTTTGCGATCTCCGCCTCGACCTTCGAATGCCCCTGCGCCGACACGCTGACCTTGTGCGTCTCCGTTCCAGGTTGCACCTCACGCGGCGTGACAACGTTGCGCTGCAGTAGCTTCAGCGCTTCTTTGGCTAGCTCGCGTATGCGGGGACCCAGCTTGACCTGCAGTTCGTCCTGGCGCATCGCTTGTTTGAGCCGCTCGAGCAGCTCGGCGCCTCCTGCGCCCCCTTCGCCGTTCTGCAACTGCTCGATGGGACCCCAAACGAGATCGTCGGCAAGCGACTGCACCGCCTCCTCAGCCCCCGCCATGGACGTCGCCACGGCGCGTCCGCTGGTCTTCGGCTCGAACGCCGCTAGCGTCTCCAGTAACAGTTTCCCTTTCTTCCCATCCAAGTTGGCGCAGAGTTGGTCCGCGCACCGGGCCGTGACGCTCCGGTCCGTTGGGTCCGTCAAGCCGAGTTTACTCGACCGGTGCTCGAGTTGCCCCGGAAGCTTGGTTGCAGCGCTCTGTTTCCCCTTGAAGTAGTCGCGCACCTTGGCCTCGAGAAGCTTGGCGTTGTCGCCGTGCAGCGCCCGCCCCGGGAGGGCGATGCCGAAGTCCGCCGCGCGTTGCAATGCGGTGTTCCACGCCGTTTGCGGCGGAAGATCGGGCTTCTCCAGGACCACATGGCTCGGGATCTCCTGCTTGCCTTCGTAAGGCCGATCGCCGTTCACTAGCGTTCGCGCCGACCAGCGGGCGTAACACCGAACCACCAGATCGAGGGCGTCACGCTGCAACCCCCGCGCTCCGGTGTCGTCGATCCACGAACGCACCTCGCCCACCTCGGGACGATCCAACCCCTTCTTCTGACGCGTGTGCTCCAGCCGCTGCAGCAAATCGTCGTCCCGTAAGAACGCCTTGCCCTCCGTGACCCGAACCAGCCCGAGCTCCATCAAGAAACCTCGCAACTGCTCCGCACGCTCTCGGTCTACCGGGATGCACCTGTCGTCGGCATCGACGATTTCCCCGAAGCGGCTCACCAGCTCTTCGACGACGTTCTTCGACAGCTTCTTCGGAAACTTCGGATGCAGCCGGTAGCGCGCGGTCAAGATCTCCTCTGCATAACGGTCCACCGCATCGCTCAGCGTCGCTGCCAACTGCGGCTGAATGGTCGCCCCCGGCTTCAGCACGTGAAGATGCCGTTCCACTGCATTCGACAGATCGAGATCCCCCTCCTGCGGTTTCGCCAAGCCGTACGCCTGTTCCAGCACTTGCCGGAGCCGCGCTTGCTTCTGCGTCCGCAAATTGCCTAGGTCGATGATGGCCCGCGACTGGTTCTCCACCGACAAATGCGACACATACTGCCGCGTGACCGATGTCTCGCTCAGAATGTGCTCCAAGATCACCAGGTCGCCAAGGACACGTTGCATCTCCTTGGAAAAGAAGGTCGGAAGCCACACGAGAGTCCATGTCCCGAGCCCGTAGGCCTGCAGAAAGCTTTCTAGCGCCGCCTCGTCGTGACTTGGACCAAACCCCTCGTCGTCGAACGGGTAGTCGACAATGAGACGCCAGTTGTGCCCCTCGGGACAAAGCAGCTGCTCGGCGTTCATCCGGCGCACGTTGCCAAAACGCACGTGCCCGAGCCGATCGGTGCCGCGCCATCCCTTGATGACATGGTCCGTACCCGAGTCCGGGATGCTGTCGATGCCCAGCGCCGCAAAGAGCAGCTCGCGCAGCACCTTCTGGCGCGCTCCTGATGTGTCGAACTGACGCGCCTGCGCCAGAATTGGACCCGGATCGACCCCTTCCAACTGCAACCGCACGGTCGGATCGCTCTGCATCCCGATGTGGAGCAGCGCGAGGGTCCCGGAGCTCGCCCAGTTGCGGAGCTTCTGCACCGCGATGTTCACCTCGGTACCTGGGATCGGCGCCCGAAGCGACCCGTGATTGAGCTGCACCAGCTTGCTCGCTGTCAGGTCTTTCAACGCCGGGCGCTCGGGCACCAGCGCTGCAATGAGCAGGGTCTTCACCAGCCGGTTGTCGGTCCGGCAAGCGCGCTGCGTGCAATTGGAACATCCAATGCGGGCCGCGTGGTTTGGACGCAGCCGCTGGCATTTGTCCGGTGTGTTGGTCCCATAGGTCTGCTGGATGACCGGTAGGAACTGGTACGCATACAGCTGCTTGGCCGAGTCGAACCGGGCGCGCATGATGCCATCCGTGGAGTCGTCGCCGCCCGCGATGACATCGAACAGGTCACCGACCCCCACGATGTCGCCAACCTGCAGGTCTTCCACGTGCTCCACCAGCAGCTCGGTCAACAGGCGGATCGCAGTTCGCTCCCGCTGCAGCGAATTGGAGAGAGCCACCAGGGCGTCCATGAGCACCGGGTTGAATGGATAGAGGCGGCGGAATTCCTTTTCGTCCAGGTCTCCCAAGAGCAGCTGCCAAGCGCTTTCGCCCAGTTTGACCCGCATGGCGCGGAATGCCTCGTCGAGGGTCTTCTTGGCGTCGTCGTCTTTGCAGCGCAGGATACGCTTTTCGGCGATGGCGGGGAGGTTACGGTCTTCGAGGCGGATGGTGTCGAAGCGCCCTTCGGACCACTTGAGCGAGTCGCGCACGAGGGCATTCTGGAGGCCTTCGTGGTCTCGACCGACCATCTCGGCGAGGTCGCGCTGCCGGGCGACGAAGCTGACGAAGGGGACGTCCCGGTGCGATTCCTGGGCTTCCACGAGCTTTACGAGCTTCTGCACCTCGTTGTGGAACCAGCCGAGGTTCGAGGCGCGGGAGGCGAGCCACAGAATGAGCTCGTCGAGAAAGAGCAGGACAGCGGCATACCCGAGTTTATTCGCGTGACGGCCCAGGATGGCGAGGCCATCGTCGAGGTCGACGAACTGGCGGCTTTCGTCGGCGAAGGCGCCGAAGCGGGTCTTGACCAAAGCGTTGAAGAGCTCCTCGCGGATCCTGGGGTCGGAGGACGAAGTGGCGTGGTCGAAGCGTTCGCGGCTCCAGAGGTCCACCGAGCCGATGGTTCCCCAGGCGTCGTCGGCGGTTTTTCCGGCGTTCATGGGGGCGAAGAACTTGTCGTCGCCGAGCTCGTCGAGCATCCGCTGGGCGTCGGAGAAGAGCTTCTCGTCGGCGAAGACACCGGGGAGATCGGCCTTGGGGTGGAGCCGTCGGACTGTCTCCAGGTACCGCGTGAAGATAGCGCTTTCTAGGTTTCCGGTATGGCCGATGAGGTGGAAGCGGAGCTGGAGGATCTTGGTCTGACCGGCGAAAGGGAACTTTTCGCGCAGGAAGTGGAGCTCGGGGATGCGCCAGGCGTGCTCGTCGCCGTCGAGGAGCAGGGAGACGAGGGCCATGAAGTGCGATTTTCCACTGCCGAAGCTCCCCTGGAGGAAGGCGGCGCGGCTTCGTCCATCGCGCAGGGCGGAGTGAACGAGCCCGAGGGCGCGCTCGAAGGCGGCGACGATGCCTGGGGTGACGACGTAATTCTCGGCGGTGATTTTCGGTTGCCCGACGGCGCGAGAGAGCTCCTCGACGAACCCGATCTTGTGGACC
>CAITRH010000448.1 GCA_903894755.1 uncultured delta proteobacterium
AGGGTGGGTAACCCTGGGTCACGGGCGCCGCGGTTTGGTTAACGCGTATGGGGTAGGTAGGAGGGTATTGCGGAGTTTAAACGGCCGCAGCACGCCCTATGGAACCGCTTCCTCGCCCACCACCAGGTTGTCAAGCAATCGCGCCTTGCCCACACGACACGCAAGCACCAAAAGAGCGCGATCCCCAATCGCCCCCTCAAATGGACCAAGGTCCGGACGCAGCACCTCCGCGTACTCGATCACCTCGCCCCCCAACACGCGCCGTAAGATCGCCTGAAGCACCGCCGGGTTTCGCTCTCCCCCCTCGAATGCCCTCCCCGCCGCTCGCAGCGCCTCTACAAGCACCCTCGCTCTCCCTCGCTCCTCTGGCGACAAGTACGCATTGCGTGAACTCATCGCCACCCCGTCGGCCTCCCGCACAATGGGATGCCCAACAACAACGACTGGGAAAAACAGGTCCTCGGCCATCCGCCGGATCACCGCAAGCTGCTGGTAGTCCTTTCGACCAAACACCGCCACGCAGGGACCCACAAGGGCAAATAGCTTCGCTACCACCGTGGCCACCCCCTCGAAGTGGCCTGGACGAAATAGGCCGCAGAGTGGCGCCGCCGTCGCCCCCACCCGAACTCGCGTCTCCTCCCCGGGCCCGTACATGGCCCCCGCACTGGGAGCAAACACCGCGGACGCCCCCGCAGCTTCCAGCTTGCTTACGTCGCCATCCAGATCGCGTGGGTAGCGCGCAAAGTCATCGTTGGGACCAAATTGCGTCGGGTTCACGAAGATCGAAACCACCACAAACGACGCCAACCGACGCGCCTCCCGTACGAGCGCAAGATGCCCCTCGTGAAGTGCTCCCATCGTCGGAACCAGCCCCACGGAACCTCCCGCCAAACGAGCTCGATCGCAGACAGCTCGCAACTCGCTTGGCGTGGGGATGATAGGAAGCGGAAGCGGAAGAGACATGGAACCTACCGCTTTTGCTTCTGTTTCATAAGATCGCCAAGGGTCCCAAGTCGCCCTGCGGTCTTGTCCCGGTAGCCGTCGAAGTCGGCCCGCTCTTGGTCCGCACGGAGCGCTCGGATCGACATCCGAAGCTTCCCCTCCGCCGTGTCGATGATCTTTGCGGTCACCTTGGTCCCCTCGGGGAACGCCTTGCGGATGTCGGTCCCACGCACGACCCCGAGCTCCACGTTGGGCACCAGGCCTCGCCCCGCACGCCCGCGGGTGCCGTCGATCTGGACGAAGACCCCGTACGTCTCGATGCGTTCGATGACACCGGTCACCACAGCACCGACACCTAGCTTGACCTCCGGAGGCTCGGCCCCCACCGCAAGCCCCTCGGGAGCAGGAACCAACGAGATCTTTTTGGTCGTCCGATCGAGATTTCTCACCACCACAGACAGCGTCTCGCCCAGTTTGACCACGGCCAGATCGCGCCCAAGCTCGGAGCGGTGAATGAGCCCCTCGACTCCTGCCGAGAGCCGCACGAAGACCCCGAAGTCGACCAAACGCGTGACCGTCCCCACCGCGACGCGTCCCTCGACCAGGTCGAGGTTTTCCCACGGGTCCTGGGCCAGCGCCTTGAGCGACAGGGTGATCTTCGTGGTGACTTCGTGGGGACGCCGTCCAGCCACCTCTTTGACCTCGCGTACGAGCACGTCGACAACGTCGCCAACCGCCACGGCGTCGGCGATGGACGCACTGCGGTCGTAGGCCACTTCGGACAGAGGGATCAGCCCCTCGATACCGCCCAAGTCCACGAAGGCGCCGAACTCGCGGATACCCGTGACGGTGCCGCGCACGATGGCGCCCGCCACGAGGTTTTTCATCAACTGCGCGACGCTGTCGCGGGCCTCTCGTTCGAGAAGAGAGCGACGCGAGACGAGCACATTTTTCCCGCGCACCTCGGTCACGAGAAACGACAGCGACTTGCCGACAAAGATGGACGCGTCCTGGACGAACTTCGTGTCGATTTGCGACATGGGACAGAAGGCGCGAACCGCACCGAGCTCGACTTCGAGGCCTCCCTTATTGAGCTTGGTGACCTTGCCTTCGACGGCGACCCCCGAAGCAAGGGCCTGTTCCAAGCCGGCGGTTCCAGCGACGCGTCCCATGGTGCGACCGAGACGAACGTTACCTGTGGCGTCGTCGACGTCGATCACCCGCGCGCGGAGGGTGTCGCCGACGGCAACAGAAAGGGTGCGGTCGGGAGCCCTGAGCTCGTCGGCTTCGATGAAGGCTGGACGTTTTCCGTCGAGCTCGACGAAGACGGTGTCTTTGCCAATCTGGGCGACCACGACGTCGAGTACGTCGCCAACGCGTACCGATCGGCGCGGCGGGGCTTTCGATTCCTTTTCAAACAATGCGGCAAACGTGTCTGCGGGAGCGTCGGAAGGCATGAGGGCTCTTTATCATGGGACGCGGAAGGGGGAATGACTCCTTGGCCTTGCGTGGCGAAGACGGTCCGGTGGCAAGCCCGAGGACCATCACTCCCCTGTCGAGAACGGGGATGGGCGGGAGTGCTGCCTGTTCAGAACAGGGGATTCTGTGTCCGGAACAGTCTCGATGTGGAAAAACATGAATGTTTTAGAAGGGGAGGGCATGGCATGGGACGTGCTTTTGGTTCGTCTGATTCGCGCGATCTCTCCTGCTAGCGGTCTGATCTTGCGATGTCGATTCTCGGGCTGCCCATCGGGAAAGGACGGGTGAGGGCAGGCCCGTCGGGCCGGGTATTTGACGGCTCGATGGGTTTGGGTTCGCGGCGGGAGCGAACGGAGGCGTGGCGTGAAGTAAGGACGCCGTCTCCGGGAGTGCAGTTTTGAGGACCGGTTCTGAAGAGGGAGCCGCGTTATCAAATGCCGCAAAAAGTCGGTCCCCGGGGCAGTGGAAGCCAACGTCGATGAGAAAGGAAATGACGACGACGGCCCACGAAACCTCGGAGCTCCGGAACGCCTCGCGACAACGACCGACGGTAGTCGGGCGACGCGAAGGGTGAATCCGAGAGCAGACGAAGGCCCCAAGAAGGGGGCCGCCCAGGAGGGCTCACTGGAGCCGCTCAGGGGTCACTGAGAAGGCCCCAAGAAGGGGCCGCCCAGGAGGGCTCACTGGAGCCGCTCAGGGGTCACTGAGAAGGCCCCAAGAAGGGGCCCGCCCAGGAGGGCTCAC
>CAITRH010000449.1 GCA_903894755.1 uncultured delta proteobacterium
CCGACCGTTGGACCTCACCCCCCCGCGACTTCGCGCTCCTACAAATTCCCCCTCCCCATCGATGGGGAGGGGGACGATGTGAACGCTCCGAATCGTGTGGGGGTGAGGTCCTCGGGAGGAGATCGCGGGGCAACTATTTCCTTGCGAGTGCCTAAGGAACAACCCGTTGCCCCCATCCGGAAACGCGTTGCCCCCATCCGGAAACACGTTGCCCCCATCCGGAAGCACGTTGCCCCCGTCCGGAAGCACGTTGCCCCCGTCCGGAAACACGTTGCCCCCATCCGGAGACGCGTTGCCCCCATCCGGAAACACGTTGCCCCCGTCCGGAACTTAGCGGGCCGTTGAAGGCTATCGCCAAACGTCGCACCGGGGGGTTTGCTCCCTCGCGGGGGGCAGGCTAATTGGAGCGCGATGGTCGAACCTTCCGCCCCCACGCAAAAAGTCCCGGTCTCCATCCAGGACGAGATGCGAACCAGCTACCTCGATTACGCCATGAGCGTCATCATTGGACGCGCTATCCCTGACGTGCGCGATGGCCTGAAGCCCGTTCACCGACGTATCCTCTACTCCGCAAACGAACAGGGACTCACCCCAGGCGCCGCCTTCCGCAAAAGCGCCACCATCGTCGGCGCCGTCCTCGGCTCCTACCACCCTCACGGCGACGCGAGTGTGTACGACGCGATGGTCCGCCTCGCCCAAGACTTCTCGATGCGCTACCCGCTCATCGAAGGCCAGGGGAACTACGGCTCGGTCGACGGCGACCCCGCCGCTGCCTACCGCTATACCGAGGCTCGCCTCTCGCGCATTGCCACCGAGCTCCTCGTAGATATCGAAAAAGAGGCCGTCGACTTCGCCCCCAACTTCGACGACTCCAAAGAAGAGCCCACTGTCCTCCCCGCTCGAATTCCCAACCTCCTTATCAATGGCTCCGGCGGCATCGCTGTCGGGATGGCCACCAACATCCCGCCCCACAACCTCCGGGAGGTCGTCGACGCCACCATCCATCTGATTCGGAATCCCGACGCCCCCATCGACGATCTAATGCGCTTCATCCAAGGGCCGGATTTCCCGACCGGCGCGCTGATCTACGGACGCGCGGGGATCGAGGCGGCGCAGCGCACGGGACGCGGCACGGTCGTGATGCGCGCCCGCATGGATGTCGAAAAACAACCCGGTGGCGGAGACCGCGAGCAGATCGTGATCACCGAATTCCCCTACCAGGTCAACAAGGCGCGGGTCCTCGGACGCATTGGCGAGCTCGTACGAGAGAAAAAGCTCGAAGGCATTGCCGACCGTCCTCGCGACGAGTCCGACCGAACGGGAATCCGCGTGGTCATCGAGCTCAAAAAGGACGTGGTCCCGCAGGTGGTCATCAACCACCTGTACAAGCAGACCGAGCTCGAAAGTTCCTTTGGGGTGATCAATCTGGCCATTGTCCGCGGCCAGCCGGCGGTGTTGAACCTCAAAGAGACGCTGGCCTGCTTTGTCGAGCATCGGCGCGACGTCGTCACGAAGCGGACTCGGTTCGAGCTTCGGCAAGCCGAGTCCCAGCGTGAGCTTGTCGAAGGGATCGGCATGGCCATCACCGAGGTCGACCGGGTCATTCGAACGATCCGAGCGTCCGATGATTCCGAGGCAGCCCGCGCGGCCCTTATGCAGCTTCCATTGCAGGGGCTCGAAGCGTTTGTGCGGCGCGCGGGGCGTTCCCAAGAGGAAATCGACGAGGCTTTGAAGCGCAATCCTTATTTCCTCTCGGAGCGCCAAGCCAAGGCGATCCTCGAGATGCGCTTGGCGCGTCTCACGGGACTCGAACAAGACAAGCTCGCAGCAGACTTCGGACAACTCTGCGCCACCATTGTGCGTCTCAAGGCGATCCTGGCCAGCGAGACGATCCTGTTCAATCTCATTGTTGCCGAGCTCGAGGAGATCCGAGAGAAGTACGGTGACAAGCGACGCACGGAAATTGTCCCGACGGAAGCTGAGATCGACGAGGAAGACCTCATTCAACAAGAGGACATGGTGGTGACCATTTCCCATGCTGGGTACATCAAGCGCACCAGCAAGGGCGACTACCGTGCGCAGCGTCGGGGCGGGCGAGGCAAGATTGGGATGGAGGCCCGCGACGAAGACTGGATGACCCAGCTTTTCGTGGCCTCGACGCATGCCTATATCTTCTTTTTCAGCGACAAGGGGAAGGTGTATGTTAAGCGGGTCTATGAGATCCCACAAGCTGCGAGGACAGCCAAAGGGAGGGCAGTGGTCAACTTCATCGGAATGGAGTCAGGGGAAAAGGTCTCTGCCATTGTAGAAGTCCCAGTGATCCAGAAGGGCAAGTTCGTGGTCACGCTGACACGTCGCGGGCAGATCAAGAAGACCGAGCTCGACGAGTTCGCCAATATCCGCGAAAAGGGGATCATCGGGGTCCGCATCGAGGGGGATGACAAGCTGCTTGCGGCGGCTCTCACGGACGGGACCTGTGAGATCCTTATTGCAACCAAACTGGGTCAGTCCATACGGTTCCCTGAGGAACAGGTGCGGCCGATGGGACGGGCCACGATGGGGGTCAAGGGGATCGACCTTGCGAAGGGCGACGAGGTAGTGGATCTGATCATCACCGAGCCGCTACGTCGCAATGTGCTTGCGGTATGCGCCAAGGGGTATGGCAAGAGGACCAGTCTGGACGAGTTCCGGCTTCAGCACCGCGGCGGCAAGGGGATTATTCTGATTGAAGCAAGCGAGCGCAACGGTCCTGTGGTGGGGATCAAGCTGGTGTCCCCAGAAGACGAGGTCATGTTGATCACGGACAGGGGGCAGACCATTCGCACCGGATGCGCCCAGATTCGGGAGACAGGACGTGTAGCGCAGGGGGTGAAGCTGATGACGCTGGACGAAGACGAGCGTGTGGTTGCCATGGAGCGTCTCGCGGAGAGCACGGAAGAACCGAGCGAAGCTACGGCGACGCCACCTACTGAGGAACCTACGGCAACGCCACCCACTGAGGAACCTACTGAGGAGCCTGCCGAGGAACCCACGCCACCTACCGAGGATGCAAACTAAGACCAAGGTCAGAGCGTTGCTCGAACGTTTAGCGGCATTGCATCCAGATGCGAGCTGCGCTCTGCTTCGTCGAAACCCGTTCGAGCTGCTTTGTGCAACGGTATTGTCGGCGCAGACGACCGACGTTGCGGTGAACCGGGTGACCCCTGGGCTTTTCGAGCGGTACCCGACGGCGGAAGCGATGGCAGCGGCGAGTCCCGAGCAGATCGAGCCATGGATAGCGTCGCTTGGCATGTACCGACAGAAGGCGCGGTTTCTTGTGGGACTGTCCGCCATGTTGCTACGGGAGCATGAGGGCCAGGTGCCTGCGTCGTTGGAGGCTCTGGTGCGGCTTCCTGGCGTTGGTCGCAAGACAGCGAACGTGGTGTTGGGGGTGGCCTTTGGAAGACCCGAGGGGGTGGTGGTAGACACCCATGTGTTACGTCTTGCGCAGCGTCTTGGGTGGAGCCGATTCGACACACCGGACCGTGTGGAACGCGATCTGTGTAGGTTATTGCCGAGGGAGGACTGGGACTGTGTGGCGCACGTGCTGATCTTTCACGGCAGGCGAGTGTGTTCTGCGCAGCGTCCAGGGTGCGACGTCTGCGGGGTGAGCGACGCGTGTCCGAGCGCGTTCCAGGCGGTCCATGTGGGGCGGAGGGGGCGGCGATGAGCCCTCTTGCATAAGAGACACGGGGCCGGTTTCAGCGTTGCGCCAGGGAGTCGCATCAGCCAAGCCGAAGTACGTCGCGAACCCCATGGGGAAACTTGCGACCGCACCTGCGGGTTGCTAGGGTCACGAGCGATGCTTGTGACGCTGTACACAGACGCCTCGTATTCACAGAGCCGTGGAAGCGGCTGGGCAGTATGGCTTCGGTCCAATCGTGGACGCATAGTGCGGTACGGCGAGTGTCCTCCGTACGTAAGCTCGTCGCACGACGCCGAGCTCTCAGCGATCTTCGCGGGAGTATATCTCGCGCGCTCGTCGTGGCCCGACGCGACGCGCATCTTGGTGTGCAGCGACTGCAAGGGGGCACTCGATCAAATCGCAGCGCATTTGACCCGAGCGCGTCACAGCAGCACGGCGCGGTTGCTCACCAAGATCGACAAACTGGTGGCGGGAAGCGGCGTGACGCTCGACTGTCGCTGGGTCAAGGGACATCAGAACCCATCCAACGGAGTCGGAGCGTGGTTGAACGTCCGCTGTGACGCGCTGTCGCGACTTGGCCGAGAGGCTCGAGCCGCCTCGAAACGGACCAAAGGCAAAGTGGCAAAGCCAGCGCTCTAGGGAGCTGCCCCCTTGGAGCCGTGCGCATAGCCCCAATCTTGTAAAATCCGGTTCATCTCCCGTGCCCCTTCCCCACTCAGACTCCGCTCCGGCCCTCGTAGGTCCCCACGACGATCCCTGGTCACGAACAATCCCAGGTCGTGCAGGGGATCCACCTCCGCCAACACCGGCGAATACACCTCCGCGACTGCATCCTCGCTCGTAAGCCCCCCACGCGACGCTGTCGCCAATAGCCCAAACGCCCCCGCATACAATCTCCCCTCAGGCCATGGCTCGTCGTCAAGAAACAATGCCCAGCGTACCTCCGCCCTCGACGGCTCGATGCGAAAATCTACCCCCACCACCTGCTCGGCCACTGTCGTGAACGCAAATTCCACCTTGGCCCCCTTCCCAAAGGCCTCCCTTGCAAGTCCTATCGGCTCTACCTCGACCCGCGCGGGCTCTCGACTCGTGCCCGCCTGCAAAGTCCCGCTCACCCGATGCACCCGTCCACCGCCCGCAAACCGCCAGTGCAACGTTGCCGTGTCCGATACCGTCGTCGCTAGCGCCTCCCCAGCTACCGGAACATTCGCCAACGCCGCTCGCAACCTTGCTCGCATCTCCAGCGTGATCTCGGGACGTTCCTTTGCAAGGTTTCTCCGCTCTCCTGGATCCGTCTCCAGGTCGTACAGCTCCTCAGTCACCGCCCCGCCAGGAGCATCCAAAAAACGTTGCGACATGTCGCGTGCAATCAAACGCCACTGCTTGTGCATCAACCCCCGTGTGCCCCGCCCCTCCGTAAGGACCACCCGTTCCTCGGCCTCTTGCTCCCCTCGCAGCAAAGGCATCAGGGTCCTGCCGGTCATCTTGGCCAGAGGCGCTCGCCCTAGAAGCTCTAGGATCGTTGGGGCCAAATCAATGTTGCGCACCCTTGTACGTACCTCGGCACCAGAAGGAAGTACCCCTGGCAGCGACAACACAATCGGTACCCTCGTGGTCTCTTCAAAGTTGCTCACCGCATGATGAAACCGTATGGGCATGTGGTCGAGCGGCGACACCCCCCCGTGCGCCGCCGACAGCGTCTCGCCATGATCCGCAGTCAGTACCACCAGCGTTTGTTCCCGAAGCTTCAACTGGTCGAGCGCATCAAGAAGAACCCCGACAGCCTCGTCGTCCTTCGCCGCCTCCGCCATGTAGGCCCGTACAGTGGGATCCTTTGGCCCTACCGGCGCGGGTGGTACCCGCAACTTGTGCTCCTCCAGTGGGTCGTAGGGGTCGTGCGGCGAGTTGTAGTTCACAAAGGCAAAAAAGCGCTCGTCACGATGCGCTCGCAGCCACTCCAAGGTGTCTGCGGTGATCAGCGACGTGTCCCTCGTGCGGTACCGATGGTCGTCCACACGCTCGAACCCCATGTCGATGCCCACCGCAGCGTGGCCCATCATGAAAAAGTTGTTCACAAAGGCGCGGGTCACCACCCCCTGCTTTCGCAGGAGTAGCGGCAATAGCGGCGGATCGGATCCGTAAAACCGCGACGCCTGCGCATTGGGGACCACCCAGCTCAATGTGTCTACCCCAAGCTCCGTCGAGCGACAGCCCGATAGCATCGCTAGTGTGCCAGGACGGGTCCAGGCTCCGTTGGAATACGCATGGCTAAAGCGTACCCCGCGCGCCGTCAGCGCATCGATGAATGGCGTCAGCCCAGGCACCTTTGGCAACAACGCGTCGAGTGGAGGAACCCTCGCGTTCGCCTTTGCAAGATCCTCGGCGTCGTCGTGAAAGCTCGCAAGGACATCCGGCCGAAGTGCGTCGATCACAATCCACAGCACGTTGTACGGAACTGCGGTCGGCGCCTTTGCTAGAAGAGTTGGAGTCCCCCAGAGAGCCAACGCCATGGACGATCGCCCTTTCTCTGGAGTTGTCTCTGGTCGACGTTCCCCCTCCAGCGACGTTGTCAGGCGCAGCTCCACGGACTGCCCCGCGTGCGCCGACAAGTCAACCTCGAGGTCGAACCAGCGACGCGCTTCCGAGGGGCCCAAACGACGCGTTGCCAATACCTTGGTGTCCCCCGTCGTGTCCGCTACCGACACTGTGAACACGGTCGCTTGCCCCGTCGACTCCATCAGCGCAGGAGACACCGCAAGCTTTGCCCTCGGAGGCACAGTGAGACGAAAGCCTAGCGTCGCAGGGGTCGGTGCAAACAGCGCCTCGCGTTGGTCGAAGCTCCCCTCATTCATGTTCCAGACGCGTGCATCGGGAGTCCATGCCCGGCCAGTCCCTGTAGGGACCATCCATTGGAGCTCGGAGGCGCTGGTGCGCAACGCCACACTCCAGGCCACAAGGCCAGCGTCGCCCGCATGACGCACCCAGGGGCCTGGTATCTTGCGCCAGAACGGCAACAGATACGGCTGCGCCGGCCGCAGATTCGGTGCGTCGATGCGCGCCTCTCCCAACGCCTCGCTCAAACGCAACACCACTTGATACGCCTCGTTGCCACGAGGAAGGTCCTTGGGAGGCTCCGCACCAGCGGGCTGCGGACTCGGTGGAACCAACCTAGCGTCGGTCCCCCCTCCCGCACGGATCGCTCCAATGGAGGCACACAGTACCAGCACGCTAACGATAGCACGAGGAGCCCACTGGCTTGCAGCGCTCATGGCGCCCCGTCAGCCGCGGGCTCGTCGGCAGGAATGTCGCCCAGTCGGACTCCAGGCTCGGATGGCGCCACCAGTGCGGCCAGGTCGCGAGGTAGAAGATACCCGCCTCGTTCCATCATCGAGGTGTCTCGTAGCATCCAGCTCCAGAGCTCCCCTTTGAGCTTGTGGACCAGGTCTGGACGATCGGCTGCAATGTCTTTGGTTTCCGTCGGGTCGCGCTCTGTATCGAACAGCAGGTACCGCACCCCCGAGCGGGCAGGGACGTACACCAGCTTGTAACGCTCGTCGCGCACCATGCGATGACGCGCCACAGTGGTGATGGGCCCCAGCGGACGTTGCAAGACGATTTCGTCGCTGTGTTGCGGGTCCAGTTCGGTGAGACGCGCAATGCCAGGGTAGGGGAGACGCATGTCGGGAGGGACCCCTGGGATTTCCTCTGTAAACCAGAGCTCCGACTCTGCGTAGGCAAAGGCGTGAGGGAGCGGTTTGCCCCGCAGTGCGGGTGCAAGCGAGCGGCCGTCCAGTTGGGAGGGGGCAGGGATCCCTGTGAGCTCGTAAAGTGTGGGGGCCAAGTCGACGTCGCGCGCCATGCCGAGCTCGGTGTGGCTCCGTACGGGACTGCGGGGATCTATGATGAGCAAGGGGACATGGGTTGCTTCGTCGCCAAACATATGGTCGCCGTGTCCCTGGCCGTGGCCGTTTTCGAACAGCGTTTCTCCATGGTCTGCGGTCACGACAACGATAGTGCGCTCAAGAAGGCCACGTCGTTGCAGGTCGGCCAGCACGTCGGCAATGGCGTCGTCGACACTGGACACGGCACCGTCATAGAGGGCTCGGATCTGTTGCACGTCGCTGTCGTCTGGAGGGGCGTCGCGGCCGAGGCCTACAGGCTTGTGGTATTTGAAGCGTCCTCGGTAGCTTGGCTGGGTGAATTTGCGGTAGTAGGGCGACGGCGCCGCGTAGGGGAAATGAGCTGTCGAGTAGAACACGGTCAGAAAGAACGGCGTGTTGTCGACGCGGTCGAGGGCGCGGAACACGTCTTCGTTGAGCATCTTCGGATCGGCGGCATGGTTCAACTCTCGGAGCACGGGAAACACGCGCCGTCCAAGACGCGAGTGAAGGAACGGGAGGAGTGGAGTTTGCCGTTCGAGTGCCCTCTGTCGAACGAGCTGACGGAAATCGAAGGCGGGGACATCGACCCAGCGAAAGCCAAGATTGATGCGTCCGAAGATGTCGCCGGCGTAGTCGCTGACCACGGCGGTGGAGTAGCCGGCCTTGGCGAAACGTGCCGGGAGAGCGTCGAAGTCTTTCGCGCGGTCGTCCCAGCGAGGGAACATGGTTCGAATGCCGTGATGATGCGGATGCCTTCCGGTGAGGAACGTCACCCAGGAGGGGAAGGTCCTTGGGAGCGAGACGTAGGCCTTGTCGAAACGGGTTCCGCGGGACGCTAACGCGAGCAGGTTTGGCGCGACGTCGGGAGTGAGTCGGTCGGCACGAAGGGAATCGGCCGCGAGGATCAGGACGTTCATTTGTGGGCTTTCGGCCCGGGCCTGCAGCAGTCCAAAGACGAGGAGGCTCGCGGCCCCTCCGACGGCGCCAGCGGAGGCTCCCGCGCGACGCAGTCGGTTACGCACGACCGAGGCGGCGAATCGAATTCGTGCGGGCCATCGGGGCCAAACGGACGGGGGACCGGCCATATAGGTGAGCGTGAGGAGGAGTCCGAGGAGGGTGATTCCGGCAGGTCCGAGGACGTCGGTTGCGAGCACTTGGACGGTCCGATGGAGGCCGCCCTGGGCGTAGAAGGCGTCGGCGTAGAGCTGCGGGGTGACGGCCATGGCGCGAAGCTCGATGAAGGCGTGCAGGAGCGCCGTGACGGCGAGGACCTCGAGAGAGACGCGCCAGGCGGGCTTGGCGGAGGTCGTTTTGCCACGAAGCCAGACGAGGCCGCCGGCGAGGGCGCCCAAGAGGGCTCCGAGCACGAACGCGACGGAGACGATAGCGAAACCGATGCGAGCGATCTCGCCGTGAAATTGCAGTTGAACGAGGGCGACGATCTGGCGTGCTTGGCGACCGAGGGTGAGTTCGTCGGCGTCGGCTCGGGTGGCGGCGCGCAGGGCGAGGATCACGAGGTAGAGGGCTCCGAGGAGGGGCGGTTGGGTCAAGAAGCGGCCACAAACCGAGAGGGCTCTTTGGAGCGAAGCGCGGGCCTGTTTCAAGGGGGCGACTCTAGGCGAAGCGCGGGGTTGTCGCTACCTGGTGCGGGAGCGCCGGGCGAACCCCCCGTGGCTTTGTCCTAGGGTGGGAAGACATCGGGAAGCATTTGTTGGACCGCACCCAGAATCCGCGAGGCCGTGGCAAGGGCATAGTAGGCCCTTGAAGCTGCCCCATCGGCGTCGATGGCGACAAGAGCGTTGGCCCCAGCGAAGCTCTGCTTGGCGCGCAACCAGAGCGCAGTGGCGAGAGCGTTCACAACGCTTTCCCGTCGGCTGCGGCGGCGCGGTAAAGCGGCCACTCGCGCTTTGCATATTCCTCGCTGTCAGCCGGCAGGACCTCGAGCGGGTGGGCAGTAAGCAGCTGAAGATCGTAGAGCGCGTCTACGATGGCCCGCAGCTCATGTCCGTAGTCGAGAGGACCGTCGAGCAGTGCGAGGATGTCGATGTCGCTGTCAGGCCGAGCGCGACCGCGCGCGAACGAGCCAAAGAGCACGAGCCCCTTGAGCCGCGCTCCGTAGACCTCATTGAGCTTGGCTTTGATGGCAGCGAGTAACTCCTGACGACGCATGCGTTGGTTTCCTCGGCGCAAAAATAGAACAGTCGCGGTGGCCTCGCAAGTCGCCGATCGCGCGGCCATGGCGGTCAATAAGGCTCGGAGCGATGCCATTTCGCCTCCGAGGGCTCTCAATAAGGCTCGGAGCCATCGGACCCCCGCCTCGGAGGGCTCTCAAGAAGGCTCGGAGCCATGTCATTTCGCCTCGGAGGGCTCTCAAGAAGGCTCGGAGCCATGGGGATTTCGCCTCCGAGGGCTCTCAATAAGGCTCGGAGCCATGTGACCACCGTCTCCGAGGGCTCTCAATAAGGCTCGGAGCCATGTTGCGAGCCCTCCGAGGACCTGAAGCTTGCGTCTTGCTCTGGGAGGGGCTGCGGACCTGCGGTACGCTCGGCGGGTGGCGGAATTGACCTTGCCCCTTGATCGAAGCCCACGAGCGTGGGGCGCCGGGCGCCTGTCGGCCGAGGCCGAAGCCCGCTTCGTCGAGGGGGTCGCCTACTGCGGGAGGTTCTTCATGGGCCAGGCCGACGCACAGACTGCGCTGTACAAGCTGACCGCCATCCTCGAGGCCGAGGGGCTGCCGTACGCCATCATCGGCGCGCTCGCGCTCAACGAGTACGGGCACCGCCGAGTGACAGTGAACGTCGACCTGGTGATGCGGGAGGCAGACCTCCAGGAGTTCAAGCGGCGACACCTGGGCAAGGGCTACGCGGAGCGGGTCCCTGGCACTGGCAAGCTGCTCGACACGGAGCTCGGCGTGCATGTGGATGTCCTGAGTGCCGGCCGATATCCAGGCGACGACAAGCCCAAGCCGATCGCTTTCCCCGACCCTGCGACCACCGCAGTGCGCGGCGAACGCTTTGCTCTGCTGCCGATGCCTCGGTTTATCGAGCTGAAACTGGCGTCTGGGATGGTGGCGCCCCACCGCGCCAAGGACCTCGTGGATGTGCAGGAGCTGATACGGAGCGCCGGGCTCTCCCGAGACGTTGCTATGGAGTTGCATCCGTGGGTCCGCGAGAAGTTCCTCGATCTCTGGCAGCTCGCCCAGGTCACGGACCCGTTCTGACCTGAGGAACCTACTTTGAGAACCGCAGATTTGAGCCGCGACACCCGCGACCCAGGGTGGGTAAACCAAGCCCATCTTGAAAACCGCAGGTATCCTCCCAAGCTCCTCGCTCGCTCCAGAGACCTCCACATCGAGGCCATCTCCCACTGCATAACGTCGAGTCCCCACAAGAGTCTGCGTCTTCGCATCCAACCGAAACGGCCCGCCCACCAGCGCTTCGACCGCCACTGTCCCCGTCACGCCGGTCCCCGCGAGTTGCACCACCGCGCCAAACGGCTTGATTGCAACAATGTGTCCCGCAAAACGCTCCTTCAGCCGCGTTCCAAAAAGACGCGCTGCCAGCATCCGAAGACGCTCGTTCTCCGCTTTCGTCGCACGCCATGCCGCGTCGTTCAGATGCACCGCAAGCTCTCGAGATCGAGAGCCGACCCTTCGGGCACCAACGCGTCCACGTCGGAGATGGAGACGAGCAGCCGCAAGGCGCCGTCAGGGGCGGCGGGGAGAACGGCTAGTGCGTCGTCGAGGTCCTTGGTGACGAGCGCGTCGATGGTGACCGTCGGGATGGCGCGCAGGTCGCGTCGCGTGACGACGAAGGCGCTTTCCCCGCCGTCGAATTCGACGAACCCGAAGCCGCGCGGATGGAGGCCGATGCGGCCGGTGATGGAGCGTGGGGGACGTTGCATGGGGGAGACCGTAGCGCACTGCGCCGCCGCGTTGCTTGACATGGGGCCGCGCCCCCCCGACATTCGTTGTCGGCCGATCGTGTCCACCATGCAACTGTCCCGCACCGAGTTTGAACGCCTGCGACCTGTGCTGGAGCGGCTCGTTGCGCGGCTCGGCCCCGAGGAGATCTGGCTTTTCGGCAGCCGGGCCAGGGGCTGCGCGCGTCCTGGCAGCGATTGGGACCTGCTCGTGGTCCTCCCCGACGCGGCCACCGACGACGAGCTTGACCTCATGGTTGCGTGGCAGTCCGTGCGCGACCTGCGGATCCCCGCCGATGTGGTCCCGGTGCGTCGCAGCGACTTCGAGGAGGCCCGCAACCTTCCAGGGACGCTGGTGCGCACGGTGGTCGGCGAGGGGCGGAGGATCTATGCCTGTTGAGCAGGTGATTGCGGGCTATCTTGCTGCGGTCGCCGATGATCTCGACGCTGCCCGCCGTCTCGCGGCTCCACCGGCGAACCGCCTCGCCGCGTATCATCTGCAGCAGGCTGCCGAGAAGCTCGTCAAAGCTGTCCTGGTGCATCGCAAGATCCATCCGGGGGTCGAACATCGCATCGACGTGCTGGTCCGCATGCTCGACGTGTCCGATCCCTGGTTGCCCCAGCTCGATCCTCTCGACCGGTTCACGCCCTATGCGACGACCTACCGCTATCCGAGCCCGACAGGTCGTCTCAGGGCGGGCCGGACGCAGCCAATGTGCTCGCCGAGGTGGCCGACGTGCAGCAACTGCGGTTCGTGAGCTTGTCGGTCCTTGAGGAATGCGCCCGCATCGAGGCGTGTACCGATGTGGTCGTCCACGGCCGGGGACGTGCTTTCCTGATGATCGCAACAGATCCCCATTCCCTGCTAGAGTCGGACGCATGCCGACATTAGAGCACAACGGCCTGGTCGAACTGTTCCGCGCGAATCCTTCCATTGCGCCACAGTTTATCGAGTCTCTCTTCAACATGAAGGTGCCTACCTACACCTCAGTGACCGTCGTCGAGGCCGCGCAGGACCAGATGCTCCCCATCGAGTTCCGAGCGGACCTGGTCCTCGAGCTTCGCAATGCCGCGGGCGAGATTGTGCTCGCGGTAGTCATTGAGATCCAGCGCAAGCAGGAGCCGGTCAAGAAGTACACGTGGCCCTTGTATGTGGCGGCGGTGCGCGCCCAAAAGCGCTGCGACGCCATTGTGCTCGTGGTGGCTCTGGACCCAAACGTGGCCTGGTGGGCATCGGAACCTATCGCCCTTGGCCTCGGACTCGGAACGGTCCAACCGCTCGTGTTGGGCCCGCGCGTGGTGCCTGAAGTCACCGACGCGAAGGTGGCAGAAGGCCATACGGAGCTTTCCGTGTTGTCGGGGCTTGTCCACGGCAATGGTCCCAATGGGCTTGCGGTGGTGACCACGACGTTTACGACGTTGTGTCGGCTCGACCCGGAGCATGCGGCGGTGTATTTTCAGATGGTCTACGACGTGCTGCAAAAGCCGATACGAAAGGCACTGGAGGCGATGGTGATGGAACGGATGACCGGTGAGAAAGCGACCTTTCCTCCGTTTGCGCAGGCGCTCATCGAGCGCGGTGTGCGCGAGGGGGAGCGGAAGGGGAAACGCGAGGGGAAACGCGAGGGGAAACGCGAGGGCAAGCTCGAAGGCAAACGCGAGGACTTGCTTCAGTTCCTGAAATGCGCGGGGCTCGCCATCACGAAGAAGGAACGCGCCCGCATCGAGGCGTGTACCGATGTGGCCACCCTCGATACGTGGATCAGCCGGGTCTTCGGCGCGAAGTCCGCCGCAGACGTGCTTTCCTGACGAGCGGTACGCAGAACGCACCGGCCCCTCACACCGGGACCAAATCGATCCTCCCAAGCTCCTCGCTCGCTCCCGAGACCTCCACATCGAGGCCATCTCCCACTGCATAACGTCGAGTCCCCACAAGAGTCTGCGTCTTCGCATCCAACCGAAACGGCCCGCCCACCAGCGCTTCGACCGCCACTGTCCCCGTCACGCCGGTCCCCGCGAGCTGCACCACCGCGCCAAACGGCTTGATCGCCACAATGTGTCCCGCAAACCGCTCCTTTAGCCGCGTGCCAAAAAGACGCGCCGCTAGCATCCGAAGACGCTCGTTCTCCGCTTTCGTCGCTCGCCATGCCGCGTCGTTCAGATGCACCGCAAGCTCCTCCAGGGACTCTTCCCCCGCACGTCGATCCCGCTCCCCTCCCAGGTAGCCCTTCACAATCCGGTGCACCGTGAGATCTGCATAACGCCGCACAGGCGACGTAAAGTGCACATACATCGGCGCCGCCAACCCAAAGTGCAGGGATGGATGCACAGTGTAACGCGCTGGTCCGAGCACACGTCCAAGGACGGTCAACATTGCGGGCTCGATAGGGGTCCCTTCGTACTGCGCCTCGAGCGCCGCCAAACCTCGCGGAGTGAGACGCGCCCCCAGTCCGGGCTCCAACCCGAAGTTCTTCGCGAACTCCGCAAGCATCCGGACCCGTCCCTCGTCAGGTTCGTCGTGCACCCGAAACACCCCTGGAAGACCTCGCTCGACCAGCCACCGCGCCACCGCTTCGTTCGCCGCCACCATCAGCCGCTCGACCATCCGATGGGCGCGAGTGACCCGGGTCGCTGCGATGGCGGTGGGCTGTCCCGCGTCCAAGGTGATCGTCGCCTCTTCGCGAAGAATCTCGACCCCTCCTCGCGCGTGCCTCCCCACCGACACGCGTCCTGTCGCCGTGCGAAGCCACCGAAGGGTCGAACGTACCCCCTCGGGGATCGCACTCGTGTCTCCCGTGTCCAGAAACGTCGCCACAGTCTCGTAGTCGAGCCTCGCATGCGACCGAATAAGGCTCTCGTACAGGTCGACCGAGGTGACCGTTCCTTCTTCGTCGATCCGCAACTCCACGGTGAGCGCCGCTCGGTCTTCGCCTGGAACAAGACTTAGCGTAGCTTCTGAAAGGGGCTGCGGAAGCATCGGGATCACCCGGTCGGCCAAGTACACACTCGTGCCGCGGGTACGAGCCTCCAGATCGAGAGCCGACCCTTCGGGCACCAACGCGTCCACGTCGGAGATGGAAACGAGCAGCCTCAAGGCGCCGTCAGGGGCGGCCGGGAGAACGGCAAGTGCGTCGTCGAGGTCCTTGGTGACGAGCGCGTCGATGGTGACCGTCGGGATGGCGCGCAGGTCGCGTCGCGTGACGAGCGTGAGTCGCGCGAGGCGAGCCAGGTCGAGGCACTCGGGGGGAAACTCGGAGCGGAGGCCGTGGCGTACGATGACGCGGGTGAGGCCGGCCTCGTTGGGATCGACCGTGCGAAGAGGGACAATTCGTGCGCCACGAATGGAGCCGACGAGGTTCGCTCCTACGACGGCGTCGCCTTCGATTTCCCAGTCGGTGTTTCCGACGGCGCGGTCGACACGCAGGAAGCGTTTGCCTGCGCGGGCCACGACGGTACCGAAAAGTTCGCTTCGCTGGCGTTCGACGAGGGTGAGATTGGCTGCGGAGAGGCGTCCTTGGTCATCTTCGGTCACCGTGGCGGTCACGCGGTCGCCTTCGAGGAGAGGGACGCCGCTGCGAGGAGCGCTCAGTTCAGGGGGGGCGACGAAGGCGCTTTCCCCGCCGTCGAATTCGACGAACCCGAAGCCGCGAGGATGGAGACCGATGCGGCCGGTGATGGAGCGAGGGGGACGTTGCATGGGGGAGACCGTAGCGCACCAACGACGTCCACGTCGGGGCAGCCGAGTCTACGACACCGCCTATCCCCATCCAGGGCTTACCCTGGGATGTTCTGTTTGATGGAAGCCCGTGTCGAGGAGGGAAACTGCGGTTTTCAAAATGGGTTTGGTTTAATGGCTAGAAAAATAAGAGAACTTATTCTTGCGTTAGAACGTGCCGGGTTCATCAATCGAGGAGGCAAAGGCAGCCACAAGAACTACGAACATCCAGGAGGCGCTCGCATTACCCTCTCTGGCCAGGTAGGAGACGACGCTAAGCCCTATCAGGAACGCGAAGTCCGAAGAACAATTCAGGAGTCCGAAAAATGAAGGACAGTTCTAGGTATCTAAAAATTGTTGAGTGGTCTGATGAAGATCAATGCTTTGTCGGCCACTGCCCCGGTTTGATCGGCCCCTGCTGTCATGGCGATGACGAGGTTCTGGTGTATGGTGAGCTTTGCCAAATTGTCGACGAATGGATTGAAACCATGAAACACGATGGGAAACCGCTGCCGCCTCCAACCGCATGGAAAGCCGCGTAGTATTCCAAACGTGTCTGCGTTCCAGCGCAGCGTCCCCAGTTTTGTCCGTGAGTTAAACCAAACCCATTTTGAGAACCGCAGGTCCGAACCGAAGACCTCACCCCTCGCTATTTCGCCCTTTCACAGCGCCCCCTCCCCATCGATGGGGAGGGGGACCTTGTGAACGCGCCAGATCGTGCGGGGGTGAGGTCCTCGGGATCGCCGGCGACGAAGTTGCGGTTCTCAAGATGGGTTTGGTTTA
>CAITRH010000450.1 GCA_903894755.1 uncultured delta proteobacterium
CCGAGGCGAACACCTCGTCGACGGAGGTGGCCGTCACCGCATTCACGTGCCAGCGCTCGAGCGTAGGGAGATCGCGGCATGCGAGGACGCGATCGCGCGTAGCGTCGTCCACGGTCAGCCCGCGGGCGCGGAGAACCGTGAGAACCCCCTTCGCCTCGCCCTCCGTACGTCCCTTCGCCTCCCCCTCTGCCTTCCAAATTTCTACGTATGTCATGAACACCTCCTCAGCCTTCGGCCCCAACTCCAGGAGAAGCTTGTTTCTAAGCTTTTCGGGTGCGGGAGCTGCAGCCACGTAAGAAAAGTAGCGCAAGAGAAGCTCCAGCGCCTTCAACCCCGTCGGATGCGTCAAAAGCTCGAGAAGTACCGAGGCCCACGCCTTCCAATGTTCGAGCAGCGTCCCTTGCCGCGCATCCCGCAGAAACCACAACGCCAGACGCGCAAACGCCGTCATTGCGCGCCCTCGAAGCTCCTCGTCGCTCTTGAGCGCCAGATCGTCGAGCACGAAAGTGAAATCGGGCAGGTACGGCACGAGGACGCTCCGAAGCGGCTCCTTCACGTCGAACAGGTCGAGCATCTGCCGCGACGTCGTCCAGCCGTCCTTGCCGTGGTGCAGCACCATCGGCACGATCACCGGAAGGTGCTTCGCTTCCGGGTGTTTCTTCAGGAAATCTTCCCAAATGCGCACGTTGTAGCGGAGCAAGCGGGCCCGATTGGTGCTCGAAGAGCAGGTAGAGGAACGCTGTCACCTGCGGGTTGTCCCGGAAACGCAGCGAATACAGGATGTCCGAGTGGCGCTCCTTGAGTGCCTCGTCCACGAAGCTTCCCGGTTCGACACGGAGAGTGGACCAATCGAGCTGCTCCACCAAGGCTTGAGGAAGCAGTGTCTGCAGCAGTCCTCGGGCGTTTTCCAGGTCCGTGAAGACTGCTTTGACCAGCGCATCGTGGGGCGTTGGGGTCGTGGGGGTCATAGGGGCAGCATGGAGGGGCTAAGGCTCTTGCAGGTCTTCGACGGTAATTCCGAGCAGGCGTGCCGCATCTTCCGGGGAATGACCGGCGTCGACGAGCCTTCGCGCCGCATCTTTCATGGCCATGGTGCGCCCTTTTCTCTCGCCCTCAGCGAGTCCATCGGCGAGCCCATCGGCGCGTCCCTCGGCGAGCCCATCGGCCCGTCCTTTCCTCTCGCCATCGGCCCGCGCATCCGCCTTCGCCACTTCCCAGGTCGCTTCGTCCTTCAGACGCATGGCCTCCTCCGGATCGACACGGTCCACCCGAATACGCTGGATCACCCGCTGCAGCAGACCGTTGGGGAAACGCTCCTCATCCACCTGGCCGTCCAGCGAGTCTTCCACCATCTCCAGCCATGGACGGAGGGCCGCAGGGGTCGTTGCAGACACGCGCCGAGCATTCACGAACACCAGCCGATGGTTGAAAATGCCCAACGCAGTCCCTTGGACATTGTGAACATCGAAGTTCACTTCCGCCCAGTCGAACTGCCACCTCTTGTCCCGAATGTCGCGGGTGAGCACGACCAAGGTAATAACATCGCGGTCGAAGGCGTAACGCTGGTGCCCATGCACCTGATCAATCAGCGCGATGATGTGGTAGTAGAGAAAGCGCTCAAAGGTGTCATCGTCGCGTATGTGTTGCAACTCGACGATGGTCCGGTGTTTGGCGTCCTCGGCAAAGAGGTCGTATTCGACTTTGACCCGTCCAATCGTCTCCTTATAGCTGTACTCCTGCTGGACCTCCGTGATGTCGAGGCTCACGCCGGTGGCGTCGCGGACGAAGGCGGTGAAAACCTCCGGGTCACGGAAGGCTTTTTTGAAGGCGGTACCGTAGCGGAGAGAGATGACCTCGATCATGTCGGAGACCTTAGCACCGTTTTCCGATCGGGGCTGACCCATAACGATGAGGAACTGGACAACCCCCAATGAATGAAACCCATCGGATACCTACCAAGTGGAACCGCCGTTTTCTAGTGACCGCCACCTTTGCCAGCACTGCGGAGGCCGCTCCGCCCATTGCGGTCTCCCCCTTCTGGTCTGCCGTCGACGAGCGATGTACTCACGCGCCAAGAAAGAACAAGAGCGCATGGGGGCCATCAACGCCCTTCGTGCCCCTTTGGGACTCACAGCGGCCAGCGTTTACGCGCGGCAGGCAGAACGCATCGAAACATTGCTTCCAACGGCAACGTCCGCGGACAACGCCATGGGGCCTCTTGCGCGTTCCCTGGTCCGAGTGCTCTTGGAGCGACTCTGCATCGAGCCAGGCATTGGAACCACGTTTCCTGTGAGCTGCGCGTCCCCAGATGGCTCTCTCGTCCAGCTCCGGACCATCCTGCTGACCAGGTCGCTGCGTGAGGACAGTCCGGTTGCTGCACCCCTTGTGACCCAGCTGGTGCTGAAGAACCTCGAGGCCCTTCGCGCCACCTGGCTCATTGTGACTGCGGGACAGCGGAGTCCCGAGTTTCCCCTTCGACCGGAGCTCTTTGGTTGGAAGCGCAGCAAGTCTTGCCCCAAGGCGCGGTGCGTGCGTTCGACAGTGCAGCCCGGCTTGCGAGTGCGCGGACCGAGGACGACTTGAAGCGGGCTGCGCGCGAACTGGTGCTTCCGCTGCCTCCCTGGATCGACCACTGGGTGGCGGATGTGAGGCGTGAGGTCATTTCGGATCAAAATCCGGTGACTGTACGTGGGGAAGCGCACGTGAAAGGGCAGTGGAATGCCATGCCGGACATCCTGTCGCTGCGTCTTCGGGCCGACCTGAGCTACCTTCAGATCACCCGTGACGACAGACGCGTTGCTGTAGGTGCAGGAACCTCGACGACCTATTAGGCAACCTACAACTTGGGTCCGACGGGAGCACCGCACAGGTGGTCGGGGTCTTTCGCCACTGCAATCTCCAGGCGTTCCCCCTAAACGGGCTTCTGTGTAGACCAGCTCGGCCCAGATCGTGTCTACAGCTCGTCACGTCGGAGCCGTCCCGGTCGGAGGCCGTCAGGAGCCACGAAGCACGCATGGCGCGACGCTAACACCCACGTGGACGCGGACACCAAGACCGAGTACACGACACGTGTGTCCCCCCTTCCGTCCCCCCTTCTCTCGCTCTCGGGTTTGGCTCTTGCTCGCCTTCTTCGCAACCGTGAGGTCACCTCGGAACAGGTGGTCGACGTGCATATCGCTCGCATTCGCGAGGTCAACGGCCGTCTCAACGCGGTGGTCCACGAGCGCTTCGACGAGGCTCGGGTCGAAGCCAAGCGGGCCGATGAAGCGCTGCGCACGACTCCTCACGACGAGCTGCCGCCGTTCTTCGGGGTTCCCTGCACCATCAAAGAGACCTTCGCCTTCACGGGATTGCCGCAGACCGGCGGCCTTGTCGCCCACAAGGATTTCATCGCTCAGCACGACGCCATCACAGTCACGCGGCTTCGCAAGGCGGGGGCGATCCCGCTTGGCATCACCAACGTCTCCGAGCTCGCGATGTGGATGGAGTGCTTCAACAAAGTCTACGGGCGCACCAACAACGCGTACGACGCGGCTCGAACGGCGGGGGGAAGCTCTGGGGGCGAGGGGGCGATCATCGGCGCGGGGGCAAGCCCCTTTGGACTCGGTTCCGATATTGGTGGCTCCATTCGCATGCCGGCCTTCTTCAACGGTGTTTTCGGTCACAAGCCCACGGGGGGACTGATCCCCAACAGCGGACAGTTCCCCAGCGCCGAAAACGACGCACTACGTATCCTCGCTACGGGGCCGCTTGCACGACGTGCGGAAGATCTGATGCCACTGGTTCGGATCCTTGCGGGTCCTGATGGCGAAGATGCTTGCTGCAGATCGATGGAGCTCGGCGACCCTGCCTCGGTCGATCTGCGGTCGGTGACGGTCTACCATGTGCCGGACAACGGGCGCATAGGGGTGAGCGAGGACCTTCGCGCAGCGCAGCGTCGTGCGGTACGGGCGCTTGCCCTGCGTGGTGCTCGGGTGGTGACGACGGAGATCGAGGGATTCAGCCGCTCGCTAGAAATCTGGGCAGCCACGCTACAAGCACAAGACAGCACGTCGTTTGGAAGCCGCCTAGCGAGCGGCGGCACGTTTCATCCTGGGCGCGAGCTACTTCGCTGGGCGCTTCGACGTTCTCCTCACACGCTTCCGGCCATTGGGCTAGCGGCGCTGGAGATCCTAGCGAAGAGCGCACCAGGGCTTCAGCAGGACTTCATTGCGGAGGGCAATGCGCTTCGAGGGCAGCTCGCGAGTCTTCTAGGAGAGCGCGGTGTGCTGCTATTTCCGTCGTATTCGCAGGTAGCGCCGCGCCATTACTGGCCGCTGCTTTTCCCGGTGCAATGGATGTACACGGCGATCTTCAATGCCCTCGAGGTTCCGGTGACTCAGGTGCCGCTGGGGCTTGACGATCGCGGGATTCCTCTAGGAGTGCAGGTAGCGGCAAGACATGGCAACGATCACGTAACCATCGCGGTGGCGATGGCGCTCGAAGAGGCCTTCGGGGGATGGATTGCGCCCAAGAGCTGAACAGCCTTACGGTCTGCGGAGGTGCTTGATGTCCGTTCGAAGCCGATCTCATTTGCCCTCAGGTCCCGTGAGCGGAGAAAAACCAAGTCCAGATCGAGACCCGCCA
>CAITRH010000451.1 GCA_903894755.1 uncultured delta proteobacterium
CCCGCATACACATTCCCCGCACCGGAAGCTATTGGTTGAGGGCACAAGGGAGTCGGGTCCGTCCGAAAGTGCTGCGGGTCCGTCCGAAAGTGCTGCGGGTCCGTCCGAAAGTGCTGCGGGTCCGTCCGAAAGTGCTGCGGGTCCGTCCGAAAGTGCTGCGGGAGGCGCGGGGGACTGGTGGAGGTATTACTTCTCGGGCAAACGATGAAGGTAACGCGCGTTGATCGGCAGCCCCGAAGGGGCGATACAATTCAGCCCAGGACTGGGACCTCGGTCGCAAGTGTCGCGGCGCGGACCTGCGGTTTTCAAAGGAACTCGTCGACGGGCCCCGCGCCTTCGCGAACCACGGTGGGGGGATGGGTGGTGAGGTCGATAACGGAGGAAGGGATCAGACCTCCTGCTCCAGCGTCGAGGACCATGGCGAGGCCAACGAAGATGTCGTCGATTTCGTCGGGGTCCACGAGGGGGTCCGCGCCGGGACGGGAGGCCGTGGTGGACGCAATGGGGCGTCCCAGCTCAAGGGCCAAGGCGCGAGTGACGGCGTGGTTGGGGACCCGGATTCCCACCGTCTTGCGTTTTGGAAGCAACAGCTTGGGGACCTCTCGCGTAGCGGTCAGAACGAAGCAGTAAGGGCCAGGGACAAAGCGTCGAAGAATGCGATACGTCTGGTTCTCAACGATGGCGTAGCGGGCAATTTCACTGAGGTCTGGGCAGACCAGGGTAAGATGGTGGGAGGGTTCGAGCCCTTTGATGGCGCACAGGCGGTCGATGGCGCGCTTGTTGGTGAGGTCGCAGCCAAGGCCATAGACCGTGTCGGTCGGATAGCCGATGACTTCACCTGCAGCGAGCGCTTCGGCGGCGCGTCGAAGCTTTCGGGGCTCCGGGTGTTCGGGGTTGATGGCGATAAGCATCGGGAGAGCGTCCGTTACCGCGTCGGCCGGCTTTTGTCACGTACGGAGGCGTTTCGGTGTAATTTAAGGAGGATGACAGTGCCTCGAAGTAGTGAAGACGCGGCGGGTCTTGGAAGAGACCGTGACACGACCGGAAGGTTTCACGTGAAACAGACCGCCCCTCGCGCCTTGGAATTCCTTATCCCGTCACTCCATGCGCTCGAAGCCGAGCACCTGCTTCGGACCCGTCCAAGTCCTCCCCTGAAGGGGGTCGTATCGTTCTGTTCCAACGACTATCTGGGTCTTGCCGACCGCCACGTGTCAGGATTCGCCGGATGTGGGGCATCGCGTCTTGTTGCTGGCGAGAGGGACGCTCACCAAGCGCTCGAAACCACCGTCGCGCAGTGGCTCGGAATGGATTCTGCACTCGCGTTTTCTTCCGGGTACGCCGCCAATGTGGGGCTCCTCGCCGCACTCGTCGGGCGCGACGACACGATTGTGAGCGACGCTCTCAACCACGCTTCCATCATCGATGGCGCGCGCCTGTCCCGAGGAAACATTGTGGTGGTCCCTCACCTCGATACCGTCGCCGTGGAGCAGGCCCTCGCTAGGCCGCGAGGGGGACGGGCCTGGGTGGTCACCGAGTCCTACTTCAGCATGGACGCGGACTCCCCCAACGTTGGAGCCCTTCGGCGCTTGTGCGACCATGCCGGAGCTGCACTGGTGGTAGACGAGGCCCACGCCCTTGGGGTACTCGGTCCGGGGGGACGGGGCGTGTGCGCCGAGGCGGGGGTCGTGCCTGATGTCCTCATCGGAACCTTCGGCAAGGCGTTCGGAGCCTCCGGGGCATTTGTTGCTGGATGCGAGCCCCTCACCGCCTGGCTCTGGAACCGAGCTCGCTCGTTTGTATTTTCTACCGGCATCAGTCCGGTGGTGGCCGACGCTGCGCGAGAGGGAGTGATCACCGCGCGGGATCAGGAGGAGCTGCGCGCGCATGTCCTCGCCCTTACCCAGCGTCTCCGTTCGGGCCTTCAAGCCCTCGGGGTGTCTCCCGTCGGCTACGGGCACGTGGTGCCCTGGGTTCTTGGCGAGTCGGCAGCAGCCCTCACGATGGCACAGTCGCTCGCGAGCTTCGGCTTCCACGCCCAAGCAATCCGTCCCCCCACCGTTCCGCAGGGCTCTGCACGTATCCGCCTCACCGTCACCGCAGCGCACCGCAACGACGACATCGACCGACTGCTGGACGCGATCCGCCGATGCACAGCCTAATTGTAGTGAGCGGGACAGGGACCAGCATCGGCAAGACCCACGTCGCCGCTACGCTCCTTCGAGGCTTGGCCGGGGGCAGACGTACGCTTGGCTTGAAGCCCGTGGAAACGGGCGTGACTTCGGGACTGGGCGCCGATGCCACGGTCCTTCGGGAGGCTTCCACGTTTCACGTGACACCATGCCCCCAGCCCTATGCGTTCCCCGACCCCGTGTCGCCCCACCTGGCGGCCCGCCGTGTCCACCGCATTATTTCGCTGGGTCCCATTCTTGAGACCGTCGCAAAGGCTCTCCCCAACGTAGACCTCCTCCTCCTTGAACTCGCCGGTGGCCTCTTCTCCCCCCTGGCGCCAAATCTCTTGAACATCGATCTGGTCCGCGCCCTTCCCCCCAGTCATCTTGTGCTGGTCGCCCCCGACCGCCTCGGCGTGCTTCACGATGTCCTCGCCACGCTGGCTGCGGCGCGATCCCTTGCGGTTACTCCATCGGCCTTGGTGCTCTCGCCTCCCCTGGTCCCCGACTCCTCCACCACCCTCAACGCTCCCGAGCTCGCGCTCCTCACCCAGGTCCCTTGCTTCGCTATCCCACGCATGGCCTCGGAAGCGCTGTGCAGCCACTTAAGCTTCACCCCCTTGCTGGCCCTTCTCCTTGAACCGACTCGAGACGACCCCGGTCCACTCGCCAACGCACTCCCCCCACCTCCGACGCAAACCCCGTGTCGTGCGTAACCACCACCACACCGGCTCCACGCGCGGCCTCCTCGCGTACTACCCCCACCAGCCTTTCACATGCCCGCGAGTCCAGCCCCGCCGTCGGCTCATCCAACAGGAGTAACTCGGGACTCCCCGCAATGGCACACGCGAGCGCCACCCTTTGACGCTGCCCGCGCGACAAGGTTCGAAACGGGCGGTCCGCAAACCCTATGGCGTCCACCCGCTCCACTACCTCGCCAACGTCCATGCCGCCGCCCCACAGACGTAACGTGAGCTCGATGTTCTCTCGACCCGTCAGATCCCCGTAGCCGCCCCCCTCGTGCCCAAGCCACCCCGTCGAGCCTCCCCCACGCGTCACAACGCCCGCCGTCGGACGGATCTTCCCCGCCAATAACCCTAACAACGTCGACTTCCCTGACCCGTTCGCCCCCTCCACTACCGCCACTTCCCCACGCCAAAAAACCCCCGATGCCCCAACCAGCGCGCGCACCCTCCCAAATACCTTCGTCACTCGTTCCAATGCTACCGCCACCTGCTTCTCGTCCATAAGCACCACGAACCTCCTTGCCGCACCATGCTAGCCTCGCACCATGAGCACCAAAACCGAGGAGCCCCTCCAAAAGCTTCGCGACACCGTCGAGCGCGCACTCGAAGGGAAACCCGACGCCGTCGAGCTCGCCCTCGTCGCACTTCTCGCCCGTGGTCACCTGCTCATCGAAGATGTCCCTGGAGTAGGAAAAACAACCCTCGCTCGTGCCCTCGCCCGCGCCGTCGGCGGGGAGCTCCGACGCATCCAGTTCACCAGTGACCTCCTCCCCAGCGATGTCGTCGGAGTCTCCGTCTTCGACCAGCGACGTGCCGAATTCGTGCTCCGACGCGGCCCTATCTTCGCCAATGTCCTGCTCGCTGACGAGATCAACCGCGCTAGCCCGCGCACCCAGTCCGCACTCCTCGAGGCCATGAACGAAGGCCAGGTCACCATCGATGGCCAAACGCTCCCACTGCCCGACCCTTTCTTCGTGATCGCTACCCAAAACCCCCAGGACTTCGCAGGCACCTACCCCCTCCCAGAGTCGCAACTCGATCGCTTCCTCGTCCGTGTCCGCATCGGCTACCCCCCAGGACACGTCGAGCTCCGCCTCCTGCTCGATGGAAGTACCGACACCGTTCGCGATATGGCCCCCGTCCTCGACCCCACAACCCTCCTCACCCTCCAGCGCCAGGCCGCCGCCGTCACCCTCGATGTCGTCCTCGCCGCCTACCTCCACACCATCATCCAGGCCACCCGTAACTCCCCGCTCCTCTCCCTCGGTGCCTCCCCACGCGGAGCCATCGCCCTCGCCAACGCGTCCAAAGCCCGCGCGCTGTCCCGTGGACGTACCTACTGCATCCCTGACGATATCCACGACCTCGCAGTCCCGGTTCTTGCCCATCGAGTACGCCTCGCCGCCCATGCCGACGGGTTCACCACCACCCGCGACGAGGCCGAAGCCATCATCCGCGACCTCCTCACGCGTGTCCCGGTACCGCTCTAGCCCAATGTCCTTCTGGTCTCGCTTCTCCAACAATCGCCAGGTTCGAGTCACCCGCGAGGGCAAGTTCTTCATCGGCATCACCCTCGGCGTCGGCTTCGCCGCGATCAATACCGCCAATAACCTCCTCTACTTGCTCCTTGGAATGCTCCTCGCCCTCATCGTCGTCAGTGGCTTCCTCAGCCAACTCACCCTCCGCGGCTTGACCGTGCGCCGACGGCTCCCCATCCGCGCCCAGGTGGGACGTCCCCACGTTGTCGAGATCGAAGTCATCAACCCCAAGACCAAAATCCCCTCCTACGCCGTCGAGGTCGAAGACCTCCGCGTCGCCCAGCCCTCGGACAAACGCTGCTTCTTCCTCAAGATCAGCGCCGCGTCTTCCCAGGTCGCCGCCTACCGACGTACCCCCCTCCGCCGAGGACACGACCACTACACAGGGTTTCGCATCGCTACCCGCTTCCCGTTTGGACTCTTCGAAAAGTCCCGCCAGGTCGACGCCGAGGATGACCTCATCACGTATCCTGCGGTCGATCCCGTCGCCCTTCTCAAGTCCGCAGGAAACCCCACCCCAGGCCTCCAGCACCATCCAAGCCGCGGAACCGGCGAAGATATCCTGGGCCTCAAATGCATGCGCGACGGCGAGGACTCCCGCGATATCCACTGGCGCAAGTCCGCCGCCGTCGGCCAGCTCGTGACCCGCGACCGCGCCAGGGACGCCCAACCCGAAGTCTCCCTGGTTCTCGACGTTGCCCGTCCTACCCCCGCCCCCGACGACTGGGACGCCCTCTTCGAAATCCGTATCCGCGACCTCGCCTCTCGCGTCGTCGCCCACCTCAGACGCGGCGATGTGGTCCTCTTACGCACGACTGCCTCCCACACCCTTCGCCTCGAACCCGCATCGGGAGCCGACCCCGGCCTCCGTTTCCTGGCGCTCGTAGACGCCATCCCCGCTCCTACTCCGCCCAATCCGCCATGAGCTTCGGCTTCATTCACCGCATCTTCATTCACACCCTCGCCGCCCTCGGCGTCATCGCCCTCGTTGGCACCGCCAGCCTCCCCACCCCTGCGACGGTCATCCTCCTGGTGGGACTCGCGGCCGCCATCTTCATTCCCGAGTCGTGGAGCACCCACCCCAACGCCAAACACGGCACCACCACGCTTCCGCTGGTGCTGTTTGCCGTGGAGGTTGTCCGGCTCGCCCTGGGAGCCTTCCCGTTCGATATCGCCGTCGAGTTCGCGGCTCTCCTCCAAGTGCTTCGCGTGGCAACTCGACAGGGGGCTGCCCACGACCATCAGATCATCCTTCTTGCGCTGCTTCATCTCATCGCAGGGACCGTGCTCGGCGCCGGCTTGACCTACGCGGTGTGCTTTCTTGCGTTCCTCTTTATTGCGCCAGGAGCTCTGGTTTTCAGCCATCTCCGAAGGGAGGTCGAAGGCAACTACCGGCAAGGCGCCCGAGATCGCACCGGCAATCCCGTGGATGTTCCCCGGATCCTTAGGAGCAAGAGGGTCGTGGGACGACGGTTTCTTGCGGCTACGGTCTCCCTTGCCTTTCCGATCCTGCTGTTCACGTCCCTGCTGTTTCTCCTCTTCCCACGCGTTGGCCTGTCGCTTCTTCTGCTCTCGAACCCGAGGGGCGGACGAATGGTGGGGTTCTCTGACCATGTGGACCTGGGCGCCGTAGGAGTTCTGCGCACGGACCCGTCCCTCGCGCTTCGCTTCGAGGTCCCCGACCTTCCCGACCCCCCCCCGCCGCGCATCACGCTGCGGCTTCGGGGGACCGGGTTCGACAGCTACGATGGACGGGCCTGGGCCCGAACTCCCTCGGCTCATCTTTCGATCTCGGCGAGTCCCCACGCGAGCGAGTACTACCCGCTGGCACGCGTGGCGAACACATTGCGCGACCGCCGCGTGATCTTCGAGCTCGAGGCCATCGACCCGCCCGTGTTGTTCCTCCCGCCTCGCACCGTGGCGCTCCGTCTTCGCCGTCCTCCGCGGCCGGTCCTTGGCGAGCCCATGGTGCTGCTTCGGGGGCCCGAAGGGGAATACCGATACGCCGCCACGGAAGGGCACGGCATCCAGTACGAGGCGTTTTTGGCAAACGACCAGGAGGCCATCGTGGAGCCGCTCGCCAGTACGGAGAGGCCCAGGTACCTCGGGGTTCCCCCGGATCTGCCAGCCCGTGTCGCCGTCCTTTCGGAGCGCTGGACCCAGGGGCTTGGGACCCTCGCGGACAAGGCGGCGGCCATCGAGCAGCACCTGCGCACGGAGTACCAGTACGACCTCGCCTCGCTGTCGGCCGGCGCGCCCCAGCCGGTGGACCATTTTCTCTTCGAATCCCGCAGAGGGCACTGCGAGTTCTTCTCGACGGCGATGGCGCTCCTGCTGCGTCAGGCGGGGATCCCCTCCCGCAACGTCACCGGGTTTGTCGGGGGGACCTACAACCGGTTTGGAAAGTACTACGCCGTGCGTCAGGGGGACGCGCATTCCTGGGTGGAGGCTTATCTCGACGATGGTGCCTATCCGGGCTGGTACACGTTCGACCCGACACCTTCAGCGGCGGCGCAACCTCTGCACGAAACCACGGGGACCGTAGCGTATGTGCGCGACCTGATCGAAGCGCTTTCCCAGCGCTGGAACCGATACGTCATCGGGTACGACCTCAGGACGCAGATGCGTCTCTACAACGAGGTAAGCCAGCGCTATTCGCATCTAAGGAGCCGAAACAAGGCGAGCGCGGGGCCGCTCGGGAAGATCACACGCGCACCGATTTTGGCCGGGGCGTCGCTGGTGGTTTTCCTGGCGGCGTACATCGTCTGGCGCCGACGCAAGCCAAAGGGGGCGGTTCATCCGACTGGAGCCCGTCCGCCCACCCCGGTTCAGAGGGACGCTGCAGCGCTGTACCGAGCCTTGGAGTTGGTGTTGGCCATCCGCGGTGTGGCTCGTCCGACCTTTGTTCCGCCGCTTCGGCACGCGGAGGGGCTGGTGGCGATTCGGCATCCGGCGGCCCAGGAGGCGCACCGGCTCACGCTCCTCTACTTGTCGTTCCGCTTTGGCCAGGCGCCGCTATCGGCCGCTACCAAGCGCGACTTTGAAAGGGCCATCCGCGCGCTACGTCGTCCGGCCTCGTGACGAGCCACTAAACCAACCCCATCTTGAAAACCGCAGGTCCGAACCGAAGACCTCACCCCCCAGCCCCCTCTCCCTCGACATCCTCCTTGCCCATGCGGGCAAGGACGATCGTCTTCGAGAGAGGGGGCTCGGAACAGTAGTGCACGAGGCTCTCCTCCCCCTCGCTCGAAGACGATCGTCCTTGCCCGCATGGGCAAGGAGGATGTCGAGGGAGAGGGGGCTGGGGGGTGAGGTCTTCGGTTCGGACCTGCGGTTTTCAAGATGGGGTTGGTTTAG
>CAITRH010000452.1 GCA_903894755.1 uncultured delta proteobacterium
ATGAAGGGCCCGCCCTGGTCGCGTGCGGAGCCGCCCATGCGCCTGCTCGAGCTCCGCCCGACACATGGCTTCCACCCGTGCCTCCCACGCCTCGGCGAGCCCGAGGAAGGCGATGTCGTGCTGAACCGTAGCCGCACCGTCACCCGCGTTCTTGAGCAGGGTTCCGGCAAACTAGCCGGATTCTCGCATCGGTGGGAAAATTGCGCTCGATTTGTGGATCTTGACGCGCAGTGTCTGACCACGGACAACGAGTTTTGCCTCATTGATCAGGCGAACCAGCTCCTGCGGATAGGCGCGTTCTTTGGTCGTGTTCAGAGGCTGGATCCAGAGAGTATACGTCGTACCGTATTCGATAGAGACGAGCGTCGGCCTTCCAAGCAGTAGTGAATATAGCAGTGCAGGCGTCATCTCACGGATCGCATGCAAGGGGCTCTTGGCAAGCAAAAGGGCGATGGCATTGTAGATCAACAGCATCAAATACTTGCAAAACAACTCGCCCCCCTTTGAGATGCGGGCTCCTTTGATCTGAGGTTGGGCCGAGAGTTCGGCTTGCTTCTTCAGGACCTGCTCCTGCTGCTTCAGGAGTCTTTTCTTGTGCTTCTCTCGTTTCCTTTGGTCGTGTGCGTCCAGTTTCTCCTCCGCCCATTCGAGCTTCGCTTGCAGCCGTGCACGCGTGCAGTCACGACCTTCTCCAGTGTCTGACAGTGACACAAGCTCCTTCTTCAGATCCTCCAGAGCTTTGCAAAGCTTGTCGCGTTTTTTGTCCGGTTTCTCAGCAACGGGATGGCTTCCTTGTTCTTCCTGAGTGTTGAGAATATGCAGGCCCTCTTGAACTTGTGCCCCCGACCCGGAAAGTGGTTCCAATTGCCCATCTTGCCCCCTACTCGTCGTCACTGTGTAGCTGCGCTCAAGGTTCCGATTGAACCCTACCGCAATCAAGTTCTTGATGGGGTGTTCGTTCCCGGCCCACCTGCCCTTGTAGGTCACGTTCAGGTTGAGAATCTGGGTTTTGCTGAGATCTGCGTTGATTCGATAATCAATAGCGTCGTCGCAAAGCGCTCCCTTGGCTGGATGAGCAGGGAAGATGATCTGTCGTGGCCCCTGCTCCTCCGACGTCCCATCCCCTGCGATGGCAAGGCTGTCATCCGAACGTACGAACACGGCAAGTCCGTCCCCGGTGTGGTAGGTAGGTGAGGAATAGTCGCTCAACTTCAGTTTTCTATCTGTCATCGTCAGATAAGGAATGCCGTGGCTGTAGGCCCACTCGAGGACCGGTCGACCATTGCCACCGCGGTCCCAGCAGTGCAGTCGAGCATGCTCTGTCAGCCACTGATGGCGATGCGCGTCTTCGTACAGCTCCTGGAGCCCATCCGCCAGTGGACTTGCTGGCTTGTGCCACGATAAATGATAGCCAAGCTCCGGTCCCAGGTTACCCAGGCGAACGAATGTTACACCGAAGTACGTACACGCCAGGATGCGATTGCCAAGCCCACCCACTGGACCCGAGTGCGCTAGCTTCTTGGTGTAGTAGACCTGATCGTACATGTCCGTGAAGACATCTATTGCTACATATGCCCGCGCAGCTGCTTCCACTTGGCCTTCGACTGTGCGCATGATGGCTTCCACACCACCGTTGCCTCCGACCGCGCGCGCAATCTTGCGCAACGTGCTCTCGCAATACGGACGACTCCGTCCAGTCACCAATTGCTCGCCCGCTGCATGCCGCTCCGCCTCCGTCCAGCCGCCCGGCGTCATGCATCGTCCCGCCATGGCCTGGAGCTGACCGCAGATCGTCGACTCGGCAGACACGCCCTCCTGACCAGCCAGGGCGTGCGCCAGCTCGGTCAGCTCGGACTGCACCAGCGCTGGAAGAATTAGCGTTGCGGCTTCGATCCCAGTCTGATGCCACTCGGCGTCCACGCAGGGCAAAAGGGGGGCCGCGATGTCGGGCCCCCACTTTGGTGAGTGTCTGTTGGGTAAGCGAGGCACTGGGCGCGTCCTCCTCAGGTTCGTTCGCCTTGATCCAGTCGGCGATCTCGCGGGTTCCGATGGTGTTGGCCGGGGCACTGGGCGCGTCCTCCTCAGGTTCGTTCGCCTTGATCCAGTCGGCGATCTCGCGGGTTCCGATGGTGTTGGCCGGACGCTGACGCCGTAAAGCGTAGTACCCCTGCAGAATCAGCGCTCGGCGCGGGTTCAAGCCATCTTCATCCAGTGGTTCGGCTCCGTTCGGCTGGCCCATGCAGCTGCATAGCGTAACTCGTGCCGTTTGGCAACCGTTGCGGGTTTGCGTGCTCGTTTTCACGGTTGACCGCGACGGACGCCGGAACCCTGCTAAGA
>CAITRH010000453.1 GCA_903894755.1 uncultured delta proteobacterium
CTGCTTGCAACCCTTGTGGAGCGGAGACTTCGTATTGCGCAGGTGCCAGTGAGTCCAGTGTACGAGGGGGCGCCGAGCGGGCTTCGGCCATGGCACCTGGCGTCCATGGCGGGGCTCTTGGGACGTATCTGGTGGCGTCGACGGAGGAGCGTGGTGGCGAAGTAGCTGGGATCGAGCGATCTCGACGATCGAAGCCTCCATCGATGCTAGGCCCAGAAGCATCCGAGGGGAGGCTCGCTCCTTTAGGAACTACGTCACCCTTTCATCGATGCCGCAACATTCCGTTCACGGCAGATCGGCATTGGATTACCTAGGTCGGCGTAGCCGGTAGTCGGGCTTCGTGAGCACATGAAAATACTCGACCGTCGAGTCGGCTTCAACTATATTCACTAGCACTATGCATGCACTCAAAGCGCACGTAACGGGAGGACTGCTCGTGGTCGATGGCCCAGGAGTGGCGGCAATCGCTGTTCCCGAGGACGACCTCACCGCCGAGGAGCGGTTGGAGCTTCACGCTTCTCTGGACAGAGCGATGGCAGACTCGGAGGCCGGTCGTGGCATGGACGCCTGGCAATTCCTCGAACAGCTCCGCGTCCGCCGTGCAAGTAATTCTACTTGACGAGGCACAGCGGCAGCTCGAGGCCGAGGACACCTGGTGGCGACGCCACCGTGATGCCAAGGATCTCGTTCTTCACGAGTTCGAGCAGGCGCTACGACTACTCGCAGATTCTCCCGAGTCAGGGCAGGTCTATCGTCTGTGTCGGGGATACGTGATTCGGCGCTGGCTGCTGAGCAAGACCCACTGCCGGGGCGCCCGTCGCGGCCGGGGGCCGAGCCTGTAGCCCCCGCCACCCGCGCTTCCACCCCGCGAGGCGTCCAAGTCAGTGACGTCTTCGACGTCGGAAACACAGGACTCACCAGTGACGCTTGCGCAATCGACATGGACGTCATCCAGTCGGGTACAGCGCTTTCAGCCTAAATCACTTCATAGACTTCGCGTCCGGCGTTATGGCGTGCTGCGGATGCTCCGCTGGAGTCTGTGGGGCCGCATGTGTCACATTGATCGTCACGGACGCCCCCTCGGACACGTAGTAGGCGTAGAAAATATTATAGACGACCGAGTTCGCACCGATTGCGATGTCCGGCCTGTCGAGGACGAGGTCCTGGGGCTCCGTATCAAGCACCTCGGCTAGCCGCGAGAGGTGCTGTCCGCTCGGCACGGACTTTCCCTTCAGCCACTCGGACAGTGTGGACGGGGCGACCCCGATCCGTTCCGCGAGGTCTTTCTGGGAGACTTCTTCGAGCGTCATGAGCTGCCTTATCCATCGCCCCCAGCATCGCTCGAATCACCGCAACCCCATCGGCCTCCGACGGAACCCCCTCGGACTCGAAACGCGCCTCGCACTCCGCGTGCTAGCCTCGGCGTTGTGAGCGCGCCTCGTGAACTGCCGCCCTACGAACCGGCGCTGGCCGACGCCGGCCTCGCGCTCGTCGTGCGCTTCGGCTCCCGCGAAGGCGGCGTCCCGCGGCCCGACAGCGACCTGGACCTGGCGGTGCTTCACGTGGAGGGACGGCGTCTGACGCATCGCGAGCTCGGCGAATGGCGCCTTCGTCTCTCGGAACGCTACGGCCTCGACGCCGACGTGGTGGACCTGGCCACCGCCGATTGCCTGCTTCGCCGCGAGGTGGTGACGCGCGGTCGCGTGCTCCATGCGCAGGGGCGTCAAGCGTGGGTCGATTTCGTCGCGCGCACGCTCATCGACCTAGACGATCTCGGGCCGTGGCTCGAACGGTGCCGCGAGGGAGTTCGCCGTGTGGCCACGCGAGGTGCCGTGTGAGCGACCGGCTCCGCATCGAGCGAAAAATCGCGGATTTACGCGCCCGTGTGGCACGAGTTCGCGAGCTCTTGCCGGCAACCCTAGACGCATTCCTGGACCAACGGACCCAGGCAGAAGCGCTCATCCTCAACCTCTTCTTGGCCCTGCAATGCGCCTCCGACTTGGCGCTGCACACGGTCGCCGAGCGAGGCCTCGCGGTTCCGGGCGATGCGCGTTCGGCGTTCGACGCCCTCGCGCGCGCGGGAATCCTTGAACCGCGACTCGCCCGAGAGCTCGCTGCCTCCGTCGGGCTCCGCAATCGCATTGCGCACGAATACGGGCTCCTGGATCTGCGCCTCGTGTACGAAGCGGCGCGCGACGACCTCGGGGACCTCGAAAGGCTCGCAGCCGCCATCGTCGCGCCTTTGCCGTGATGTTGTGGTCGCCGCCGCCGACCGACGCCATGTCAAAGCGGAAGATGAGCAATACGGGCGAAGCAAATACAGCCTCAGAAGCGAGCAACTCGACCTCGACGCGCTCTGGCCGACGTACGGTTATCCGAACGATCTGCTTGCAACCCTTGTGGAGAGGTGACTTCGTATTGCACATGTGCCTGTGAGTCCAGTGTACGAGGGGGCGCCGAGCGGGCTTCGGCCATGGCACCTGGCGTCCATGGCGGGGCTCTTAGGACGCATCTGGTGGCGTCGACGGAGGAGCGTGGTGGGGAAGTAGCTTCGAAGCCCTCGGATCGATCGATCCGAGGGTCGGATCGATGCAAACGCGTCGAAGTTCGAAACGTTCGAGGCACCGATTGCCAGGAGAGATACCTAAGATCTAAACGTCCGAGGC
>CAITRH010000454.1 GCA_903894755.1 uncultured delta proteobacterium
CGACCTCGGCCAGGTTGTGGGTTGACAGAAGCACCGTTCGGTCCTTGCCAATTTGCTTTAGGTAGTCGAGAAACTCCGCCTTCTCGTTGGGGTCGAGGTCGCTCGTGGGCTCGTCCAGGATCAGGATAGGTGGGTTGTGAATGAGCGCTTGCGCCAGCCCCACACGCTGCCGATAGCCGTGTGACAAGTACCGGATCTCTTTTCCAAGTACTTGCGCCAGTCCGCACACGGCCACCACCTCTTTGGCGCGCTTGCGGAACGTCTCCGCGTCAAGCTGACGGAGGTCCGCAGCAAAGCGAAGGTATTCGAGAACGCCCATCTCGAGGTAGAGCGGAGCGCGCTGCGGCAAGTATCCAAGACTCCGACGGACCTCGAGGGGGTTGTCGAAGACGTCGTACCCATTGACCTTTGCACTGCCGAAACTAGGCGAGATGAAGCACGTCAGGATCCGCATGGTCGTCGATTTCCCGGCGCCGTTCGGCCCCAGAAACCCGACCACCTCGCCGCGACGTACGTCAAAGTTTATCTTGTCGAGCGCGCGAAACGACCCAAAGCTCTTAGAGAGGTCGCTCGCGGATATCATTACATCGTTAGCCATCCGGTGCTCCGGTTGCGTGGTTCTTTCGACCCGCTGAAAAGGGGGCCGCGGACTCGTTGCGTAAACGAGGCCGCATCCTAGTGATCGGAAGGAACGTGTCAACCGCGCTGCAGAGTCGTGGGGAGCGCGGCCGCTCACCCCCCACAAGCGTTAAACCAAACCCATCTTGAGAACCGCAGACCTCACCCCCCCGCCCCCCTCTCCCTCGACATTGTCCAAGCCCATTTGGGCTTAGGACAATCGTCTTCGAGCGAGGGGGGAGGAGAGTCACTTGTACCGCGGTTCCGAGCCCCCCTCGCTCGAAGACAATCTTGCTTGCCCGAATGGGCAAGCAGAATGTCGAGGGAGAGGGGGGTTGGGGGGTGAGGTCTGGACGAAATTGGGGCCATGAACGGCTCCCACTGGCACGCCCAGCTTCGCGACACCGTACGCACCGTCGACCAGCTCGCACGCGTGCTGACGCTAAGTCCCCGGGAGCTCGACGGGGCCCGACGCGCCGAAGCCCAAGGCTTGCCGCTTCGCATCACTCCCTATTACCTGTCGCTCTGCGACCCGCTGGACCCGTCGTGCCCCATCCGACGTCAATGTGTCCCCGACGCCCGTGAAGCCGAGGACGTCCCCGGCGACCTGGTCGATCCTCTCGGCGAGGTCGTCCACGAGGTCGCTCCCCACCTCATTCGACGCTACCCAGACCGTGCACTCCTCGTCGCCACCGACCGCTGCGCCGTGTATTGCCGCTTCTGCACGCGCTCGAGACTCGTCGGCGACGGCGGTGGAGCCGTATCCCTCGACGCTCTCGGCCCCGCGTTGACCTACCTCGAAGGCCATCCCGAGGTGCGCGAGGTCATCGTGAGCGGCGGCGATCCCCTCGTCATGAGCACCCCTCGGCTCGTCGCGCTCCTCGGTGCACTCCGTCGCGTTCCGAGCATCGAGCTGCTGCGTCTCGCAACCCGTGCCCCGGTGACCCTTCCGATGCGCATCACCCAGGAGCTCGTGAAAGCGCTTCGTCCGTTTCATCCGCTCTGGGTCATGACCCACTTCAACCACCCCAAAGAGCTCACCGTCGAGTCGCTCGGCGCGCTGGCGAGACTTGTCGACGGGGGCTTTCCCGTGATGAACCAGACCGTGCTGCTTCGCGGGGTCAACGACGACGTAGCGGTTCTCGACACGCTGTTTCGAGGGCTCGTGCGCGCCAGGGTGCGTCCCTATTACCTGCTGCAGGCCGACCCGGTCCGAGGGACAGGTCACTTGCGCACGCCTCTAGCTCGCGGCGTCGAGATCATGGGGGCGCTCCAGGGGAGGCTCACGGGCATTGCGCTCCCCAAGTTCATCTGCGACACGCCGGGCGGACTCGGCAAGGTGCCTCTTGGTCCCGAGGTCATCGTACGCAAGGGGCCAGGGGTCACCCGTCTGCGGACGTTCCGGGGCGACGAAGTCGACGCCATCGACCCTCCCGACGACACTCGTTGACACCGGCCCGTAGGTTTCCGCTAACGTGGCTGGGCCAACCCGTGGGGTCGCCCTTGAAATACTGGATCCACCGAAGTTTCTTTGCCCTCGCGCTCACATGCTCCATGACCCCTGCGGGGGTTTACGCCCAGCCCCGTCCGCCGCCCAACGTCGTGATGGAGGCACGGACACGTCTTTTTGCCGGCGACGCGGCGGCACGAAAAAAGGACTGGACAACGGCCCTCGATCAATACGCCCAGTCGCAGGGGGCGGTCCCGAGTGTCCAGGCGCTAGGGGGCATGGCCAACGCGTCCTATCAGCTTCAATTTTACCCTGACGCCTACGACCACTACGACAGTCTTCTCAAGACCTTCGGCGCCAAGCTGACACGTGCCCAGCGCACCGAGGCCGAGACCCGTCTGCAGCAACTCGGTCAGAAGACAGGGCTTTTGGCGATCAAGGTGAACGAGCCCGGAGCGTTCCTGACCATCGACGACAAGCGGGTGGGGACCGCTCCTTTCCTTGCGCCCATTCGGCTTTCGGTCGGGGCACACACGGTGGGGGTGACCAAGGAGGGGTTCGTACCGTTGTCGCTGACCCAGGAGATCCTGGCGGGACAGACGTCCGTGGCCGATCTTGTGCTGGTGGTAGCGAGCAGCAAAGCGCGTCTTATGGTGCGTGAGAAGACCGGGCAGGCAGTGCGGGTGATTGTGGACGGGGTCGACGTTGGCGGGGCCCCTTGGGAGGGGGAGCTGGAAGCGGGGGCGCACGAGGTGATGGTACGCAGTTCGGCGTTGGCAGCGTCACCGCAGACCATCGAGCTCCTGAAGGGGGGACGCGGCGTACTGGAGTTCGTGGCGACTGCTGCGGTAGCTCGACTCGAGCTCAAGACGAGCGATGGGCAAGGCTACATCTACCTTGACGATCAACTGAAGGGGGAGGGGGCGTTTGCTGCGGATGTCCCAGTGGGACCGCACACCATCGACGTGAAACGCGAGGGGTTTGTCCCATTCCGCAAGGTGGTGACACTAGCGGACAAGCAGAAGTACGCCGAGGTGGTGACATTGGTTCGTCCGCAGACCGAGCAAAGCGGCACGGATCTCGAAGGGGAGCGGTTGTATCAGGGGGTTTACGGCGGGTTTGGGCTGGTGGGGGTAACCGGAGCGGGGGGGATGAAGTCGTCGCTCGAAACGGGTTGCAGCACGTTAGGGGCGAGCAGTTGCAGCACGCCCGATCCACTTGGCGGGGGGCTGTTTGGCTATCTGGGCTACACGTGGAATCCAGTTGGGTTCGAGCTGTTTCTTGCGGGGATGGCGGACAGCACGACGCAGCGGGCGCATTTCGACGGTACGGGTCCCAATCCGATAGCGTCGCTGCCTGCGCGCGAAGAGAGCTTCGTATTCGGGCGTTTTGGCGGCATGGGGGCTGTGCGGGTGCGGGCGAGTGTACAGACCCGGATGTTGCGTCTCAGTCTCGCGGCAGGTTTCGGACTGTCGTACAAGTACATGGTGATGAAGCGCGAGGCGAGCACGGCTGATGGGCTTCGCTCGGCCGACGTGCAGTCTGGGGTGAACTATTTGTCGCCCGGGATCTCAGTGGAGGTTGCAGCGCACCTGCGTGTCGGGCGAAGCGCAGCGATTTCCCTTGGGGTGATGTTGTGGGCTGAGAACGCAGGGACCGACGCGAAGGTAGGACGGCGCGATGATCAGCTTCTCGCGGCGCCGGGCAGGGAGCCGCAGCCACTCTGGACTCCCGACTACACGTTTGCCAGGAATGCGCAGTACTTCATCGGGCCCTACCTTGGGATGCAATTTGGCCCGTAGCAGGAGCCTCGCCGCAAAGCTGCTGCGCGCCGCAAATCGTCGGTCGGGGTCGCTCAAACCCTGGGTCGCGGATGGCGCGGTTCGGACCCGGTTCGGACCTGCGGTTTTCAAGAAGTGGCGCCTCACAGCTCACACTGCGTAACAAGGCTGCATTCGGTCGACCTGCACTTTGCGTCGAAAGTAGGTCAGCCAGTCTCCCTCGCGGCGCCACGCCGTGACCAGGATCTGACGGTTTCGCTCGAGCAGCGAGCCTGCGTAGGGCCGCCAATCGGGAAAGCTCTCCGTGTCGTTCTCACCTAGCATGTCTTCGTGAACCTCGTCGGCCTGGGAGATCCCATTGTTGGCAAGCCACATCACCAACGCGGTCCGAGACGCGCTCTGCGCCACGAGCGACATGGAATCGACGTTGAGGGAAAGGTGACGCAAGTCATGGCCCTGAGTCCCTCGAACTACGGCTCCGTGCCAATAGAGCCCATCACTCGTGGCGATCACCAGGTCTTCGAGGCGATCGCGCGAGGGGACCGTCACGATATCGTGCGCCTCTAGACCTCCTGGCAGACGCAGCGAGACCGGGCGATACACCAGGGAGGACAGCGTTTCCCGCTCAAGGGCGGCTTCGATGGAGTCAATCGCGTAGAGGGCTCCATCCTCTGCGAGCACATCGACATGGACACCACGTTCGTCGATCACGAATTGCCAGCTTCGGGCCCGCAGACCGGTCCCAGGGATTCGGTCCCCCAGGGCTAGAAGCTGCCCGCCAAAGGTCGCCAGGTAGGCAAACTGGCCCTGGGTCGGCGCAACGAACTCCCCCTTGATATGCCGATTGTGCCCGAACACCAGGCGACTCGGGTCGATGGAACACGTCAGCGCCAAAGGTATGGAGCGATGCAAGGGGCCGCCCGCAGTAAGAAACACAAAAACCTGTCCGCGTCGATCGCGTCCCAAGACCATCTTGTTGAGGTAGGTCAAGTCGGACGGGTAACGCTCGGGCGCGGCCATCTCGTTGGCCAAATCGCGCGCAATGACCTGAGAATACAACGCCTGGTCGGGACAAAAGGCGAGCAACTCGGTGCCGGTCACGAAGTCCATGGGACGACGAGACACGAAGCGCAATAGATCGGTGACAGTTGCCATGGTCTTCTGCAAAGAGTGGGAGCGCATCCGAACACCTCAGAGTGAGAAAGGAACGACGCAAATGTGTAGCGCGTTACGCGTACGCCGTCCATCTACCTGGCGTCTGACCATGTGCCTGACGATGGACTGCCGTGCCTCGCCAGCACGTGTTCTACGTCCGCAACGCAAATCGTGTCGCTCGACGCGTAAACCACCAGCAGCTGCACCAGCATCTCCAGCTCTCGCTCCTCCCCCTCGAACGGATACTCCACAAACCGAGCGAACGCATGGGGGTCAATCCCCACCGGCCGTCCCCGAGCTCGAAGCCCCTCGCGTGCAAGACGCTCTGTAAACAGTGCATGCAGGTCCTCAGGACGCTCCCGCAGGCGCGGCAGTACCACCGGCTCCG
>CAITRH010000455.1 GCA_903894755.1 uncultured delta proteobacterium
ATGCAAAGAGAAAGCCCTTCCCCGCTCGCCCAAGCTCCTTCGACTGCCCAATCGGTACCGCCGAATAGGATGGCGGGAACCGCATCTTCTTCACCTCGACGTCCAGCATGTCAAGCACCGTCGCCTGCGAGTATCCCTGCAGCAGGTTGCACGTGATCGTAACCTGCTTCTGCCGATTGTACCGGTCCACACGCGACGGCCCCGTCGATGGCGACAGCGTCACAATGTTGTCGAGCGTAATGCTCCCAAGCTTCTGCGAAGGGACACTGATCTTCTTGAGTCCATCCATGTCGGCTCGAAACGACGGGATCGAACGGGCAAAAATATCGTAGTGCTCCCCGTTCTCCGTGTAGTCCGAGATCTTGTAGCCGCCCACAAGCAAACGTAACGACATCGCTACGTCTGCCATCTGTACCCCAAGATCGGCCGCCTTCTTTCGATCAAGCACCACGCGAACTTCAGGCTTCCCCAACACCAACGATGTGTCCGGATCAACTACCCCTGGCGTCTTCTTCAACTTGTCGAGCAGCACCGCCGCATACTCCGTGATCCGCGCCAGATCCGGCCCCTGTAAAATGTAGCTCACAGCCGACGGTGTCACCCCACCCCCAGAAAACGCGGGCACAAGACCAACACTGACGCGAAGTCCCTTGTACTTGTCCGTGACCTGGCGACGCGTGAGGTCGAGAATGTCCTGCTGCGACCCCTTGCGGTCCGAAACGGGACGAAGCTTTACATAAATGGTCGCAAGGTTGGCTGTCTTCTGTGGATCGTCCCCTACCGTTGTCAGCGTGTACAGAACGCCCGACAGGGCCTCAATCTCGGCAGCCATGCGGGTGGCCGTTAGACGGGTCTGATCAAGACTGGTCCCCTCAGGAGCTCGGACCTGCACCTGGAACTGGGACTCGTCTTCGAGCGGCAAAAAGTTCTTCTGCGCCTTCCCTCCCAACACAGGTATCGCTGCAAGTGCTGCAAGACCGACAAGGACCACTACCCAGCGCCTCCGCATGGACCACCCAAGCAGCTTCATGTAGCCTCGCTCGATGGGCCCGTAAAAACGAGACTCCTTCGACGTGTGCTCCCCTTGGCCCAGGGACTTCAGCCACCGCGCACTCAACATCGGAGTCAGCGTAAAACTCACCAGCAGGGATACCCCAATGGCAAACGCCATCGTGAGACCAAAGGAGTTCATAAACCTCCCTACGATGCCACTCATGAACGCCACCGGAAGAAACACCGCGATCAGCGACAACGTGGTCGCTAACACCGCAAGCCCAATTTCTTTGGTCGCTCCAATCGCCGCGTTCCAACGCGACTCCGACTTCTCTTCCATGTGCCGGAAAATGTTCTCGAGCACCACAATGGCATCGTCGATCACAATCCCCACAGAAAGCGTCAGCGCAAGCAGTGTGATGGAGTTGAGCGTAAACCCCGCCGTCCGCATCAGCGCAAAGGTGCTGATAATGCTCGAAGGAATGGCGATCGCCGCAATCAGCGTCGAGCGCGCATTGCCTAGAAACAAGTACACGATGATCGCTGCAAGCAAAGCCCCCAGCCCCAAGTGCTCCTTCACCGCTCCTACTGCGTTTTCAATGAACTCCGACTGGTCCCGCGCAACATCGATGCGGTAGCCGGCCGGTAGACGCGGGGCAACGTCCACTAGCTTCTGCTTGACCGCATGGATCACTTCCACCGTGTTCGTGCCGCTCTGCTTGCGAACAATGAGAAGCACCGCTGGACGTTCCCCGCGGTAACCCACAGACTCGGGCTCCGCCATCCCGTCCTCTACCTGTGCAACTTCCCCAAGACGTACCGCATAGCCCTCGCGCACGGCCACCACCACGTCGCGAAGCTCCTCGACATTGCGTACCCGTCCCCGAAGCCGCAACGTGAGCTGCTGTTCCCCTTGCTGAAGCCGTCCCGCTGGAACCTCCAGGTTCTGCGCTGCCAATGACCGCGAAACATCCGACCCCGTCAGACCAAACTTCTTGAGCGCCCCAGGATCGATCCAAATGTTGATCTTCCGGCCCCGTCCCCCTACCACAAGGACCTGCCCCACCCCAGCGATGCTCTCAAGCTGACGTCGCAGCGTCTTGTCTGCAAACTCCGTGACCTCGCGTACGTCCTTGTCCGACGACACGGCAAGCGTGATCACCGGTGCAGCGTCCGGGTCCAACTTGTTTACCACCGGTGGATCCACCCCTTCAGGTAGGTCTCCAAGGATCGCACTGACTTTGTCGCGGACTTCTTGCGTCGCAACGTCAACGTTCTTCTCGAGCAGGAAGGTCACAAAGACCTGACTTACCCCCTCGACACTCGTCGAACGTAGCTCGTCGATGCCGCTGATCGTGTTGACCGCCGCCTCTATCTTGTCTGTGATCTCCGACTCCACTTCCTCAGGGGCTGAACCCGCAAGGACCGTGGTCACCGTCACAAAGGGGAAATCGATCTTGGGGAACCGATCGACACCCAGTTCAAAGTACGAGAACAGACCCACCACCGTGAGCACGAGAATGAGCACGGTGGCAAAAACAGGTCTACGGACACAGATTGCCGCAAGCCACTGCATGGATAGAAGCCTTCTTAAGGAGTGATTTCAGCGCCATCCACCAGATCGGCGACAGCGGTTACAGCAACTTCGTCGGCGGCAGAGAGCGCCCCCGCGATTTCAATGCGATCCCCCTCGACCCGTCCCAGCTGTACGAGCCGCTCCGCAACGTGCCCGCCTTGTCGAACGTATACCTTGGCGCTTGCCCCCGTGTCGCCGACTGCCGAACGGGGAACAAAAAACGCCTGCTTGGTCGCCCCCGCGATGGTGATGCGAGCCCTTGCAAAAAGACCAGGTTTCAGCTTCCCATCGTCGTTCGGTATCTCGGCTTCGATAGGAAGACTGCGAGATTGAGCACGTAGGCTCGCCCCAATCCGTTTCACTTTGCCGCGAAAGACCCTGTCAGGAAAGGCCGCAACCAGCACCTCAACATCACGCCCAACCTCGATGTTGCCAATCTCACTCTCGGGAACATCCACACGCAGACGAAGCGGGTTGTCGCGTACAAGGACCACCACGACCCTTCCAACGATTGCGTATTCTCCAGGAGCTATGCGCTTTTCCGCTACGGCCCCGTCAAAAGGAGCTCGCACGTTGGCGTCCGCAAGGCTCTTGGAGGCAAGACCCGCCGCAGCTTGCGCCCCTAAAAGCGTCGCCCACGCATGCTTCGCCCCCGCCATCGCCGCGTCGTATTGCGCCCGTGATTGCTCCGCACGGGTCCGCGCTTGATCCCAAAAGGCCTGCGGTACAGACCGCGATTCAAAAAGCGCCTTCGCCCGATCCGCGTCGGCTACCGCAAGATCCATCGATTCCTTCGCCGCTCGTACATCCGGTACCTGCGTCGGATCGAACGGTTTTCCCGGTTGAAGTCCCAGCCGCGACACCGCCTGCTCCACCGTCGCGCTCGACTGCGCAAGACGAAGCGCTGGGTCGCGCCGATCCAGTGTAATGAGGACCTCGCCCTTCTTGACCCGACTCCCCACATCCACATGTACCGCCACAACGCTCCCCGCCGCCGGCGTTGCGACTTCACTCGTTTCATCGGCCGCTAACGTTCCGGTAAGCTCCACGCTCTTCGCAACCGTTTGCGCCTCGACTCGCTGGAACGTCGCCCGAACCGGTGCCTTGCCGCCCGCATCCACCGCTGCGCTGTCGGCGGACGGTTTGTCGGGCGGACTTTTGCACCCTTCCATGCCCAAAACCGTTGCTAAAACCAAGAGAAGAGAAGGAAAACTTGGGGGATTCAATCGGGCCATCAAGGATTTTGCGCTCGCCTCATGCAACTCTCGTGACGATACACGTTCGCTTCCGCAGCCGTTGCGATATATAGGGCCCATGCGCCGCATCTTTTCGGCGTCCGCCGCGATTCTGGTGTTTTGCACTGCCTGCGGTGGTGGCGGTTCGCCCCCGTCCGCCCCCCGACGTGTTGTCGGCCTGCCGACATCCTCGCCGTCAACGTCGGCGTCCACCCCCGCTGCGGAGGACCGCTCCCCATTACGTGTCACGCACATCTCCCTCGGAGCGCGCCACGCTTGCCTTCGCACGGCAGCTGGCGAAATCTGGTGCTGGGGAGACGGCGAAGCGGGCCAGCTTGGAGGCGGCACGCGGCTGCGTCAGCGAAAAACCCCGACGCTTGTCCCTCTTTCCGAACGAGCGTTGTCCATTCACGCACAGCAATCCCACATTTGTGCCGCGCTCGAGGGGGGGCGGGTCGCGTGCTGGGGAAGCAACGCCGCCGGCGAGCTCGGACACGGAACCAAAGGTCCGCCTTCGTTTTCACCACACATCGCCACGGTCGATGGGGTTTCGCGGGTCGTGACCGGTCCTGGAAGAACGTTTGTCCTTCGGCGTGACGGGACCGTCGTGGGCTGGGGGGCGAATCCGCGTGGGCAGCTTGGCGACGGGACCGAGAACGACTCCCTCGAGCCTCGTGCCGTGCGCGGCATGACCAACGTCGTCGAGTTGACAGCTGGCGAGCAGGCCACTTTTGCCCTTCAGCGTGATGGACGGGTGTTTTGCTGGGGCATGTGCTTCGTACAGGGGGCCACACGAGCGTGGGCGCAGCGCGACGCGACCGCGGTGCAGCGGCTTCGTCCAACGCCGGTCCCGTCCCTTATCGGCGTGCGTCACCTTGTCGATGGATGCGCCGTGCTGAACGACGGCACCGTACGCTGCTGGGACCGCGGAGGAGCCCTTGGCGACGGGATCACCAGCGCACGTCGCGGTGCGTTTCCCATACCGGGAGCCACACGTGTTGCAGCCGTCGCGGTGGGTTCGGACGCCGCCTGCGCAGTGCAGCTAAATGGACGCGTACAGTGCTGGGGCAACGGCGAAAGCGGGTTATTCCCTGGAGCACCGGAGCGGTTTCACGGCACTGCGGTGGACACCAACCTCGCAGGAGTAGCGTCGTTGGAGCTGTCGTCCCAGTTTGCCTGCGCTCTTCTCAACGATGGCACGGTGGCATGCTGGGGAGACAACCGCATCGGAACGCTTGGGGACGGGACCTTCGAGTCACGCCGCGACCCTGTCCCCATTTCTGGGTTTGGCAATCAAGACTGGGTGGCGGCTCCGGCGCCTGTTGCCCCAGACGACCCTCCGGCTCCAGCCATGGTCGTAGAAATTGCCGCGGGGGGCGATAGCACCTGTTCGCGTCATGCGGACGGCACCGCGCGCTGTTGGGGGCAGAACGACGAAGGACAGGTGGGCGATGGTACCCGCATGGACCGACTCCGTCCAACCCCCGTGGTGGGACTCACCGGGATCGTGCAGATTGCGACCAGCGGTCTCCATTCTTGTGCGCGTCTGGACTCGGGGACAGTTCGGTGCTGGGGGACCAATTTGTCAGGGGAGACGGGCAACGGGGTGGCAAGTCCTGGCGAGCGGATCCCGGTGCCGGTGCAAGGACTCGAGCACGTCGAGCAGTTGGCGCTGGCGGGCATTTCGTGTGCGCGGCTGTCCGACCGGACCGTGCGTTGTTGGGGCGACTGGGAACCAGGGGATGAAGATCGGCCTTCCGCGGGGAGCCTCGAGCCGACCGAGGTGAAGGGGGCGACAGGATTGCAAAACCTTGCGGCAGGAAGGCTTGTGGCATGTGGGCGGTCGCTTTCGGGCGAAGTTCTATGTTGGGGACATTGTGGCGCCAGGGATCTTTGTACGCCCGGCTCGCCACGTCGAAGAGCTTCCTCTATTGGAGCGGTGTTTTCTGCAGCGTCCGTTGCGATTGGGTCGGTACGCTGCGCCCCCTTGGCCGTCGGAGAGGTGCAGTGTTGGAAACCGTCGGACCCGAGCGACGTGACCGGGGATCGAAACCGGATCGATCCATGGATGGCGCTTCGAGTGCCCGATCTGGTGGAGGTTGCGGAGATGGCGCTGGGAGAGGGGATTGCGTGCGCCCGGCGTCGTCGCGGCGGCGTTGTTTGTGCGGCGCCGAGGGGACGTTGGGAGCGGGTGCCTGGCGTGCACGACGCGGTACAGGTGGTTGCTGGAACGCGTCATGTGTGTGTGCGCACGTCGGCTGGGGAGGTGTTCTGCTGGGGCGAGAACACCCATGGGCAGCTTGGGGACGGGACCCGCACGGCGCGGGATGTGGTGTCCGAAGTTAAGTGGTGAGAGTCCCGTCGTACACAGGCCCCTCGTACACAGGCCCCTCGTACACAGGCCCCTCGTACACAGGCCCCTCTGCATTTCCTATGCAGCCCCGAGCTCGCGATACCCGCTCACCACCCCGCGGACCTCACCCCCCATCGACGCGGCACTTCCACAGCGTCCCCCTCCCCATCGATGGGGAGGGGGAATTTGTAGGAGCGCGAAATCGCGGGGGGGTGAGGTCTCCGGCCAGGGCGGCTCGGGTGGGTCGGGCTGTACCTACGTTCGTCTTACCCGTTGCTCGGCGCCGGCTTGATAGGACCCCCAAAGATGCTCGCAACATTGCGCTTCTCTTTGGCCACGCGGTCACGCTCTGCGTAGGTCGGTATGTGTACCCGGTTGCGTTTGGGAAGCTCCCGGCCCTCGAACACCGCCGCAATTTCCTCGGCGTCAAGCGTCTCGCGTTCCATCAGCGCATGCGCCAATGCCTCTAGCTTGTCGTGACCTTTGGCTAGCAGCTCTTTTACCCGAGCATATTGCGCGTGGATGATCCGACGCACCTCTTGATCGATCTCCTGTGCCGTGTGCTCCGAGTAGTCCTGCTGACGTGTCCCGTAGTCGCGTCCCAGAAACACCTGCTCTTCTTTCTTGCCATACGCCAGCGGCCCTAAACGCTCGCTCATCCCCCACTCGCACACCATCCGTCGTGCCAAATCTGTCGCCTGCTCGATGTCGTTGCCCGCCCCCGTCGTCAGCTTGCCAAACACTACCTCCTCGGCAATTCGCCCCCCTAGCGCCGACGCAATCTTCGCCTCGGCCTGATCCTTCGACAGGTTGAGTCGATCGCTCTTCGGAAGGTACCAGGTCAAACCAAGCGCCGGACCGCGCGGGATAATCGTCACCTTGTGCACCGGGTCGTGATGGTTGATCCCAAGTGCCACCAGCGTGTGCCCTGCCTCGTGAATGGCCGTGTTCCATTTCTCCTCGTCGCTGATCACCATCGAGCGACGCTCGGTCCCCATGTAGACCTTGTCTTTCGCCATCTCGAAATCGCTCATCGCCACCGCGTCTTTGTCTTGCCGCGCCGCAAGTAGCGCCGCTTCATTCACTAGGTTCTCCAGATCCGCGCCGCAAAACCCAGGGGTCCCGCGCGCGATGGTCTCGAGATCGACGTCGGGTGACAACGGCGTCCGCTTGGTGTGAACCCGCAGGATCTCTTCGCGTCCCCGTACGTCGGGACGAGGCACCGTGATGCGTCGGTCGAACCGGCCTGGACGAAGTATCGCTGGGTCCAGCACGTCGGGACGGTTCGTGGCCGCTACGATGATCACCCCGTCGTTCGACTCGAACCCGTCCATCTCCACCAGCAGCTGATTGAGCGTCTGCTCACGCTCGTCATGCCCCCCGCCAAGTCCGGCTCCGCGATGACGCCCCACCGCGTCGATCTCGTCGATGAAGATGATGCAAGGCGCATGTTTCTTCCCCTGCTCGAAGAGGTCTCGGACCCGGCTGGCCCCCACCCCGACGAACATCTCGACAAAGTCCGAGCCCGAGATGCTGAAGAACGGAACCCCCGCCTCGCCTGCGATGGCGCGTGCCAAAAGCGTCTTTCCTGTCCCGGGAGCGCCGATGAGAAGCACCCCCTTCGGGATATGTCCCCCTAAGCGCTGGAACTTCTTCGGGTCCTTGAGGAACGCGATGATCTCTTCGACCTCGTCTTTGGCCTCGTCGATGCCGGCGACATCCGAGAAGGTCACCTTGTTTTGCGAGTCGCTGAGCATGCGGGCTTTGGCCTTGCCAAAACTCATCGCTTTGCCGCCGCCGGCCTGAAGCTGACGCATGAACAGGAAGATCATCACGCCGATAAACAGCATCGGTAGGAGCGTGACGAGCGTGCTCGACCAGAACGGCGCAGCGTCTTCCTTTTCAAACTTGATGCGCGGCGCCTTCGCTTCCTTGTTGTCCGGCTTGAGCGACGTCAGAAGACGCTCGTCAGCCACAGGCCCCACGGTCTCTTTTTGGACCGTGGCTTTGTTGCCTTCACCGGCGTGGACTCGGAACGCGTATTCACGCTCTTTGATGCTTATTTCTTCGACACGGCCCGCGTGGACCTCGTCGAGGAACTCGCTGAAAGCCACCGGTTGTTTACGGTCGCTCGGGCTCAAAAAGTGCCAAATCGCCAGGAACATGACGATCAAGAGAACCCAGAGCAACAGGGTCTTGTGGGATTGCTTCACGTGGTGACCTCGGACGGGAAAAGTGGGGAAAGGCGGCGAGACTCACGACGCGTTCTTTCCGGGTGTGACGTTAGATGCTTCAAGAGGGCGATTGGATTCAAAGAGGCTCGATGACGACCTTAGCTTGCGTACGATCGTAGCGCGCCACAAGGTCCCGGGCGAGCCGAACTCGCACCGTGGAGGATCGAAACTGCTCAAACGCTTCGATCGGCTCCCGCACGCGACCGCTCCGATGCGACGTGGTCCGCGGTCGCGTCCTCATGATCATCCTATCGCTCTACGGCCTCCAGAGCTCCCTCGCGACGTCTGCCAAACGCCTCGACTCGATACAGGACCACGTGGAGTCGACCGCGGACCACGACGACGCGACGCTGGACCACGACGACGCGATGGAGGAACCGCGTCCACGTGGTCCCTCATCGACTCCACGGTCCGCGATCGACTCCACGTGATGCATGCACGGTCGACTCCACGTGATGCGCGGTCGACTCCACGTGATGCGCGGGCGCTTGACTTCCCGTCGGGCCCTCCCGTTATGCTGACTCTACCGCGCAAGAGCTCCTAGGGGCGACGTGACGCGGCAGACAAGGACAGGAAACCCATGCCTCTAAGCTCGCGTCCCTGCCGTATTCGTCCCTTTCAAACGAGTTAGGTAGTCCCCAGGAAATAAATACACCAGAGCTACCCAGCGCCAGCTCGAGAGCAGATACCGACAAACCACTTGCCCAAGCGTGGCAATCGGTCGAGCC
>CAITRH010000456.1 GCA_903894755.1 uncultured delta proteobacterium
GCGAACCGTCAGCGGCAGCCCTGCCTCCGCTCGAACCTCCAGGCAGCCGATCACGGCTTCGCGGATGTTCGCGAGAGCTTCGTCCTCGGTCCTCCCCTGGCTCACACAACCCGGGATTGCAGCGCATTCCGCCACAATCATCCCCTTTTCATCGCGTTCCAAGGTGATAGAAAGCCTCATTCTGGAATCCCTTACCACCTTCCGTCACTGCGTGGACTTGTAGAGTATTTGTCCCGTAGACGAGATCGTCTCTCCGCTCAAGATCAGAGTCACCTGGCCCTGGTAGCGGGTGGTGGAGCCAAGGTCGTCTCGGGTCCCCAAAAACGCGAAGGACTGCGCCCCCACTGCCGTCGTCACAACGACCCGGAGCTCACTCTCGCTGAACGAGCCCGAGGCGGCGTTGTTGATGGTGTAGGTCGTCGGACCTCCTCCCAGATCCCGAACGTAGATGATGTTCCCGGTCCCCGAAAACGTGCCTTGTTTGCCGGCCAGGACGAAAGTTGCATCGAGCTTTTCCGACTTCGTACCCGAAGAGGTCTCATAGCCCATGACCCACTTCCCGGTGATCAAGGGATCGTCCCCTGATCCGCCGGAGCTGGACGAGCTGTCAGTCCCAGAGCACGAGAGGCAAGTCGTGGCGACGAGCAACAAGGCCAGAAATGATCGACGGTACATTGGCTTTTCTCCAGCGCTGACAGGTTCGGCAAACACCCGGTCCAACCCCCCGACTGTGAGATGACCGTTACATGCTGCGCTGTGCGAGTTCAATTCTTTTCAACGGCGCGCTAAGTAGCGGGGCGGCCTTCCGCGAACACACGCTACCCAGGACTACCCGCCCTTGGAGGCGATGCAAACGCGGTTGGAGGCGACGTAAACGCGGTTGGAGACGATGCAAACGCGGTTGGAGGCGACGTAAACGCGGTTGGAGACGATGCAAACGCGGTTGGAGACGATGCAAACGCGGTTGAGGCGGCATCGAAACGGGTCGTGCCCATTCCTCGACCGCTTCCAGCGACGCTATCCCGCCCCCAGGGGCAGCATGCGAAGTGTCCGCGTCATGGGTTGTAGACCCAACTGGCAGGGGGCGCGGCGCCGATGCACGTGTACGCGTGATCCTTCGCCTGCATGTCGGTCGCCTGCGGTGGCACGCTGTACGAGAACGCGACCTCGCCGTTCACCTCCCTGCCGGTGAAGACCTGGTTCGGGTGGCTTCTCCCAGGTCGGTCGGTTGGCCTTGAAGTCCGCGGTCGCCGCCCCCCACTCGCCGATGGGCACGTTCGACGCGGCGCCGCGCCCGGTGCCGTTGATGTGGTGCGTGAAGACGAACTTCCACTTCGCCGTGCTCGCTTTTGGTGCCCGGGTAGGCCGTCGGCGGCGTCGATGGTCGAGTAGCCGTTCCTGGCGGCGAGCTTCTCCTGGTCGACGGACTAAACCAAACCCATCTTGAAAACCGCAGGTTTCCGCTCGCGCAGACCTCACCCCCCCAGCCCCCCTCTCCCTCGACATCTTCCTTGCCCATGCGGGCAAGGAAGATCGTCTTCGAGCGAGGGGGGAGGAGAGCCTCGTGCACCACTGATCCGAGCCCCCTCTCTCGAAGA
>CAITRH010000457.1 GCA_903894755.1 uncultured delta proteobacterium
ACGTGATGGCGGCGCACCTAAACCAAACCTATCTTGAAAACCGCAACTTCGTCGCCGGCGATCCCGAGGACCTCACCCCCACACGATCCGGCGCGTTCACAAGGTCCCCCTCCCCATCGATGGGGAGGGGGCGCTGTGAAAGGGCGAAATAGAGAGGGTCTTCGGTTCGGACCTGCGGTTTTCAAGATGGGGTTGGTTTATCTTCTTTTTTCTTTTTTTATTGGAACGGATGGAGCCCCGGGGCCCAGCGCCGCGGGGTGAGAGTTCACTGCGTCCAGACCAGCCGCGATAGCTCCGCTCGACAAAGACCCCGCGTGTGCCCGTGCCGCGCATGCGCTAGCCACGCCCGTACCCCCACGAAAAACCGCTCCGGATGCCTCTCCCCGCGAAGCTTCGCCATCCGCCGCCTAAATGCCAGGATGTTCGACCGCCTTAGATGTACCGCGACGCGTCCCCCGTGACGCTCCAGCACGAACTCCACGAACCCCACCCGCTCCGTCGTCCTGTGCAGCCGGCACTTGTCTGGATGCAACCTAAGACGCAACCTGTCCGCTAGGTCGCGTACCCGACGCCACGCATCTTCGAGACGACTGCGGTCCTCTGCGTACACAAGCACATCGTCGCAGTACCTCACAAACGATCCCAGCCCCAGCCCAGAACCAAGCAGGTGGTCCACTGGTGTCAGTACAGCGTTCGCCCAGATCTGCGACGTCAGGTTCCCAATCGGCAGACCGTGCGGACGCAGCAGCGGCGCAAACAGGTCGTCGCCTGGGAAATGAAATGCCACCGGCTCCGTCGGTCCGCCTGCTCGCACGATGCGCTCCACCAGCCACCACTAGCCACCACTAGCCACCACTAGCCATCAAGGGCCCCGCCGGCGTGTGCGACCGCAACGTCCGAAGCAGCACCTCGTGGTCAATGCTCGGGTGGCTCCTCGGCATCACCCCGCGACGCGAAATCATGCGATCGCGTGGACCTTCACGTGCGGATAGTTCCGGATCTTCTGGTCTGCCGTCATGAGCGTGCAGTCGAAGACTCGCGCCGTGGCAACGATGATCTGGTCGGCCGGATCGCTGCGGAACGGCCCGGGAAGTTGCGTCGACTCCACGGCAATCCTGGGCGAGATAGGCAACAGTCTTACTCCCGGGTAGGCCAGCGCTGTGGCAATCCAGTGCTCCACAGGGAGGGGAAGCGCGAGACGGCCATGCTCGACGAGCTTGGCGACCTCCCAGCACGAAATGGCGCTCACTCCGATGCCCGTCCGCTCCGCGTCTTCGATTTGCTGCACGGCCGAGCGTGGAAGCCGCAACTCTCCCTGTACCCACCAGACCCAGACGTGTGTGTCGAGGACAATCACCTCTCTGCCTCCCAATCGGTGGCTCGAACGGCGGGCTCTGTCGGATCCTCGAGGCGGTAGGCCGTACCGCGGAGCGGGTAGACTTTCTTGCGAGGCTCCTTGACCAGCACGATGACCTCCACCAGTGCCCCGTCAGCGACGGGCAGGCCATGAACGGCCAGGGTTCCGCCCGACTGGATGATCGTCTCGACGCGGTGAGCTTCCATAGGGGTACGCTACCCCGTAGCGCTCTTCGGGTCCACGTCGAGCAAGCGTGCGACGCGCTCACTTTTGATTTTGACCGCGGCGCGTCCCTCGTCTGGGTTCAAGGTTCAGGGATCAGGGGTTTTGGCAAGACCAATGTGAACCATCTGCGTCCGTGCTTCGCTTTTAAGGAGTCCTCGCGCAACGAAACCCGTCGTCGTTGAAGCGGTTCGACGGGTAGCCGTTGACGCGACAGGCCGCGCGCAGGTACGACGCAAGGTTGCCGTTGGCCCAGGAACCCCCGCGCAACACCCGGTAGGTGCCACTCGTACCCGTACAGGGTGGTGTGTCACAGTACCATGTGCTCGTCCACTCCCAGAGGTTCCCGGCCAGGTCTTGAATGCCGAGTTTGCTTGCACCGGAAGGATAGGTGCCCACGACTGTCGTGCCACTGACGTTACTGTTGTAGTTTGCTAGCGTCGAGTTTGGCGCGGTACTCCCCCACGGGTAGTCACGAGCGTCGTCGTAACGCGCCGCGTATTCCCATTCCTCCTCGGTGGGCAACCTTTTGCCCGACCAGGTGCAATAGGTGTTCGCATCGGTCCATGAGACGCCGTTAATAGGGTGGTTTTCCTTACCGGTGACGCCCCAATTGTAATAGGTCCCAGTGCTCGGCGTTGCACACTGGGTGGCGCTCACACAACTGGCGTAGGCGCTCACGGTCACCTCCGTGATGTCCATTTGGAAAGCCGCCACGGCCACGGAATGCGGCAGGTTGTTGCTCTGATCGCTCGCGCCAAGGGTCATTGTTCCCCCGGGGACCGAGACCATGCCCGGAGGTGCGCAGGTCCCCCAGGCGCAGGCGCTCGTGCATATTTGCGTCCCACCGGTGCAGGACTGCGTCGTTCCCGATGCGCATACGCCTCCACCGCTGCAGCTGCTCCAGGCGCCCCACACATTGCTCGTGCACGTCCGACTCTGCGTCCCGGTGTTACAGTTGCCGCATGCTTGGCTCGCGGCGCTTCCGGTCGCAGCGGTGCAATCTGCGGTGCGCTGGGTCCCACAGGTATCGAGTGCCGTCAGGCTCCCGCAGTTTTTCCCCTGCCGCGAGCAAAACGCGGCGTTCGTCTCGGCTGGACACACACCGGTGTCGCTCCCCGTGTCGCTTCCTCCACCCGTGTCGCTCTCTCCGCCCGTGTCGCTTCCTCCACCCGTGTCGCTCCCCCCGCCCGCATCGACTTCCACGAGCACCGGGTCGTCCGGATACCCCAAGATGGTACTGCACCCGGCCAGTCCCACGAGCAGACCCACAATTTTACGAATCCTCATCGCGGCAATCCTCCTGCCTCCAGCGCGTATCAAGAACCTGCCGCTGCCTTCGGTTGCGTCTGCGCTGCTGCAGCCGGTACAGCCGGTACCACCGCGGGCGTGTCCCTTTCATCCCCCGTGTCGCCAGGAGCTGTCGCAGTTGGACGAAAGAAACTCTCGGCTTCGTCCTTGTCCTTGGTCAGCACCACCAGGCTGCCGTGCACCGATAGACGTCCCTTGTCCACGCTCAACTTGAAACGTTCCGTCTGCGCACGTTGCAAAGCCAGTTGCGTGGCGGCCTCGTCGCTCTGTTTGCTGGCTGCCACCACAAGCTCCTCGGACATCGCCAGGGGCTTTTCATAGGTCACTCGCAATGGGTGATCGACGGGAAGGGACGCGAACTCGCCCAGAATCCGACGGACCTCCGCAGACTCCTCTTGGATCGGCAAGCGCGCCGTCTTGCTCGGACTGTAGGTTGCAAAAAGCGCCTTGTACGTGTCCTTGTCACGCACTCGGGCCACGCCCCCCATTTCAAGAAGGACCTTGTCGCGTTCTTTGTCCTCCTTGTTGAGGAGCGCGCCGGCGATCACCACGGCGTCTTCGGCCCCCTCGTGGGTTTCACGTCGGACCCTGAGCGCGTCGAGATGCGCTTGGACATTCCCCGCGAGCGCCTTGACCTCGGGACGCTTGTCTGCGAGCAAGCGCGCCAAAAGATAGAGAAGATCCCATCGAAAAACAGACAGGCTGCACCTGGTGCCTAACATTCTCATGCTGCGAACCTCATGGGCCGAAGGTATCGAATTCCCCAAAGCCGTCAATCGAAGAAATCGCCAGGCCGTGCAAGGACAAAACACGTTGTGCAAAGGGGGGATCCATCACGTCGCAAGCGCCCAACACGACGTGCAGAGGCGGCGACAGAGGTCCGCGGTCTCTGGAGCACGACGTGCGGAGAGCTTTCCACGGGCGTGATCCGGTCGCACCCGGCGTGCTGTGGTCGGGGCGATGTCCTGAAGTGGACAAAGCGCGATGTGTTTGGGGGATCCCCACGTGTTGCACGGGTGCAAACACGACGTGTTGTGGGACTTCACGGGCCCGCGGAGGGGCCAACACGACGTGCGAGGGGCTGTCCACGAGCGGGGAGCTCGACGGAGGCGCGGCTGATCGCTAAGGTGCGGCCATGGCGATGCGCTACACGCTGACCCAGGGCATCGATCCCCAATCCACACTCGTCGCCGACGTCTGCGACAGGATCGACGACCTGGCTATTGACCGGCTCAAGGTTTTCATGTTCGGGTACGGTTGCGCGAACGGGCTCCTCTTCGACGAGGACGTGTGCATCGTCTTGCGCGACGCCTTCACCGACATGAGCCCAGCGTCGATTCGCGAAGAACGACGTATCCCGACACGAGTGCTGCTCACCACGCTCGGATCGAGCAACGCCGGCCCACTGTCCGTGCGTGTCGAGCGCTGGCTGCAGCTCCTCGCCGGTTCGTGGCAAGCGGCCGTTCCCAGCGACTCGGACGACGCGCAGGAGCTCCTCTATGATGTCGTGTCGGCGGCCACCGGCGCGGCGATCCATCCGTGGTACACGGCGGCGTGAAGCACGTCCTCGTCGAGACCAACTTCCTGGTCGGCGTCGTGCGCCCATTTCCGCAAGCCACCGCGGAGAAACTCCTTCGCCGTAACGGTAGCGACGTGACCGTTCACGTCCCCTGGTGCTCGGTCACGGAGACGCGGCGCACAATCCATCGCATTATTGACGATGACCTTGGGTTTGACCAATCGATGTCGAAGTTCGCGGTCCGCGAGCTGCTCCCGGCCGCGGATCACGTAGGCCTTGCGACCCTTGACGCTTTCGCGAAAAGGGTGCGTGACGCGCGCCGCGTTGCGAAGGCGAGCGCGGACTCGAGGATCGACGCACTCGCGACCGCGCTTCGCGTGATCCCGCCGTCGCCGGATGTCATCGCCGAGACGCTCCGAATCTGGAGGGTCAAGAAGCTGCCGCCCTTCGACGAGATGATCCTCGGCGCCGTCATGGCCAAGGCCGTGGAACTCCACCGGAACGGCGAGCGTGAGATCTTCTTCTGCAACCTCAACAAAAGCGACTTCTCCCCGCATGACCGAGGAGGTGGCGCGGTCACGCGACCAAACCTCGAGGCTGAATATGCCCGGTGCGGACTCACGTACCTCGCGTCGTTCGACGTGCCGTAGTACCAGGAGCGATGGCGCGATGTGCGTTTAGTCGAAAATTTAACAACTTCCCCCTTGGCACCGACGGCCCTGAGCCGTTACACTCCGCCTCGTTTCCTATTTGAGGATCACCCGAGGTCAACATGGACGCGTTTCAGCCCGGCGACGTGATCGGTGGCAGGTATCGGATCGACCGCGTACTCGGCCGAGGAGGCATGGGAGTCGTCGTCGCCGCCACGCACCTCGAGCTCGAACAGCCGGTCGCGATCAAGTTCGTGCTCCCCGAATTCCTCGAGAACCAAGAAGCCGTCGCTCGTTTCCTCCGCGAGGGAAAATCGGCCGTCAAAATCCGAAGCGAACATGTCGCACGCGTGCTCGATGTCGGACGCCTCGACAGCGGGGCTCCTTATCTGGTCATGGAATACCTCGAAGGCTGCGATCTCTCCGCCCGCATTCGCCACGGCCCCATGCCCATCCTGGACGCCATCGGGGCCATTCTCCACGCGTGCGAAGCGCTCGCCGAGGCGCATTCGCAGGGCATGGTCCATCGCGACATCAAACCCGCAAACCTCTTTCTCACCACACGAGCGGACGGCTCCCCTTGCATCAAAGTGCTCGACTTCGGCATCTCGAAGGTCAAGTCGACGTCGACCACGGGACTGACGCGAGGCACTGGAGTCATCCTGGGCTCGGTCCTCTACATGTCGCCCGAGCAGCTCCATTCTTCCAAGGACGTCGACGCGCGGGGCGACATCTGGGCCCTCGGAGTCACGCTCTATGAGCTCCTTACAACGCACAATCCGTTTTACGCCGACGATCTCCCCGAGCTCATTCTGAAGATCGTCATGCAGCCCCCAACGCCACTTCGAAGCTTCCGTCCCGATGTCCCCGAGGCGCTCGAAGCGGTGATCATGCGTTGCCTCGAGAAGGATCGCGCACGGCGTATTCCCAATGTCGCCGAGCTCGCCCACCAGCTCGAACCGTGGACAGCACCCCGCGAACGCGTTACTGCCGACCGCACCTCGAAGATCCTCGGCCATGTCCCAATGGCTCCCATGCCCGCCGAACCCGCGGCTCCGACAGTCGCGTCCACCATGTTCATGGACGCAAGGACGGCCCCTGGGTTGCACACGGGGTCGGCCATAGGTCGGTTGCACACGGGGCCGGCCATAGGTGTGACCCAAGCGGCCGAGCCCGTGAGGATCCGCAAGCCCACTGGGGTTTACTTTATGGCAGCAGGCGTCGGCGCAGTGGTCGCTGCCCTCGTTGGGCTCACGCTGTACCTCCGCGATCCCTCTCCAGCCCCCGCTGCCGTGGCGCGTCCAGTCCCGTCGGTGGACTCGGGAGCTGTCCTGACGCAGTCCGAGGCGACAACACCAAGTCCCTCCGCAAGGTTGCTCCCGCTGGCTCCGGTCCCATTGCCTGCCGTAGAGACCGGAGCACCACCCGCACCCCCACCAACTGCCAGGCCGCAGGCTCCCGCACGTCCTGTGGTCACTGTACAGCAGGCGCCAGTCGCCGCCCCCCGTCCCCGACCTCCCACCCCTTCACCGACCAACCCCAATGACATCTTCTAAGTCTCTTGCCGCCTTTCTAGCTCTGACCCTCGTTTGCAGCGCGTCGCCTCTTCGCACGGTCCTTGCGCAGGAGTCGGCGGCCGACGTGGACGCCGCCCGCACGCTGTACAAGGAAGGGCGCGCCTTGAAAGACGCGAAAAGGTACCGCGAAGCTGTAGAAAAGTTCAAGGCTGCACGGGCTCACAAGACCACGGCCATTATCCTCCTGGACCTCGGCATCACCTACGAAGCGCTGGGCGAGCTGCTCCAAGCGCATGAAGCGTACGCTGCTGCCACGAGCCTCCCGCCCGATCGACGGGAAAGCGTCAACGCAGCCCGTGCCCGTGCGGAATCGGGGGCCCGACTGGCTGCACTCGCTCCACGCATTCCCACCCTGCGTGTCCTGGTAATCGGAGTCGCTGCGGGAGAGACGGCCAAGGTCACAGTGGATGGTGCCGACTTTCCTTTCAATGACAAACCCAGGCAAGTGAACCCGGGCAAACATCGCGTGGTTGCAAGCAGAGGGAGCGAGGAGCGGGTCTCCGAGGTCGAACTGCGCGAAGGGGAGTTCCGCGAGCTGACTCTGACGTTGCTTCCTGTGGTGGTGGCGGTTCCGGACGCAGGGGCGCCCGAGCCGGATGCTGCCGATGCGGGCGCAGCGGAACAGCCGGCAGTGCCTGATGCGGGGATGATCGCCGAGCGCCCTTCGCAAGGAGGAAGTTTTCTTGTTCCTGTTGGCCTCACCACGGCCGCAGTGGGACTTGTGGGAATGGGCGTGGGGACTTTCCTAGGGCTATCGGCCAAGTCGAAGTTCAGCGACGCCAACTGTCCTGGTGGCCAGTGCGCGACGTCCGATGCGCTGACCAAGTACAAGGACGCACAAAGTGCTGGAAGCACGGCGACGTTGTTTTTCATCTTGGGCGGGGTTGCCACGGCCGCGGGGCTTACGATGTGGTTTCTAGCGCCGAGCTCTCCGGTACAGGCGGGACCAACAGGGCAACCGGGAGCCTGGGGGCTGACCCTGCGCGGGTCGTTCTAAGCCATGGATGCGCAGGCTCATGGACGGGTTGGGACCGTACTTGCAGGGACCTGGCGACTGGACAAGGTGCTTGGCATTGGCGGCACGGGGGCGGTGTATGCAGCGACAGGTCGCGACGGAGCCCGTGTTGCCATCAAGCTGCTTCACCCGGATCTTGCGGCGGTACCACAGTTTCGAGAGCGTCTTCGCCGCGAGGCATTGGCGGCCCACCAGGTCCCGCACCCGTCCCTGGTGCGCGTGCTGGACGGGCAGGTCACGCAAGATGGGATTCCGTACCTGGTGCTGGAGCTCCTCGACGGGCTCACTCTAGACGACCTACTGGCCAAGCGCGGTCGGTTGTTGCCTTGCGACGTGCTTTCCCTGATGGATCCGGTCCTTGATGCGCTAGCGTCGCTGCATGCGTCAGGCATGGTGCATCGCGATGTGAAGCCGGAGAACCTGTTTTTGACCTTCGAGGGACGGGTGAAGTTGTTGGACCTTGGGCTTGTGGGACTGGACCAAGGGTTGGGGCATGGTCCCACGCAGACGGGGACTGCGCTAGGCACGTTAGCGTTCATGCCTCCCGAGCAGGCGTTGGGGAAGAAGGAAGCCATTGGGCCCGCGTCCGATGTGTATGGTGTGGGCGCGGTGATGTTCAACTTGCTGAGCGGAGTGCTCCCCAGGGATGGAAGTCCAGTGGAGATGCTGATGGCCGCGGCGACCCGTCCCGTGGATTCCCTGGCCAAGCGAGCCCCGGAGCTTCCAGCGGCCCTGGTCGCAGTGGTGGACCGAGCGTTGCGTATGGATCCAAGAGAACGTTGGCCGTCGGCGTTCGCGATGCGGAGTGCGCTGCACCAGCTTGTGCCCGTGGTGGGGGCGAACAGGATGCAAGGTGCGCCGTTAGCGGCTGCATTTGCAGATGTGCTGAACATGGGGATGGCTTTCGCAGGCACAGCGTTTGCGCCACCCGTGGCGGTACCTGCCGCAATGCCGATTGGACAGGCGACCCTTATGGTACGTCCTGCTCCAGAGGTGCTGGCGTCGAGGCCTTCGGCACCGTCGAGGCCCAGTTTTGGCGAAACGATGCCGCTCGAGGTCGACCCTGCGTTGTTGGGTCTATTATCGCCACCTGCAACGGTGCGGGCACCGCCTGCAACGGTGATGGCACAGGCTGCGATGGGGATTGCAACGGTGATGGCGCAGCCTGCGATGGGGATGGCACAGCCTGCGTTTCCCGGGCCTATAGCTCCCGCGCCGAGGCGGTCAAAGAAGCAAGGATCGCGGTTAGGGGTGGTATTGGCCTTTTCCGGTGGGGTCCTATTGGTGATGGGCCTTGGGCTTATTCTGTCGCTCAGCGCTGGCAAGAAGAAGGAAGCGGAGCCCTTCGCGTGGCCCGAATCCTCGAGGGGGATCCGCACGGCACCGACTGCGGACCCCGTCGCAGAGCGGCCGCAAGGGCAGGAGGACGCTGGGCTGATCGCACTGGACCCACCGAAGCCGCCGCCGCCGCCTCGAGTGACTGCGCCTCCGCGCGTGCAACCTCCGAAGCCGACAGTGGCACCGCCAGCCCCTTCGCCCAGTGCGGCGTCCGAGCCCGTGTTTGTTATTCCGATTCCCAATCTGTGGCCGTAGCGGACTGAGACGCCTTCCGTTGAAAATCGGACTTGCGCTGGCGCGTGGACGCAGGCACCTTCGAGCCATGAGCGAGACGCGTTCGGAGGTCCTTCAGGAGTCGAGGCGCAAGGGGGCTGTGGCGGGCGTGACGGCGATCGCCGCAGTGGCCGCAGGAGTCGTCATCGGGCCCGTGACGGCTGTCGTCTTGGCCGCCCCCGCGGCGTACTTCGGGTGGTGCTGGTGGAAACACAGAGCTGAAAACGGCATCCGCTTCTGATCTGCGCCTCGTGAACGAGGTGCTGGCGGCCCAGGGGATCTCTCAAACCTTCGGCGATGTCCAGGCGCTGCGCGACGTGTCGTTCCGGTTTGGTGGTCCTCAGCTCGTTGCGATCCTAGGCCCCAACGGCGCAGGAAAGACCACGCTCCTCGACATCCTCGAGGGGCTTCGCGAGCCTACGCGAGGCGAGCTTCGCCTCTTTGGCGAGCCGGTGAGACGCTACCCGCGAAGGCGCGTGGGGGTGGTCCTGCAGAAGGAATTCACCCTCGACTCGGTCACCACGGGCGAATACGCGGAGCTCTTTGCGGCAATCTACGACGTACGTGACGGGGCCGGGGCGATCCTACGGACGGCGCGGCTGGCCCATCGCGCCCGCGTCTCGGTGGCCAGGCTCTCGGGTGGGGAAGCGCAGAGGCTTTTCATTGCGGCGGCGCAAGTCCACGACCCGGAGCTGCTGTTTTTGGACGAGCCGACGGCGCGCCTCGATCCGGAAGCCCGTCGCGAGCTGGGCGTTTGGCTGCGAGAGACCAGCCGTCACCGCACAGTCGTGATGACCACCCACGATCTTCGCGAGGCTGACAAGGTCTGCGACTCCGCTCTTTTCTTGGTCGACGGGGCCATTCGAGCCCAAGGGACCCGAACGGAGCTCCTGAAAGCGACACCGAACGGCGAAACCAACGGGCTTGAAGCGGCCTTTTTCCACTTTTGCTCCGTACGCATCGACGCCACTGGAGACGCTACTTCCCTTGTCAGAGCACCGATGGCGAGCGACATGGGAGACGCAAGATGAGCGCTTTCCTCGTTTTGGTGCGCCTCCGTCTCCTCGACGTGACCCGCAGCAAGAGCATGTTTCTGTTCTTCGTGCTCCTTCCGCTCGTGTTGCTTTGCGTGGTAGCTGGCGTTTTTGCCGAAGGGCATCCTTTCGAACGAAAACAGGTGCTGGTCGTGGAGTCGCAGGGGCATGCTGGGGTCCTTCGAGCCCTTGCCAAAGCTCCCGAGGTGCGCCCGGAGCGTATCGCGGACGCTGCCCATGGGCGGACGGCACTTCGGACACGCGTGGCCAGTGCGGTGGTCCTTTTCGAGAGCGACGGGAACGTGCGGCTGCTGGTGGCTCCTTACGATGGGCTTTTCGGCAAGGGGCTTGCGTCTTTGCTCGAGAGCGAGGGGGCTGTGGTGGTGGTGGAGACAGTGGGCGTACCTCGGTGGGGGTATGTGCACTATTTGTTTCCCGGGTTGCTCACCTTCACTGTGCTTCTAGCGGGGCTGTTTGGCATGGGGTCGGCGATGGTGCGGTATCGCGAGAACCTTTTCTTGAAGAAGCTCGCGACCACCCCACTGCGTCGATCGACCTTCGTGGCCGCGCAGCTCTCTGCGAGGGGACTGCTCGTACTTGCACAAGTGACCTTGATGATCGCTGCGGCATGGGGCTTCTTCGACATCACGCTCACCGCGCGTTCGGCGGCGTGGCTGATGGTGATCACGGTGCTCGGGCTCCTCACTTTTACAGGGGCGGGCTTTGTGCTGGCATGCGTCTTTCGCACAGAGACGCTGGTGGTCGACACGATCAGCGCGGCTACGACGCCGCTCGTGTTGTTTTCCGAGATCTTTTTCCCCCTGGACGATCTTCCGCGGCTCCTTGCGCAAAGCTGCGTGCTTCTGCCATCGACGCAAATGGTACGGCTTGTCCGTGCCGTGTTGCTTTATGGCGAGACGGACCTGTTGCGACTGGCTCCAGGGTTGGCAATCCTCGGAGCCTGGACCGTGGTCACCTACGGGACCAGCCTGTTATCGTTCAAGTGGCACCGATGACGGCAGATTACGAGCGATTGAACGTGCTCTACCTTCGTGCGCTTGACCTCCAAATAGAAGGCAAGCTTACAAAAGCAGAGTTCCGAGAGATCCTTTCGGACTATATGCCTTCACCCGACCCGCCCCGAGGGCATGTCCGCGGTCGACCGGTCTTCCATCACCCTTGTTTTCCCAGGAGCGACCGCCCGAGCGTCCCTGACCCCTGGAAGCGCTTGCTCTGTTGCAAACAAAATTCTTGCCGTGCTTCCTTGGGAACGCGTGGACTGCGCAGTGGCCGCAGCACAAGACGCACTGGAAAAACGTCTTGACACTATCGCTCGCTCCGCCTTTCGACGCGTTGGACGCGGCGATGCACCGGCACGCCGACAGGAACTGTTCCATGAGGACATTGCATGGCACCAGATCCATGATCTCGTGGAGCTCACTTGGGTCGCGGTCCCTGAGCACCAGAGTTATCACCAGGCTCGAAAGGAAGCGGAACGGCTCCTTGCCTCCCGAAAGAACACCCGCCAATTCCTCCAACCCACCCTCTGGTCCATGGCGGGGGTGCCCAAGTCCTCCCTTGATGGCGTGCGCGAGTCTACCCTCGATGAGAAGCTCTTTGACAGCTCCCGAGCTGCCCCGCTCAGTCCAGGCGAACAAGCCCAGCGTCGTCGGCGCTACGGGGTGCATGGCGCCGAACGCCTTTGTGGGGTTGGACTCCTCAAACGCTTTGGCCGCTCGGACGGACGCGAGGACGATGCCCCGGAGGAAATCTTCAGCACCTCCCATGCAGCAGCACTCCCACTGCTCGTCGGCCTCGAGCTGCGTGCTGCGGAGCTTGCGCAGTCCTGGGCGGTGTTCTGTGATGTCCTCGACCAACTTGGCCTGCTCGAACACCTCGATGTCGCCGGAAACGTCAAGAGCCCGCTCTTCGATCACGTGGATGGCTCCGTGCTTGGTGGTGCGCGACGGACGACCGAACGCGGGACGGAGCGAGAGCGCGACGTTGCCGTTCCCTTTTCCCAGCACGTGAGCGCTTGGCCGAGGACCTTCGAGAAGGCGTCCCTTGCCTCCTGGTGCACTTGCGGGACATCGAAGGGGTCCACTGTCCAGACCTCGTGTCGGTGCTCCACGGCATGGAAGACCTCCGGCCCAGGTGACAGTGAGACGGGGATCTTGGGAACTCGGGTTTACCATTGGGCTCTCTCTTCTTCCAAGCGAACAAAGTGAAACGTGGCACCGAGGTATGGAATCTCGGAACGCGCGACCAGCTCAGGGTCCATTGCTTCAACAAGGTCAGCGCGGCTCAGAGGGACAAGCCCAGCGCGCTGCGCCTTGAGGAGCCACTCCTTGGCTTCTGTCGCCAGAGCCCTGCGGTATGCAGTTGTGAGAGTATCTCCTCGAGCCTGGCCACGATGTCCTGCTCGAGGAAGCGAAGTACCAGGTAGCCTCGGTGTTGAAGCTCGAAGTCCTTGCGGCGGTCTCGACGGTACGTGTCCTGTCCTTGGAAGTGGTAATACCCGTCGATTTCCACTGCGATACGAAGCTCCTGGGCAAGCAGGTCGACTTCCGCTTGCTTGCCACCGAAGGGACAGACAAGCCGCAACAGGGACCACGGGGATTTCCCAGCGAGGGCGTGCACGATCAGCTCGGCCAGCTCGCGCGGTTCGGTAGGCTCCGTTCGGACAAGGCGCGAGCCGAACGATGCAAGCTCTGGATCGTGTTCCCCGATGCGAGCCCAAAGGAGTGAGTGTTCCAGTGTTGCGCCTTGCCGCAGTCGTCGAAGCAGCGGTCCGGGGGCCTCCCGAAGCAGGGGAGGACATCGCAACGGACGTAGCAGCGTCCAACGGAGGCAACCCATGTTGCGAAGGCGCGGGAGCGTTGTAGCGAGAACGATAGGGCGGGATCGAGGGGAGTGGAGACGTCTTCCAATTTTGGCTTCTGGCGTGCCGAATGTTGGCTCGGCTCCTTGCAGACCTCCGAAAGATCTCGGGTAGCGCGAGCACGAGCGCAAGGCAAGCGTTTTCTCCATCAGTTTGAGCGTCGAGGATCGCTAAACCAATCCGATTAGCCCCGCCACACGCCCGACCGCACGCAGTCCTTGATCCGATAAGCCCCGCCACACGCCCGACCGCACGCAGTCCTTGATCCGATAAGCCCGCCCATGCGCTCGAGCGCGCGCCCAACTCGATCCGATCAGCCCCCCCATGCGCTCGAGCGCGCGCCCTGCTTGATCCGATCAGCCCCCCCATGCGCTCGAGCGCGCGCCCTGCTTGATCCGATCAGCCGCCGCCTGGAAGCCGGCTAAGGAATTCCTTCATCTCGGCAACAGTGACTTCGTAGCGCCGCTGAAGCTCGGAAAAAAGCCGGGGCATCTCTACTCCGGTCGACTCGGCCGAATCCTGGATCTCGGCACAGAGTGCGCTGAGGGACATGGCTCCGACAGTCCCCGCAACCCCCCTGAACGCGTGGGCCACACTGACCACGGTCGACAGATCCTGGGCTGTTACCGCTTCGCCAAGCGAATTCAGGTAGCGGGGAGTGTCCAAGATGAACAAGCCCAGGATATCCCCCGTGGCGTCCGCCCCCATGTCCTCCATGAGCACGTCGAGCTTGGTGTAAAGCGATGGACTCTTCGGAGCGAGGTCGACTTGTTGGATTAGGTCGCGAGGGACCAAGGGTTGCGCTTCTGGCGATGACCGGCGCGACCAACGACGTAAGAGATCGGCGAGCTGCTCGGGACGTAACGGCTTAGTCAGGTAGTCATCCATCCCTGCCGCCAAACACGTCTCGCGAGCGCCCCCCATGGCATTCGCGGTCACCGCCACGATGATGGTGTGACGACCGCTGGCCTCCTGACGCCGGATTTCTATCGTCGCTTCCAGACCGTTCATGTCGGGCATCTGCCAGTCCATGAGCACGATGTCGAACACTCCCGTAGAAAGTTTTTCAAGAGCCTCCCGTCCGTTGCAAGCTACGTCTACTGTGCATCCCAGGTTCTTGAGGGTCTTGACCACGACCTTTTGATTGATGATCTGGTCCTCGACCACAAGGACACGCCCCCCGACCGAAATCCGAGGAGGGAGGGTGGGGGGGATTACCGACGGGGCACGTGTGCCGTTGAGACGGCGCGAAAGAACTTTCCTGAGCGCCGCCAGCAGGCGTGACGGAACGACCGGCTTGAGGACCACACCCGAGCCAAGGGCCTTGAGCGACGCCACATCGGAGGTGAGCTCGGGGGAGACGAGCAGAAACGCAGTCCCTCCTTGGTCGGCCTCCTGCTTCATGGACAACCAGAGCCCCGCGGTCCCAAGGCCTCCGCCCCCCAGCGACGCAACCGACCCAAGATTGGCAATCACGGCAGTGTATGGAGTGCCCGCGCGAGACGCACGACGAAGGGTCAGGAGCGCCTCGGTCGTTTCGGTGCACGCATCGATCTGCCCGCCCCATGCCGTCACCATCTCCGCCACTGCGCGCCGCTCTTCAGCATGGGCATTGACAATGAGGACCCGCGCATCTGCGAGAAGCGGCTCGCGAGCATACCCCTCCGTGGGCGCGTCCGTGGCAATAGGGAAATCAAGGGCAAACCAGAAGGTCGACCCTCGCCCTAGCTCGCTGTACACGCCGATCTCCCCCCCCATCAGCCCCACGAGCTCCCTCGAAATGGCAAGCCCAAGACCAGTGCCGCCATGAACCCGGGTGGTGGACGCGTCCGCTTGCGCGAACTTGTCGAAGATCAAGTCGAGCTTGTCCTGCGCAATGCCGATGCCGGTGTCTTCGACGGCAAACCGCACACGCAAGTAGGTTTCGCTCTGACGCTCCCGTGTCACCGACACGAGCACATGCCCCGACTCGGTGAACTTGATCGCGTTGCCCACCAGGTTGATCAGGATTTGCCTGATACGCCCCGGATCGGCCACGACCCGCAACGCCGCAGCCGGGGCATGACTCAACACCAACTCGAGCCCTTTTTCGCGGGCACGAACCCCTAGCGCCTCGATGCACTCCTCGATCTTGGCGAGAAGATCGAACGACACCGGGTCCACCGTGAGCTTGCCGGCCTCGATCTTCGAAAGGTCGAGGATATCGTTGATGAGCGTCAGAAGCGCATCGGCCGAACTCAAGATCCCGTCGAGGTAGTCGCGCTGCTCGGCGTTGAGCATCGTGTCGCGAAGCAGACCGCCTAGGCCAATGATGCCGTTCATCGGCGTGCGGATTTCATGGCTCATATTGGCCAAGAACTCACTCTTGGCGCGGCTCGCCGCCTGGGCGGCCTCGGCCATCACACGGTAGCGGGCTTCGCTCTCCCGAATCGCGTCCTCAGCCCGTTTCCTCTCGGTGATGTCGCGGGTGACATTCACGACATCGGTGATGTCGCCCGTGGAAGGGTCCTTGAGTCCCCTGCTGGTGGTCTCGACCCAGATATAGGTGCCGTCCTTTTTTCGACAGCGGTACGAGACGGTCGCAGTCCCCGGTCCTTCGACCGCTGCAAGCTGCGCGTCATGCAGTGCGGCGATGTCGTCAGGATGAACGATCTCGGAAAATGGACGGGCGTAGAGCTCCCGAGGCTCATAGCCAAGAAGCGATATGGAAACAGGGGAGACGAAGTAGGTACGCCCGGTCACATCGTGCCGGGTGAGCATGTCGGAGGCGCATTCGGTCAGAATCCGATAGCGCTCTTCGCTGTCACGGAGCGCCTGCTCGGCCACCTGACGCGCGGTGACGTCGCGCGCCATTCCGATGATCACACGCCGTCCCCGCCACGTGCCCTGGGTGTAGCGAATCTCGACGTGGAACCGCGTTCCTCTCTTGCCCAATACGGCAAGCACGCCGGCTGATGGATGCCCATCGCGTACCTCGCGGAGCATCTGCTCGGCGCGGTCTTGCTCGCTGGGCGGATGCATGTCGACGAGGTTCATGGTGCGCAAGTCGCTTGCGGGATACCCAAGACGGCGTTGTGCAATGGCGTTGACGTCGAGAATACGTCCATCGAGATCGGCCAGAAACAAGAGGTCATCGATGGAGTCGAAGATCTCCCGAAGTGCTTCTTCGGCATGAATCCGAGCCACTACGGCGCCAAGCTGGTCGGAGATGCTGGCAAACACCTCGCGTACGTGCTCGGGAACGTCCGATGAGATCCGCGAGCCGAGGTTTAGAATGGCGAGCACCCGCCCCTCGTGCTCGATAGGACACGACGCCAACGCTGTGATGCCAGCCCTGTGGAGCATCTCGCCGGTTTCGACCACGGCAAAGTCCGATGCGCCCAAGTAGGCCGCATGACCCGAGGCAAGCGAGCTCACGAACGAGTTGGATAGGTCGAGACGGGCCACGGCCTCGACGAAAAACGATGGAAGGCCCGTGTGTGCGACGAGGTCGAGGCCGTTCGGTCCCACTGCGTACACGCCGCCGCAATCGAAGCCGCAAAGCTCCCAGGTCACGGCAAGCACACGCCGCAGGACGTCCCCTAGGTTTCTCGCCGAGCCAAGCGCGATCCCTAGATCGCGCTGAATCCGAAGGGCATTCTCGGCCTCGTGACGCCGGGTGACATCCACCGCCATCAACAACGCGCCGGTCACCGTCCCGTCGGCGTCCCGAAGCGGAGCGGTCGAGATCCGAACCACCACCTCGGAGCCGTCCTTGCGTGTGGTCAAGACCTCCGCGTCGTTGGTGCTCGTGCCGTAGAGGACATCCACGAGACGATCGGCAGCCTCGGTCACCGGTGGCGGACGCCCAATCACCTCGTAGGCGTTCCAGCCGAAGATCTGCTCGGCCGCAGGGCTCCACTCGATGACCCGGTCGTCGGCGTCGATCGCGATGATCGCGGCCGGTGAGGCCTGCACCACCGAGGCATAGCGGTCCGAAGCGGTTCGAGGCGTGGGAGGCGGCGCGGAGGGAATCAGCGGTGCAGCAGGCACGACAGCGAGACGGGAGTCGTCTTGCGTTTCCGCTGGGTAGGACGGGTAGAACGCCGCAAAGAGGCGCATCACTTCGAGCGTCGCGCGCGACAACACGGGGGCGTGGCTGCACGCCGCTACGTAAGCCTCTGGGTCGAGTCCCCATGCCGAAGCGCGATGCCTAAGCATGGCTTCGTCGAGGTCGTCACCGTCCAGCCTGAAATGCCCAAACACGAGAGTCGCCGGTCCTGCAAGCGGGATCGCAGCCCTCCAAAGGCCGCTGGCGCATCGCTCCGGCCCGTCAAGACCAACCTGCAGCGACGACCTATCGCCGACACAACGGGCGCGTGCGGCAGGCCCCGACCCGAGCACGCGACGGCAAAGCTCGCAGTCGCCTGCCTCGGCCACCCGCTTGCCCTCCCCATCCACGACCGCCACCGCAACACCGGTCCGCGCCGCAAGCGACGCAAGAAACGAGTCGCCTGCGTGCACGTTATGGATGGTCCGGCTCATACTCCCTCGTCTCGGACGAAGAGGTTATCGAGCGCGCTGAAGGTCGGTATCAAGGGATGCCGCAGCACGCGATAACGCTGCCCCCAGATCGGGAAGTGGTACGGCACGCTGCACGATGCCCATGCCCAGCGCCGTACGCGGCATCGACTCGGCGATACACGTCTCAGGACTCTGAACCAAAACAATGCCCCCCGCCGCCGCAATATCGGCCGCCCCTAACCCTCCATCGCGCCCAAGTCCGGTCATGACCACGCCCAGCGTGTACTTGCCAAAGGCACGAGCCGCGCTCCGGAACAGCGGGTCGGCCGACGGCCTCACGAAGTTCTCCGGGGGGTCGTCGCGAACCCGCATGACATGGGACCCGGCCTCCACCACCAAGTGCCGATCGCCAGGGGCAATGTAGATGGAGCCCGCGGTCGCACGCTCCCCTTCGCGTCCCAACGCGACCTTCTGCGACGTGTGTCGTTGGAGCGTGCCGGCAAAGGTGTCGAGCATCCAGGCCGGCCCATGAAGGGCAATGAACGTTGCCGCCGTCTCGCACTGAAACGTCGCCATGAGCTCGCTCAACGCCACCGGCCCGCCGGTGCTTGCCGCGATCACCACCCCCACGAACGGAGGATGAACATTGACTCGGAGCGACGACGCCGAGGGGACCGGCGGCATCGGCTGCTGACGTCGCGCAAGCCCTCGGCTCACACGCTGGATCAGATCCGGTGGCGCATAAGGCTTCTCGATGTAGTCGTCGGCCCCCGCTCGCATCGCATGCTCCCGGGCCGCAGGAGACCCGAGCGCCGTCACGACGAAAATGAGGGGCGAGGGACGGGCCGAGTGGCGAATGCGACGTACCAGTTCGATCCCATCGATGACCGGCATCATCCAGTCGGTGATCACGATCTCGAAGGGACTTTCTTGGTACGCCATCCACGCATCGTGCCCGTTGCGCTTTGCCGTGACCGTGTATCCCGCCTTGGTAAGGGCGGTGCGGATGACGAGCTGGCTCGTCGGATCGTCTTCTGCGACGAGAATATTCACTCCGTTGCCTCCAACACGCCCAGACCGTAGCCGATCGGGATCCGCAGTGGCACAAGAAAAGACTCGCGTCGCGTGTCACCCTCCAAGGTACGCCGCCTGGATCTCGGGATTGGCCGCGAGCCTGATCGCTGGCCCCTCCAACGCTATCTCCCCGCCCCGAAGTACGTACGCCCTATGGCTCGTCGCAAGCGCCATGTGCGTGTTCTGCTCCACCAGCAAGATGGTCACCCCCGCACTCGCAATCCGACGCACCGCTCGAAAGATCTGACTCACTAGCTTCGGCGCGATCCCCAGCGACGGCTCGTCGAGAAGAAGCAGCGCTGGACGTGCCATGAGCGCTCTTCCTATCGCCAACATCTGCTGCTCGCCCCCAGACAACGTCCCCCCCTCCTGACGCCACCTCTCGGCAAGACGAGGAAAAAGCTCCGCTATGTCGCTCAGCGTCTCCTTCATCGCCCTCTTGTCACGATGCAAGTACGCCCCGAGCTCCAGGTTCTCTCGCACCGTCAAGCTCGGGAAAATCGCCCGCCCCTCGGGCACTAGCGAAACCCCTGCCTCCACCATTTCTTCCGTCGTCAACTGCGACACATCCCGCTTGCCAAACCGAAGGGTCCCCGCGGCAAGCGGCACTAGACGCATGATGCTCTTCAAGGTCGTCGTCTTGCCCGCACCGTTCGCCCCGATCAGACTCACGATCTCCCCGCGCCGTACGTAGATCGAAATCCCGCGGAGCGCCTCGATCCCCCCGTACTTGACCCGCACCCCTTGAAGCTCGAGAAGCGCCTCCCCCTCCGCAAGCTCGAACGCCCGCCTCGTTGGATGACCCACCCTCATCGAAGCTGTCCCCCCCGTATCGACGGCAGCGGCTGCAACATCGAGGACGGTACCGAGTTGACATCCTCTTCGCCCAAGTACGCCGCCACCACGATCGCGTTGTCGCGCACTTCGTCGGGACTCCCTTGCGCAATGGTCTCGCCGTGATCGAGCACGTGGATCTCCTCGCACACATCCATGACCACCTGCATGTTGTGTTCGACCAAAAGCACCGTCACGCGGAACGTGTCGCGCAGCCACCGAATCTGATCGGAAAGCCCCGCCGCTTCGAGCGAGTTCATCCCCGCCGCCGGCTCGTCGAGCAAGAGTACCTTGGGGGCGATCATCATCGCCCGCGCGATTTCGAGCCGACGTTGGTGCCCGTACGGGAGCGACGTGGACGGCGTATGGGCCATATGCGTCAGCCCAAACACGTCGAGCAGCTCCAACGCACGCTTCGTCATCGACCGCTCGTCGGCGTAGTGCACCGGTAGACGGAGCAGCGCGCCAAGCAGGTGCGAACGCTTCTGGAGCTCGCACGCCACCAGCAGGTTCTCGAGCACCGTGAGCTGCCCGAAGAGCCGGATGTTCTGAAACGTACGTGCCACCCCAGCCCGCGCTACGTGCGCCGGTCGAAGACGTCCCAGGTCGACATCGCCTAGTCGAATGGTCCCCGCGTTGGGCTCGTAAACCCCCGTGATCAGATTGAATACGGTGGTCTTTCCCGCGCCGTTCGGTCCGATGAGGCCAAAGATCGAACGCTCCGGGACCTCGAAGGTCACGTCCGATACCGCCCGCAGTCCGCCGAAGTCCTTGGTGACATGCTGGAGCTGAAGACTCACCCAGGCTGCTCCTTCGATCCCCACCGCAGCTCGCGCTCTCCCAACAGCCCCTCGGGACGAAGGATCATCAGCGCTATCAATATCGCCGCGTAGACGATCATCCGTAGCGCATTCAGGTCGAACCCCTCGGAGCGAAGTCCCTCGAGCAGAGGTGAGCTCTGCACCCACTCAATGGCCTTGATGCTCAACGTCACGAACGCCCCCCCCAACATGGCGCCGGTCACGCTCCCCGAGCCGCCCAAAATCACCATGGTCACCGCATCGAAGGAGGCCTGGAAGTTGAAGTTGTCAGGCTGCACGCTCGGCGCGCCATCCCGCATGATCCCCAAGAGGCCACCGGCCACGCCAGCTCCCACCGCCGCAAGCACGAACGACGTCACCTTGTAACGCGTCGGATCCACCCCCACCGCAGCGGCCGCAATTTCATCCTCTCGAAGCGCTCGCAAGGCCCGTCCCCACCCCGAGAACTTCAAACGCCACGCCGCTACACACAGGAGCGCGGTCACTCCGAAGACCCAGAACGGCCCGGCATACAGCGGAACCCCGTCGCTCGCAGGCCCCGAATACCCCATCTGCCCCCCAAGACTCGACAGAGACACCGACACCGCATGGAGCAAACTCCCGAGTCCCCGTACAGCGCGCCACGCAGCCCCCGCCGTCTCCCCCGTTCCGATCTGCGCGCTCGAAATGACCAAGCGGAAAATCTCCGCGAAGCCGAGCGTCACGATGGCCAAGTAGTCGCCCTTCAAACGCAGACTAGGAAGCCCCACCAGAAAACCAAACAGGCCCGCAAACGTCGCCGACGCCACGAGCGCCAAGGGCACCACCACGAACGACTTGACCAGACTCACCTCGCCGCCCAGCGCGCCGTGCAGATGCGACGCGACGATGGCGCTCGTGTACGCGCCTATGCCGACGAACCCGGCGTGGCCGATGGAGAACTGCCCCGCCATGCCGTTGATCACGTTGAGCGACACGGCCACGAGCACGTTGCATGCGGTCATGGCCAAGAGCTGACGAAGCGAGCTGTCGGGGACGACCCGATCGAGAAGAAGGTCAAGTCCTAAGAGAGCAACGACCCCCACCAGCGGAACGAGAAACTTGCCGAAGCGCTTGCTCAAGCCCGCAGTCACTTCCGCAGTCACTTCACAACGCGCAGGTACGGTGGAAGCTCACGGCGCGGCTTTTTTCCTGGGGTGATGAGACGAGGCGGGGGAGGCGGAGCGGCTGGAGTGGGAAGCGGGATCACGTTCTCGCGTCGCTCTTTAGGTGGGGAGGGCACGAGCGCTATCTGTGGCTTCTTGGTGACTTTTTTGGCCTTGGCGGCCTGGGGTTGGGGACGCACCGGAGCTCGTGGCGATGCGTCGGCTTCCGTATTCTGCAGCGCGAGGTCCTTGGGAACATCCTCGGGCCACACCATGCCTTCCTCCGCGTCGTGCCGGATCAGCGCGAACACCGCAGTCCACGGGAGGAAACAGAAGAACGGCGTGCGGTTGAAGCTGAGGGTGCAGCTCATTCCCTCGTCGTCGACCCGAAGGTCGTGAATGGGAACCGCCATGTTGAGGCCAAGATGCAGCACGAGACGCGGCTGCTTGCGAAACCATGACGGAACCACGACGTCGGCCATGCGCGGGTCGAGGTGCACGAGAACACTCCCGCGCTCGAGCAAGGCCAGGGCAACATCCTTCTTTGGCGGAAGCATTTTGTGCGGCATCGATATTAAGACGCTTTTAGCGCGGGCGACCGCCCAGTGCAAAGGTCCGACAAACGCGATGCAGCAGCGGAGCCGCTTGCCCATCCGGAACCAAAACGATAGGCTGGCCGCCGTCGCTCTTCCTTCATGCGCTCTTCAGGGCCGCATGGGGACACTCACTTCAAGGAGGCTACGGCCATGCCGTCCACGGACCGCGTCAAACAAATCCTTTCCTGGTACGCATCAGACAACGTTGGTGTCAAAACGAACCTCGCGCGCCTCATGAACCACGGCACGCTCGCCGGCACCGGCAAGTTCGTCATTCTCCCAGTCGACCAAGGCTTCGAACACGGCCCCGCGCGTTCCTTCGCCCCGAACCCCGGCGGCTACGACCCCGACTACCACTTCCAGCTCGCCATCGACTCGGGCTGCAACGCCTACGCGGCCCCCCTCGGGTTCCTCGAAGCTGCCGCCGATAAGTTCGCTGGACAGGTCCCGCTCATTCTAAAACTCAACAACTCCGACAGCCTCGCGAAAATCGACCAGCCCTGCAGCGCCGTCACCGGATCCGTCAAAGACGCACTCCGGCTCGGCTGCACCGCCATCGGCTACACGATTTACCCGGGAAGCGGCCAGCGTAACCGCCAGTACGAAGACCTCCGCGACCTCATTTCCGAGGCCAAAGCCGTCGGAATCCCCACCATCGTGTGGTCCTATCCCCGCGGCGCCGGCATCTCGAAGGACGGCGAAACAGCGGTCGACGTTGCCGCCTATGCCGCCCAAATCGCCGCCCAGCTCGGCGCTCATGTGATCAAGATCAAGCCCCCCAAGGACTTCGTCGAACAGGCCGAAGCCAAGAAGGTCTTCGAGAAACACCAGATCCCGACCAAGACGCTGCCCGACCGCGTTCGACATGCAGTCCAGAGCGCCTTCAACGGCAAGCGCATCGTCATCTTCAGCGGCGGTGAGGCCAAAGGGACCGAGGAGGTCCTCGAAGAAGTGCGCGGCATCGCGGCCGGCGGCGGCTTCGGCTCCATCATGGGACGCAATGCCTTCCAGCGTCCGCGGGCCGATGCCATCGCGCTTCTCCATGCCGTCATGAAGGTCTACAAAGACCTAGGCTGACCCTCTCCGTAGATCACCGGCGGCATCGATCCAGGGTGCCGTCGGTGACTCCCCTTTCCCAACCGCCCTCGTGAACCTTCCGCCCCCCTGGGGACCTTCCCGCACCCGAGCCTACGTGGTCGCCATCGGACACTCGAGAGTCAATTTTGACGGGTCGATGGGCTCGGTCGCATTCTCGAGAGTCTATTTTGACGGGTCGATGGGCTCGGTTGGATTCTCGAGAGTCGATCTTGATGGGTCGATGGGCTCGGTCGGATTCTGGAGAGTCGATCTTGATGGGTCGACGGGCTCAATCGGATTCTGGAGAGTCGATTTTTGCGGGTCGACGGGCTCAATCGGATTCTGGAGAGTTGTTTTTTGCGGGTCGACGGGCTCAATCGGATTCTCGAGGATCGATTGGAGTCCGCAGGCAGGCGAGAGGGGACCCTCGAGTGTCCTACCCAAGCGTCGAGGCGTGCACGCCGGACTTGTTGCGCGTGCCACTCGGACCATCTACCCTCACAAAGGGTGATGTCGTATCAAACTTACCCGCTGGTCGTACCGAGAGGAGATGCACCATGTTTCTTTGTTTTAAAAAGCTCGTTGAATTTCCTGTTCCACTACCTTTGCTGGTGTTCGGATGTCTCTTAGGCCTCGCAGGTTGCGGGTCCGAATCAGACACCAAGCCGAAGGTGTCAACTTCAGGCGTTCCTGGGACAAGCCTGGGATCAGCGAGTTCTGCGCAAAGGGCATGACATTCTTTGCTGCCTGCACCGTTGCCGAATATGAAGCCTGCGTCAATAGCGACCCCTGCAACGTGAACGTCAGTCCGGAATGTGCCAAGCTCGCGACCTGCGCAGCCGCCGCGCAGCCGCCTTCGAACTTCACTCCCGCCGCAGGTTCAGATATATGCAGCAAAGAGAACTGCGCCCGTTGTTTCGACGCCACCGGGAAGCAAATCTACACTTGTGATGTCGAGCTCCTGCGGTTCGCTGCCGGGGTCGAAACTTCTTCATCTTATTATTGCTCCCGTATCGATTGCGACGCGCTCAACCTGAACCCCGGCCAATGCCTGTACAAGGGGATCGAGACCAATAGTATCGACGCTTATTGCAGTGTGGTCGTGACCCCATAGCGGACAGATCGTTGCCCAGGATGGCACCAAGTTGGAAGCCAATGCGTCGGTGAAATCATTCCGCAGGCTCGAGTCGCGCATCCAGCACCACATCCAGACGTCCCCCGACCCCCACGCCGAGCGGTGGCATCCGTGCGAGCACCTCGCCCTCGGCGGACACCACTATGGACCTTCCTTGGCCCTGCACGACAGGCGCCCCGACCCCCCAATTGGCATTCGCCACGATCACCCGAAAGCGTCGCGCCAGTGCCACGAACCGCTCCTCGCGCAGATCGGGCTCCTCGACCCACGCGCTCGGAAAGAGAAGCACGTCGGCCTGCCCCAGCAACTTCGCGGCTTCCCACCCAAGGAAGTGCAGGTCGTAACAGATGGCCAGCGTAAACCGCAGCTCTCCCAGCCAAAACGACGGATAAGGGAGTCTCCCAGGCGTCGCCCAACGCTCGACAACCCACGGGTGACGTTTCCGGTAATGCGCGAGCCGCTCTCCCTGCGGACTCATCACCACGAAGGCATTGGCGAAGCGGTCCTCGTGACGCTCGATGAGCGGCGCCGCAAGGACCATCCCCAGCCGTTTCGCCATCGCCGCAAGCGCCGCTGACAGGGGGCCATCGAGCGGTTCGGCCCGCGCACGCAGGTCGGTGTCCCCCTCGGTCGACACGTAGCCTGTCAGCGACGCCTCGGGAAACAGCGCCAAGTCGGCGGGCGCTTGCGCGAGAAGGAGCTCCGCTTCGGCGAGCATGCGCGACGGGTCGTTCCAACACGCCGGCAGCTCCAGGATCGCCAGGCGAAGCGCCATTACCGCTGCTCCGAAGAACCGATTGGACCCGTCAAGCGCTCCTCACGATCCCCTTGAATCCGTCGACTTCGATCCGGTCGCCGTCTTTGAAATGATGCAGCGAGGGACAGCCCTGGATCGAGTGTCAGACTACCGCGTCGTCTTCCGCGGATGGCGTCACGGGAGTCTTGGTCGCCTTTCGGGTCGACGGTCGGCGTCCGATGGAGCCGGGGGGACCGAACTCCGCGAGGCGCTCTTCGTTGCCCCAGAAAAGGAAGCTGGCGGCGCGACGCAGTTGGTCGTAGTCGCGCACGAGCAGGGTCCAGGCGCGTGCGACCTGGTCCCCCGCCAGCTTTTGTTCGACGCTGTGGGCCTTGTCGTATTCCTCCTGGATGCGCTCGGCGAGCCTTAGGGCGTCCTTTTCGTCGGTCGCGACGTAGTGCTTGCGGTCCGCGGAGACGATGCTCTGGTTCTTGCTGTAAATAGCGGCGAGGCGGATCAGGTCTTGTGCCGTATCGAGGTAGCCGCTGCCGGTCGCGATGTCAGCGAGCTCCGGGCCGAGGACCGGATCGTCTCCGAAGTGGTACTTGCAGAGGCGCATCATGCGCTTTCGCACCGTGGAGGATTCCTCGGCCAGGGCCGCGTCGATGCGGGCGCTGGTGGACTGGACGTTGACAGTGGAGCGCTTGGCGGTGAGGGCGAGGATCGCACGGGCGCCGACCATCGCTCGGGACACGCAACCGATGTCCCACTCTTTAGGGGGGAGCGTCGCAAGCCGTTCGAGGAGCTCCGGTTTGTTCAGCTCTTCGGCGCGGGCGAGGATCTGCGTTGCCGCAAGGTTCGCGTCGTTGGTGCGTCGGACCACCTCTTTTGGTCCGAGTGCGTCCATGAGCGGTTGAAACTGTTCGATCGCGCCCGTGTCGCCTTGCTCGGCGGGGTTCTTTTCTTCGTTGGCCATGGTGTCTCTCTTTTTCTAGTACCGCGAGGAGAAGGGAAGCGTGAGGTCGAATGTCCTGTCAAGGGCTCATGGCCCTCTGATCGACACATCGAGTGTCGATTTGGGTGGGTGGGCGCCCGAATGTGGACTCTCGAGAGTCCGGTTAGGTCCCAGGGCACGCGCGATCGGACCCATAGAGAGTCGATTTGGGTGGGTCGATGGGCTCGAACCGATTCTCGAGAGTCGATTTGGGACAGTGGGCGCGTCCGATCGGACACTCGAGAGTCTATTGGGGTCCATAGGCGGGCGAAAAAAGACACTTGAGAGTCGATTTGGGTGGGTCGACGGCATCGATCGGATTCTCGAGGTTAGAGTTCGGTGTCACGTAACCCTGGGTCGTGGGTGTTGGGGTTCGGACCCGGTTCGGACCCCGGGGGGAACTGGCCGACAGACCGACGGACGGCCCCCCCACGATGGTGAGCCGCTCACCCAAAAGCTGCACTGAGGCGGTTGGACCTACGAAATACCGCGCTCCCCCTTCCGCCCCCTGCCCGAAGGCCTCCTCCATGTCCTGTCCGACCCCCTCGACACCGAGGCGAAGCGGCCCCGCCACATTGCCATTGGCGTAATTGGTGTCGAACTCTCGCTCCCACTCCTTGAAACGGTAATAGTCCGGAAAACTCGTGTCGAACCCCCGGAACGAAATGAAGCGGGAAATATGGCGACTTCGTGACCTCCTGGAAGCGCGTCGCTCGGAAACGCGTCGATTAAACTTTCGTTGACGCCGATGGCGAGATCGAGGATCAGAACCTACCTGGATAATGGAACCCACCCCGATGTCGCCGACCAAATCGCTCCCCTCAAACGACACGCCCGTCAAGGGCACGACCAGATCAAGGGCGAGGTCGAGACTCTCCTTGCCTGGGTGGTTGCCGCGAGCACGCTGGACCTTCGCAGCTTCGAGAAGCAGCTTTTGTCTCGGCTGGGGGTCCTCGGTCGACTGCTGATGACCCTGTTTTTTGAGACACGTGAAGCCCGCATTCGACAGACCTTGAGCCCTTGGACTCACGGCTGATCTCGTCAGTGCCAATCTGCTGGGTCTCAGCGTTCAGCTCGCGACGCAGATGCCCTTTGACCAGGTACGCGCGGTCCTCAGTCTCTTTGTC
>CAITRH010000458.1 GCA_903894755.1 uncultured delta proteobacterium
ACCCACCCTGGGTCGCGGGTGTCGCCGTTCAAACCTGCGGTTCTCAAGATGGGTTTGGTTTATAATCGAAGATATGAAAATATTTGACGACTGGGAACTTCTGGAGCGAGAGCTGCCGTCGGATTTCCAAACGACGCTCCCGACAGTCCGAAGTTTGCTCCCGACCGTCATGACGACGCTCCCGACCGTCATGACGACGCTCCCGACAGTCCGAAGTTTGCTCCCGACTGTCATGACAACGCTCCCGACTGTCATGACGACGCCTCAGACTATCGTGACGACGCCTCAGACTGTCGTGACGACGCCTCAGACTGTCATGACGACGATGTTGATCGTCCTGACGACCATCTTGACCGTCATGACGCCGCTCCCGACCGTCACGACGACGATCTTGACTGTCATGACGACGCTCCCGATTGTCATGGCGACGCTCCTGACTGTCATGACGACGGTCCCGACTGTCATGGCGACGCTCCCGATAAAAATGGACGGAAGTGCCGAATTGACCTTGACGGTCCCAGGTCGCTTATACGACGATGCTTTCATGCCGGATCGACATGTTCTACTGACACTCAAACTCAAGAAATCGATTGTCCATCTCTGTGCGCAGGCGACGAGCATCGTGGCTGCGGTGGGAGACCCAGCGCATGCGACGTGGTTCGGATCGCTTAGCGTCCAACTTCCACCGATCACGACGGCGGTTGCCGCGCTCCAGCAGGCCCACACGCTGGCGCTCACGAAGGTCATGGGGGCCGTCGCGGCGCGCGGACCGAAGGAAGACGAGTTGCGGGAGCTCCTGAGGGTGCTCGCTGGAAGGATCCAATCGCTCATGAACGCGAATCCAGTTGAGGCCAAGGCGATGCTTGCGGCTTCGGGGTTCGGCGAGCGAGCGGTCGGAGTGCGTACCGTCCCGGTTCTAGCGGTCAAGCAGGGGACGAAGTTGGGTACCGCCGCGTGGCGCGCAAAGGCCGGCCCAAAAAGCAAGAAGGTCTTTTATGAAGTTCGCTACAGCCTCGACGGCGGCAAAACCTGGATGGAAACCCAGGGGAGCAACTACGCCCACGGGCAGATCGAGGGTCTTCCAACCGCGACCGAGGTAGCGTTCGAGATCCAGCGGACCGTGGGCGGCGTGACGGACGATTGGCACGGTAGGGTCACGTTGTTGGTGCGGTGAGGCGCGCGCTACGGAAGCCGAGTCCGGGTCGTTTCCATGGAAACCCTCTACCTAGGGTTACCCACCCGGGGGCGAATCAGAACAGCCCAGGACGGGTAGACCTGGGTAGGGACCATCCAGTGTGGACCTTTTTCAGATCCGTGGTAGCTAAGGCCTCCCATGACCACCCATCAAACCGCTTGTATTCTCTGTTCCCGCAATTGCGGCATCCAGGTCGAAGCTCACGACGGCCACTTGACCAAAATCCGAGGGGATACGCAAAACCCCGTGTCTCAGGGCTACATTTGTCAAAAACCCACGCGTCTCGACTACTACCAGAACAACGCCGACCGACTCACCCACCCGCTCCGTCGCCGTCCCGACGGCACCTTCGAGCGCGTCACTTGGGACGAGGCCCTCGAAGACATCGGAAAGCGACTGCTGGCCATTCGTGAGAAACACGGCGGCAAGGCGTTTGCCCTTTGTGGCGGCGGTGGTCAGGCCAACCACCTGGGAGGCGCCTTTGGTTTGAGTCTGATGCTCGCAATGCGCAGCGTCTACTGTTACACTTCACTTGCTCAGGAGCTTACCGGCGAGTTTTGGGTCAACGGCAAGCTGTTTGGACGGCAGTCGTGCCATATCGAAGCTGACGTCGAACGGGCCGATTTTGTGCTGATGATCGGCAAGAACCCATGGCAGTCGCACGGAATCCACAATGCTCGAGACACGCTGAAGGACATTCAGAAGAGCAGCACGCGCAAGATGGCAGTCATCGACCCGCGTCGGACCGAGACGGCCAAGATAGCAGATTACCACCTGCAGGTTCGGCCTGGGACAGACGCATTTCTGCTTTCGGCCATGCTTGCGATTCTGGTGCGGGACAACCTTGTGGACAGGGAGTTCCTTGAGAAGCACACGTTGGGGTACGACGCACTGGAGAAGGTTCTGCGTGAGGTCCCCATTTCCGAATATGTCGCGCGGGCGGGAGTGGCCCTTGAGGATGTCGAGCGTGTGACCCAAGAATTTGCTGCTGCCGAGCGGGCGTGTGTCCGCACGGATCTGGGTATCTTGCACAGTCTCCATAGCACGCTCAACTCTTACCTTGCCTGGATGCTCTTTATCCTGACTGGGAACATGGGCAAGCCTGGAGGAAACAACTTTCATTCGGCGTTCCTCCCCGTGATCGATCACTCGGGGGACGGGCTGTTCAACGTGAAGACCACGGCCACGGGAACGCCGGCCATTGCAAGGCACTATCCGCCGAACGTGCTTCCCGAGGAGATCGACAACAACCGTCCCGACCGCGTGCGCGCGGTATTTGTCCAAAGCATGAACCCGCTGCTTAGCTCCGCGGATACGCAAGCATTCGAGCGTGCGTTTCGCAAACTCGAGTTGCTCGTGGTGGTGGATGTTGCCATGACGGAGACAGCGCGTCTTGCCCACTATGTACTTCCAGCAGCGTCACAGTTCGAGAAGTGGGAAGCGTCCGGGTTCAACATGGACTTTCCGCGCAACGGGTTCCATCTGCGAGCGCCGATCTTTCCTCCCCTTGGAAAGAGCCTCACGGAGGCCGAGATCTACACGCGGCTTCTTGAAAAGATGGGGGAGGTTCCGAGGTTTCCTCTACTTGAACGGGTTGCCAAGCTTGATCGACAGGCGCCTTCCAGGGGTCTTTTTCCCTTAGCGCTGGTCTCTACGTTGGCCGTGCGTCCTTGGTTGGCGAGGTACCTGGTCGTGATCGTGTACAGCACGCTTGGACGGGCCTTGCCGGAGGGGGCTGCTGAGACCTCCTTCGTTTGGCTGCTGTCCCATGTTTATGCAGTTCGGTACCGTCAGGCGGTGAAACGAGCTGGACTGACTGGGACGGCGATGGCTCTGGGAGAAGCGGTGTTTCAGAAGATCCTCGGGGCGCGTTCGGGGGCCGTGCTGTCCGAGCACCTCTACGAAGACACTTGGTCTTTTGTGCATCACAAGGATAGAAAGGTCCATGTGGAGGTTTCGGAGATGCTGTCGGCTCTGCAGGCGCTCCGTTCCGAACCAACCGAACCAGAGATCCTCAGGACATTTCCTTTTGTGCTGATGGCGGGGGAACGCCGTTCCTACAATGCGAACACGACTCTACGCGATCCGGCGTGGCGCAAGGTGGATCCGGAGGGGTGCCTAAGCATTCATCCAGACGACGCAGAAGCGCTGGGGTTAGCGGACGGGGATCGCGCGATTTGCCGCTCTGCGCGCGGGGAGCTCACGGTTACAGTGAAGCGCTCTGCGAACATCCCGCGTGGTGTGCTCAGTCTTCCTCACGGCTATGGGATCCAGTATGCGGGCTCGGAGCCAATGGGGCCGAACGTGAACGTACTGACATCGAGCGACCACCGCGATCCCATTGCAGCTACGCCGTATCACAAGTACGTGCCGGTTCGACTGGAAAAGTGCTCAGCGACGATGTCCAAGTAGCTCCCGCCCATCCCGGGTCATTGAGTGGGGAAGGACGCGCATCGCCCAAGCAACCCCTCGAGCCACAACACACGCCCGCCGCGCGCAAACGGACTCCGCTCGCTCCGCAGCTCCAACGCCACCCGCTCCACCCCTTCACGATCCGACAGCGCACACGCCGCTATCGCCCGCTGCCTAAGAAGCTCCCTGCGAATGCGCCGCGTCACGCTCGGTAACCCAAGTGCCCGATCAAGATACGGCACCGCCCTCACATACCATCCCCGCTGTACCAGATTGCGCCCCGTAACATAGTCCGACAGTGCATCGCCCTCCGCACTCCAACGCCCAAGCTCGAATGCCCCCAGCCAGCCATCCGGCGCACGCCGCGCTTCCCCCAACAGCATCGCCCCAATCGCCCGAGCCCTCGAGGACGACCCACACGCCAATGCCTTCACCTCCAGAGTGCGTCCTATGTCTTCACCTAACACTCGCAACGCCATGGTCTCGTAGCGTTGACGTGCCTCCTCAAGATGCCCTCGGAGGAAATCTGCGTCCGCCAGCGTCTCTTCGGCGCGGTCACGTACTGGGCTAGGCACCTTTGGATTGTCCAACAGCGCCTCGAGTCGGCTGCGTCCTAGCGCTTCGTCCCCCTCGCGCAGCTCGAAGAATGCCGCCTGGAGCTGTACCCCGTAATGCAACGGATCCTTGGCCAGCACCTTGTCCCACAACCCACGTGCACAACCCACCCGATGTGCCTCGGCGCACCGAGACGCGTCCGCTTCGAGCGCGTCGACCACGTGCGGACACGCCCTGCGAAACACCCCAGGACGATCAAACCTTGCGCGTGCAACGCCCAGCGCTTCGGACGGAACCTCCAGTGTCGCAAGATGCGCCTTGAACGCCTCTTCGAGGCCAGCGGGGCCAGTCCAGGACAGCCCCGTCAACGTTTCAATGTCGCCCCCGCCGTACCACCCGCGCACCGTCGCTTGGCCAAAGCGCTCCATCGCCCACTGCACAAAGGCCCCGGCAACCGTGTAGCTGGTGGAAGCCGCCGTGCCTAGAAACCCTAGAGAGAACACCTGGCGCAGGGACGGCAACTTGCCAAGATCAAGCATCGCTCGGGCCCACTGCAGCTCCGTCAGGTCGTCGTCGTGTGGGGATGCCGCTACGGCAATCCCTTCGATGAGCCCCGGGTTTGGAAGCCATCCGCCTAGCGACCCCGCAACGCGAAATGGACCATGTCCAAAGGTCCCAGCCACCACGTGCGCCAGCTCGTGGCCCAACACGGGATGAGGATACGCCCCAAGTTGCAAGTACACCTCGTGGCGCCAGGGTTTGGCAATGTACGTGTCCCCAGCGCCCATCAGACGCTTCTTCTCGGTCGCGTCCCGGAAAAACCAGGCTCGAATGCGCTCTGGCCCCCTCACTCCAAGCTTGGACTCGACCTCGGTAAGCTGCTCCTCGCAGTCTTTGACCAGCAGCGCGGATTCTTCAGGACGCAGGGTCTCTGGAAATATCACTTCGCAACGGGGCCCCGCGCGCGTGCCGCCAAGCGACTGCGCAATGCTCTGCGAGGTCGACCAGTGGCCAAGACGTGCTCCGTGCCAGCTGACACCTAGGCTCGTACCTAGCGCCGCAAGGGCAAACGCAAGACGCCACCAAGACGCGCCCACGCGAAACGACACCACCCCGAGGCCCCCCATCGCGCGGCGCTCAAGAAGCGACGCTGCCGCGATGGCCCCGAGTAGCGTGGCCAACGTTCCGCCTCGGTACGTAAGCAGGGTGGAACCTGGCTCCACCACCGTGTCGTAGAGGGTCCCCGCGAAGTGCCCGACAAAGGGATCGTACGCAAACACCATCGGGGACCCGTAAAACCGACCCACGCTCACGGCGATGCATCCGAGCGGCGCCGCAACGGCAAGAAGCACCGCAGCAAGACGACGGCGCCCGAACCGTCGCGAGGTCTCGGCAACGACGGCGCCCCAGACCGCCGCGAGAAGCGTCCCCGCGCCGACGGTGAGTGCGAAGTAGAGCGAGCCTCCGGTGAGGTCGCAAAACCCGACACGCAGGCCGTGAAGAAGCGCCGTAGACCACGCGGCAAGAGCGAACAGGAGTCCCAGGACCAGCGCGCGACGGGCCATGTCCAGCGGCTCTCGAGGCGTTTGGGACGACAGATGCAGCGCTACGCCGATGGCCGTGGCGGACGGGACAATCAGCCCCGAGGTTAAGGCTTGCTCATAGCCCGGTCCTCCAAAGAGCGGCAGGAAACCCACGGCTCCAAGGGCGAGCACCACGAACGCAAAGGCAACACCGAGTGGACTCATCGCCGTCTGGTCAGCTTGGTCAGGTTGGTCAGCGCGATGGCGAGACGAACACGAGCTCGAGACGCGCATTGCGAGCACGGGCGGACGTGTCCGCGGGGTCCATGACGGGAGCGCGGGCGCCGGCGAGCTCGCTTTTTACTGAAGTCACGCCGGAGTCGACCAGCGCTTGCACCACCCGTTCGGCCCGTCGAACGTTGGCGGCCGCTTCCGAGGCGGTCGGAGGCGTCGCGTCGTGGAGCACGACCTGGACTGCGTATCCGGGGTGCGCGACGGCGGTTCGTGCGAGCGACGTCAGCTTGGTAGATGCGTCGGAGGTGAGCGTGTCGCCTCGGAACGCGCCACGAAGTAGGACGACCACACCGCGTTCATCGCGGGCGGGTTCCCAGCCGCCTGCCGCAGAGAGCTCGGCAACGAGGACATCGGGCTCGTCGGCGGCCTTTGCGACACGACGCGCGTGGGTCAAGGTCTGAAGGCATGCGGCGCGCACTCGTGCGGCGGTGTCGATCGGGACCGCCTTGCGAACGGTTTCGAGGTCGCGTTCGAGGGAGGCGAGCTCACGTTCTGCATCGGCGAGGCCCGGTGCCTGAGGAGCGACGAGTCTTGCGGCGCCGCAAAGGAGCCTTGCCTGCAACGCAAGGGAGCGGGCGGCGACGAGTCGAGCGGCTTCGCGTTTGGGGTCGGCAGGGCCGCTTGGGGCAGGGAGGAACCGCTCGGTCAGCACGCGGAGCTCTTTGTCGAGGGCGTCGGCTTGAGCGTCGAGCTCGGCGCGTCGAGCGGCGGCGGCGCGGGCGCGCTCGTCGGCTTGGGCGAGGGAACGCGTGGCGGTGTCGAGGTCGCGTGTCGCACGGGCGAGGCGAGCGAGAACGAACGCGTGCGAGTAGGCGGCCACGGCGCGTTCCGCATAGAGGACCGCACCAGCGGGATCGCCCGCCGACTGGGCCTGTTTGGCCCGAGCGCGTTCGAGCTCGGCTTGCGCGTAGGTCTGCGGGGCGAGCTCGGCGCCTTCACGTGTGGAGGGAGCGGTGCGGATCCGTTCCATTTCGTCGAGGGCGGAGAGAGCAGGAGGACCGCCACAGGCGACGAGGCCGAGAGCGATGACCAGGAGGAGTTTCATCGGCGTCCTTTGGGAGGTGGCGCGGGGGCAGGGCGCGCGGGGGAGGGCGTGGCGGTGCGGGCTGAGGGATGTCGGTTTGCTTCCTCGATTTGGGCTTTGAGGCGTCCGATGCGAGCGATACCGTCCTCGACGAGGGCGCGTTCTCGTTCTTGCTGGACACTGGCGTCGAGGGTTGCCTGGCGTGCTTTAGAGGCGCGGCGTTCGGCGTCGACGGCGCGGGCAAGGTCTCGAGCGACTTCGGCCCAGGAGCGTGCGAGGCCGTCGGCGAGGCTGGCGTGGGGATAATCCCCAGAGGCGCGCATACGGTCAGCGCGTTCGAGGGCAGCCTTGGCGCGAGCGACAGCGGAGGCGGTGGCGGAACGCGCCGCTTCTTGTTTTGCGACGTCGGCGAGGAGCGCGAGGGCGGTTTGTTTGTCGTCGGCGTCGGCGGCGAGCGTGACGGGACCGACGAGGAGACTTGCGAGCGTGACGAGCACGGCGATGCGAGCGAGGGGATGGGGCATGGGCCTATGGATCTGACGACGCTTTAGTACGAACCGAAGAGGGCGTGGACAGGTGTGCCGAGGGCGGCAGCGATCCTGTAGAGGGAATCGATCGAGGCGGAGGATTCGGCGCGTTCGATTTGGGACAGGAGCGACACACTGAGTCCGCTACGTCGCGCGATCTGTTTGAGGGTGAGCTCCTGGGTTTTGCGGAGGGTGCGGATGGCGTCGCCGAGGGAGCGGTAAAGGTTTTCGATGGGGTCTCGAATGAGTCCTTTCTTGCGCATGACGCGGGCGATGACAGCGCGGAACTCGTCGACGTTGAAGGGTTTTTTGAGATAGTCGAGGGCGTCGAGGCGGATAGCGGCCTGGGCGGTCTCGACGTTTGGATAGCCGGTAAAGATGACGACGGCGATGTCGCTATCGAGCTGACGGATCCGCTGGAGGGTTTCGATGCCGTCCAGTTTGGGCATCATGAGGTCGAGGATGATGAGGTGGTGTTCTTCGCGACGGATCTCGTCCTCGACGAGGGTGGGGTCACAGAGGGTGGTGACCTGGAAACCGTCACTTTCGAGCAAGGTTTGGACATACTCGCAGATGGTTTTGTCGTCATCGACGATGAGGATGCGGACCGGGGCAGCTAGCACGGGCTTGACGAGCGGCTCGTTCATGTGGGGGCCATCGCCTAACATCGGGGGGGAGGGAAGAGAAGAATCGGGTTGACTTAAGGCGAGGGGGGCTCCATAAGCGCGGGCCTGTCTGGGCGTCACGAGGTGGGCGTTGGACAACGGGGCGTAGCGCAGCCTGGTAGCGCACTCGGTTCGGGACCGAGGAGTCGGAGGTTCAAATCCTCTCGCCCCGACTCTTTGAAACTCCGCGGCCCTCTCACTCGGGAGAGAGGGCAGAGCGGTAGCGTCGGCACGCCGCGCGAAGTTATATGGGAGGCCGTCGGCGCCTGCGACGTCGCACCTCTGGGGCACCGTCCTGCCCCTCCGGTGGCTCGCGTCGATTCACCACAACGACGCTTGGGGGCGGACGGTCCGCAAGGTCGACCAACGTGTCCAGTTTCTCGGCAATCTCCTTGAGCACCATCAAATGCCCTCTGAACCCGGCGATCACGACGCTGTTCTCGATCATGAGGAATACCCCGAGCCCGACAATCGCCGCTATCAGCCATAGTGCAGCGCTGACCACCAGGAGATTGAGCGCGGGCAGGTGTAGCCACCGGTCGACCAGCCCCGTCAACAACACCAGTCCGACGGGGACAACGACGAAGAGCACGAGCGAAATCATGGCAAGCAGTGCCAAGAGCCTGCGCATTCTTTTAGTGGCTGTCGCAATTTCGATCGTTGGTTCCGCGGGTTCCTCGTCTGGTTCGTCTGCTTCGTCTGCTTCGCCTGCACCGTCCTGTGCTGCCATCGGAGTCACCGTCCTCGCTGTTGCAGCCACTTGACCGTAAACGCCGCAGCGTCCGCGTAGCCCTTCTCTATGTCGGTCACGACGAACTTCTCGATGATGCCCCCGATGCCGAACACGGACACCTTGATCTCCCCGGCGACAGTGCGCTTGACGCCGCTCGACGTCAGCGCGAGCTCCAACGTACCCGAGACCGACACCTTGTCAGGCAGCATCCCGGAGACAATGCGCCAACGTCCTCGGTACTTGCCCAGGTCGTATTCGAGCTCCTCGACGTAGTGAAAGCCCTCGCCTCCGAGAACCTTAGCGATCGGTGCCGGTATTTCTCGGCTTGGTTCCACCCGCACGTGGCGGTTGATGTGGCTCTCGGTCCGGTCGACTTTGAGAACTGTCCGCTTTAGTTTGACCGCCTCGCAGATGGCCAACTGAAAGGCCTCGTCGAAGTAGAGCTTCTCGTAGTCGGGGAGCGAGACCCCTTGGAATGTGTGTTCGATGGAAAATTTCATGCTGGGCCATCATCGGGGCAGCGTCGCCGTTTCGCAAGAAACCGCACAAAGCGCAGATCGCACTTTCACGCCGCGCCGCACGCCGTTACTCTCGGGTCACCTCGTTGAGGTGTCGGTAGAAAAATCACATGGCTGAAGAGCGCCCCAACGTCCCCGTGTTCGTCGCACCGTCGCTCCATCGTGCCGGGTTCGGGCTTTCGGATGTGGGACGCAAGCGGGAGTCGAACGAGGATGCGTTCTTCGTAGACGACCCCCTGGGTCTTTATGTGGTCGCGGACGGCATGGGGGGACATGCAGCCGGAGAAGTCGCCAGCCAAGAGGCCGTGGAGACCGTGTTCGGCATGATCAAGCGGGGCATCAGCGAGCTCCGGGCGCTGGTCGATCCGGTCTCCGAGCACGACTCGCGTGCGGCCTGTCGGCTGATGGAAAGCGCTGTGCAGGCCGCCACCTACATGGTGTTTTCGATGGCGGAGCTGGATCACGACAAGGCCGGAATGGGCACCACCATCAGCGCGCTCCTTGTCCTCGGCGACTACGCGATCACCGGTCAGGTGGGCGACAGCCGCATTTACTTGGTGCACCTGGGCGTATCGGAACAGCTCACCGAAGACCACACGCTCATCGCGTGGCAGATCAAACAGGGGCTCATCACGGAGCAAGAGGCCCGTCGCTCGCCCCACCGCAACGTGATCACCCGCGCCGTGGGCAACCGCGAATACGTGCAGGTCGACACGCGTCTCATCGCCCTTCGTTCGGGCCAGCGGTTTCTGCTCTGTAGCGATGGCCTCCATGGCTACCTTCGCAACGTCGACATTCCCCCCATCGTCGCCCGAGGAGGACCCGAAGCAGTCGAGGCCTTCATTAGCCTTGCCAATGGACGTGGCGGGAAAGACAACATCACGGCGGTGCTCGTTGAAATCGACTGAACTTTGCTTGTTGCCGGGCCTGGGTTGACGATGTGGTTACGCGCTGCGGCGATCCGTCCCGTGCCTTCCCATGCGGTTGTCCCCCTGGCCGTTCTCGATCAGGTCGAACGAACGTTGGGCGAGGATTCGCTCCGTGCCCGTGAGGAGCTCGGGCTAGCGTTCGAGCGCTTCGAGCGGACCCAACCCGAGCTTGCCGATCGGGTCGCGCGGGTGCTGTCGCGTCGACTCGACGAGACCGCGCTGGCTCTCGGCTATTTTCTTTCGATCTCCATCTGGATCGCCTTCGACAAAGCCTTCGGAAAGCGCCTCGTTGAGGTCACTGCCGACGTGCTCGACGCGACCGAGGCGGCGATAACGCTGGAGGAAGAGCTACGCGCAGCTCGAGGCGACGACCCCCTCGATCTCGATGACGTAGTGACGCTGGAGCAGCCCGCGGTGCTTGGCTTCATCCATGAGCACGTCGAGGCGGCCCTTGATGTCGATTCGGCCCTAGCCCCGCGCAACGGCAGGGTCAATGTCGACGATGTGGATCGGGTCTATCGGGTCATCGTGGTGCTGACGTTGGCGCTATCGCACGCGGTGTTGCCTCCAGGAGAGGGTGGGTTCAGCCGAGAACTGCTCGCATGACCTGTTTCCCGCTGGCTGTCACAAATCTCGCACACCAGTTATGAGCTGGTGAAGCTAGACGAGGTCGTACCAACCTACGCCGTCAACAGCGCCGCCTGCGCCCGTACAAGCCCCTTGCCAAAGTCCGCAAACAAATCTCCGTTCCCCCGCAATGTCTCCGCGCCCGTCTTGTCTAGGACCACCCTGGAGTTCACCGCGCTTGCCACCCGTAACGCAACCTTGCCTCCAAGGTTCGCCTTCAACAGCGGCGGTACCGTCTCCCGATCAGGACGCTGCGTTGCCAAAATAAGATGCACCCCCGCCGCTCGTGCCTTGGCCCCAAGACGCCCCACCGCATCGCAAAACTCCTGTGCAGCCTTGCGTTGCGACGTTAGATCCTGAAACTCGTCCATCACAATCACATGGCGCGCAAGCCGACGCCCCTCGCCAACCGCTGCGTTGTACTCGTAAAGGTCGCTAACCTGCTCCTTCTCAAACAGCTTGTAACGCTCCTCCATCACATCCACATAGCGCTCGAAACAGGGAACCGCTTCCTCAATGCCGTAAAGTACAGGACCGTCCAGATGCGTCGCAATCGCTGACGCAAACCCCGCTGCGTTGAACGTCACCCGCTTCGGATCGAGCAGCGTAAGACGCACCAAGGACGGAGCATGGAAATGCACCAGACTCGATACCAACGTTCGCAACAGGTACGACTTCCCACTTCCCGCCTGTCCCCCAATAAGCAGATGGGGCGTCGCCGGATCGGCCAGATCCCCAACCAGGATCTCTCGGGTCGGCTCCTCCCCAACAACGAAGCGCCCAGGACGCTCCTCAAGCCACTGCCGCTTGGCCGCGAGCAGTGGACCTAAAAGCACCGGCCGTGGATGCCTTCGCTCCACCACAAACCACCTCCGCCCG
>CAITRH010000459.1 GCA_903894755.1 uncultured delta proteobacterium
GTGAAGGGAACTCTTTGCGGAGCCGTTCGAGCACCTCGATGGTGAGCACTCCGTTGGCTCGCTCGTAGGGCCAGATGCGGACTTGACTCTCGCTATACAAGTTAATTCCGTAGAAGGAGACTTTGGCGCCAAGGCCCGGAGACGACGACGCGACATAGAACGATGACCTGTCTTGGTCCAGCCGTAACCCAAATCAGTATCTTGATGCACGTGGGCTTCATCGATGGACGCCAGGACGAGCTCGTCGTCATGGGTTACCCGGTCAAGAAGTCTCCGAATGTCTTCAGCGAACTCACGACGCTTCTGGGGATTTGCCTTGGCAAGCAGCTTCTTTGTTTTCACCCAGGACAGCCCGAGGCGTTTGAGAATCCGTCGGACCGTCTCTTGGCACAAGTCGGTTCCGAAGACTTTCTGAATGCGCGTTCGAATTGTGCGGGTTGTCCATCGTATCCACACCTTCCTCGTAGACGCGAGCGCCCCTGGCAGGGTAAAACCCGGTTTGGTGGCTGCAGTGACAGCTCCAGTACCGGCAGTGCCGGTGCAGGGTTCCGTTAGGTCACCGACACTGCAGCGCAGGCAGTGCCCGAGCAGGTTTCTGTTGGCGTCACCGACACTGCAGCCCAGCAGTGTCCGTGCAGGGTTCCGTTGGCGTCACCGACACTGCAGTGCCAGCAGTGTCCGTGCAGGTTTCCGTTGGCGTCACCGACACTGCAGTGCCAGCAGTGTCCGTGCAGGTTTCCGTTGGCGTCACCGACACTGCAGCGCCAGCAGTGTCCGTGCAGGGTTCCGTTGCCATCGGCGGCATCGCTTCGGTGTCCGTCGCGATCGTCTCGGCTAAGTCACGGATGCACAGTGGCTGCGTCGTCGTCTCCGGCGGCGTCTTCTCGTCCGACGGCTTGCCGCGCGGATAAGCCGCGGCTTCCTTGAAATGCCTATGGGGGGCCGTCGTAAGTGTCCAACGACTAACAGGCGACCTACTCTAGTGCGCAACTTCTGCGCGGCGGCGCACCACTGTGCGACGGGTTTGCTCTCGCGCTCCCCTTCAACTCGCTACAATAACGTGCGGACACGTTTCGAGGGAAGACGGCACGGACCATGCACAGGCGCGGGCCAAACTCCGGAGGAACGCCGCACTTGATCCCCACCAACAATCGATCTCCCAGTCACTTTCGCCGCGTGGTGGACTGCCAGTCGGCATGTCCCGCACAAACGCCAGTCCCTAAATATATCCGACTCGTTGCCAGCGAGCGTTACGCCGAAGCGTACATGCTCAACTGGGAAGCCAATGTGTTTCCCGGTATTCTGGGACGCATTTGCGACCGTCCTTGCGAGCCAGTGTGCCGTCGTGGACGTGTCGAGAAAGACGCCGTTGCCATTTGCCGCTTGAAGCGGGTGGCCGCCGACTACAAAGGAGACGTACTCCCTCTGCTCCCCGGCCCTGCGTCCCAGAAAAACGGAAAGCGGATTGTGTGTGTAGGAGGCGGTCCTGCATCGCTTACCGTTGCCCGCGACCTGCTGCCCCTTGGCTACGACGTTGTGATATACGAGATGGACGCCAAGGTGGGCGGGATGATGCGCACCATGATCCCGCGTTTCCGATTGCCGGAGGTTGTGCTGGAAGAAGAGCTCGGGTATGTCATCCGCCTCGGACCGGAGCTGCGACTGGGGCAATATGTCAAGAGCCTCAAGGTGCTGCTCGACGAGCCTTGGGACGCGATTTTCGTTGGCTGCGGCGCCCCACGCGGACGCGAACTCGACGTTCCTGGAAGGGCCGAGGCTCGTGAGCGTGTCCATCTTGGCCTCGACTGGCTGGCCAATGTGTCGTTCGGACACACCAAGACCATCGGCAAGCGTGTGATGGTCCTTGGTGGCGGCAATACGGCTATGGACTGTTGCCGCTCGGCCCGGCGCCTGGGGGGACAAGACGTGGAGATCGTGGTGCGCTCCGGCTTCGAGGAAATGAAAGCCTCTAAGTGGGAGCGCGAAGAAGCGATGCACGAAGGCATCCGTATCCACAATTACTTGGTCCCCAAAGAGGTGACCCACAACAATGGGCAGCTTACGGGGATTGTCTTCGAAAAGGTGCGTGCCGAATACGATGCAAAAGGGCGCCGCTCGCTTGTCCCGACCGGCGAGGCCAAGCAGCACTTTGCATGCGACGATATCCTCGTTGCGGTCGGACAGGAAAACACGTTCCCCTGGATCGAACGCGACATTGGCATCGAGTTCGACAAATGGGACATGCCCAAAGTTGATCCCGAGACGTTGCAATCGACACTGCCTAAGGTCATCTTTGGCGGCGACGCGGCATTTGGACCCAAGAACATCATCACTGCAGTGGCTCACGGCCATCAAGCAGCCATCACCATCGACAAGCTTTGTCGTGGCGAGGACGTGCGCGAGCGACCGGAGCCAAAGTGGAGCCTCGTCAGTCAAAAGATGGGAATCCACGAGTGGACCTACGACAACGAAATCTCCAACGCCATCCGCCATCGCGTCCCCACCAAAGAACTGGCAGTCACGCTCCGAAGCGTCGAAGAAGAGGTGGAATTCGGGTTCGACCCTAAGCTTGCACGCGCCGAAGCGGCCCGTTGCCTCAACTGCGACATTCAAACGGTCTTCTTTGCCCCACTGTGTTACGAGTGTGACGCTTGCGTAGACATCTGCCCAACCGATTGCATTACGTTCACCGCCAACGGCGACGAGTCGGAGCTGCGTTTGCGCCTCAAGGCACCGTCCAAAAACCTCAACCACAACCTGTATATCGGATTGGGACTGAAGACCGGCCGCATCATGGTGAAAGACGAAGACGTGTGTCTTCATTGTGGACTCTGTGCAGAGCGCTGTCCAACCGCTGCGTGGGACATGCAGAAGCTGAAAATCCGAATGACCCACGCGGGGGACCTATGCCACACGCGCTAGAACGAACCAATGACTTCGTAGTCAAGTTTGCCAACATCAACGGGTCTGGCTCCGCATCCGCCAATCGCTTGTTTGCCAGGACCATCCTGCGTATGGGGGTTCCTTGCACCCCGCGCAACATTTTCCCTTCGAACATTCAGGGCCTCCCAACCTGGTACGAGGTGCGCCTGTCGGATGCCGGCTATCTTGGCGCGCGGGGCGGCGCTGAGTTTGTTGTGGCGCTCAATCCGCAGTCGTTCGACCAAGATGCTGCGTCGGTCGACCCTGGTGGCTACTTCTTTTTCGACTCGAGCAAGTACGTCGCGCAGTCAAGGCTACGCAATGACGTCATCGCATTGCCGATGCCACTCACCGAGATCTGCAACGCACAGTGGTCCGAGGCGCGTCATCGGCAGATTTTCCGCAACGTACTCTATGTCGGCGCTCTTGCTGCGCTCTTTGACATGGACCTGGCCGAGGCCGAAAAGCTCGTTGAGGAGGACTTCCGTGGTAAGGCAAAGCTCATCGCCTCCAACGTTGCGGCACTTCGTCTCGGCAACCAATGGGCACGGGACCACTTTCTATGCCCCATTGGACTGCAGGTCAAACGTTCCACAGAAGTCGGGGACCGCATTTTCATCGACGGCAACACCGCGTCAGCACTTGGTGCGGTCTGGGGCGGAGCGACCGTGTGTGCGTGGTATCCGATCACACCGTCGACCTCCATTCCCGAGATGTTTTCCCGCTATGCCAGCAAGCTGCGGGTCGATCTGGAGACTGGTAAAAACCGCTTTGCGGTGGTGCAGGCGGAAGACGAGCTGGCTTCCATTGGTATGGTCATTGGTGCTGCATGGAACGGCGCCCGCACGTTTACAGCAACGTCGGGCCCAGGCATTTCACTGATGCAGGAGTTCTTGGGACTCGCGTACTTTGCCGAGATCCCAGCGGTTATCTTCAATGTGCAACGTGCGGGGCCGTCCACCGGTATGCCGACTCGAACGCAGCAGTCCGATGTTCTTGCCTGTGCATACGCGTCCCATGGCGACACCAAGCACGTACTGCTTTTCCCGGAGGATCCCAAAGAGTGCTTCGACTTGGGGGCTGACGCCTTCGATCTTGCCGATCGGCTTCAGACTCCAGTGTTCGTGCTGCTCGACCTCGACATGGGCATGAACGAGCGCCTATGCGACCCCTTCACATGGGATGACGCGCGCCGATACGATCGAGGCAAGGTGGTGACCTACGAAGAGCTCGAGGCGGGCAAGGCGTTTGGGCGCTACCTGGATGTCGACGGGGATGGGATCACTTACCGGACCTATCCTGGCACCCACCCAACCAAGGGATCCTTCTTTACCCGAGGGACCTCCCGTGACCGCTATGCGAAGTACACAGAAGACGGGGCGGCGTATGTAGACAACATGGAGCGTCTGCTCAAGAAGTTCGAGACAGCCAAGAAGTACCTGCCCAAGCCAATCCGCAAGGACTCTCCGACTCCAACGCGCAACGCAGCGGTGTTCTACGGTTCGACCAGTGCCGCCATGTGGGAGGCCATCGATGTGCTTGCCGAGAAGGGCATATTCCTGGACGGGTTGCGGGTGCGGGCGTTTCCGTTCCAAGACGAGGTGGTGGAGTTCGTGCGCGAGCATGACCAGGTCTTCCTAGTGGAGCAAAACCGGGACGGTCAGCTACGTTCGCTGTTTCTCATCGAGCATGGGTTGAGTCCCTCCAAACTGCAATCTGTGGTGCATTACGACGGTTCTCCCATCACGGCGCGCTTTATTGCCAACGCCATTGCGGCTAAACTGGCGCCTGTACAGGTGAAGTCATGACCTATCTTGCCAAACCTCAGCTCCGTCATCCGTCGCTCAAAGTAAACGACCTCGGTCTTACCCGTCGCGATTACGAGGGGGCCGTGTCTACGCTTTGCGCGGGATGTGGTCACGACTCCATCAGCGCGGCGATCGTCCATGCTTGCTTCAACCTCGACTTGCCACCGCACCGTATTGCGAAGCTGTCAGGCATCGGTTGCTCGTCGAAGACGCCGACGTATTTTCTCGGTACAGCCCACGGGTTCAACAGCGTGCACGGACGGATGCCATCGGTGCTCACGGGCGCTGCGTGTGCCAACCGCGAGCTCATTTACCTTGGCGTTTCGGGGGACGGGGACTCGGCATCCATTGGTCTTGGCCAGTTTGCACACTGTTTGCGTCGAGGGGTGAACATGGTCTACATTGTCGAGAACAACGGCGTGTACGGTCTCACCAAGGGGCAGTTCTCGGCAACGGCGGATCGCGGCTCAAAGGACAAGAAGGGAGTGAGCAACGCAACGGAGTCTATCGCTCTCGTGGGACTTGCTCTCGAACTCGGCGCAACCTTTGTGGGACGAAGCTTTTCCGGCGACAAGGAGCAGCTCATACCGCTCATCGAGGCTGCTCTCATGCACGAAGGGGCAGCGTTCCTTGACGTGATCAGTCCGTGCGTGACCTTCAACAACCATGAAGGCTCGACAAAGAGCTTTGAGCATGTGCGCGAACACGAGGAGGTACTCAATGTCCTCGATACGCTCGATGCGTTCGATCTCTTGACCCCGCAGTCCGAGATCACAGCGCAGTACGAGGCTGGCACGGTGCAGGACGTGCTCCAGCATGACGGTACTACGTTGCGACTCCGTAAGCTGGCACAGGAATACGACGTGTACGATCGCAACGCCGCCATGGCCTACTTGCATGAGCGCGGTAGGGCCGGCGAGATCGTGACGGGCCTCATTTACGTCGATCCGCAGCCAGTCGACATGCACGCTAACCTGGGTACCATTCCGACGCCACTGAACCTACTGGGTGACGAGATCTGCCCAGGTGCCGCTGCACTCGACAAGATCAACGCGTCCTACCGATAAGCAACTGCCTCCCCTCCCCGTGACCTCCCAGTGGTCGTAATTGATTTGCGTCCAGTCA
>CAITRH010000460.1 GCA_903894755.1 uncultured delta proteobacterium
GCTCCCTTTCGTGTGCTTGGCGGCTCACGTGGGGAGTCTCCGCGGTGGATTCAGAAAATGTCAAACTTCTGCTGCCTCCCCGGCAAAGCCGGGGGGACTCCTTTTGTTAGTCTAGATGACGCGCACGACGACAGCATGAAACAAGGGTGATTCATGATGGCCGACCAGAAACAGCGCGGCCAACCACGAGAGCTGAATTGCGCGGCAAATGCGCCGCCCAATTAGCCTGCCGTCAATTCGAAAAACCCGCAGTCGCACAACCGCCTAAACGTACCATCAAGCCGCCCAATAGGCGGGATGAACACAACGGTCGCATCCCGCCCCCGCGTCAACATCACCCTATACGCATTCTTCCTGAGTTGATGTGCATCTCGCACGTGCGTCCCGCGCTTGTAACCGCGCGCATTGGCGTCCGACCACACCCCATCTTGGAATTCGTAGTCCGTGCCCCAGGCCAGGAGCACGGCATCCAGCTCGAGACCCTGCGCTCCAAATTCTGTCACGCAGTCCCTGAGGCTACGACACGAACGGCCATCCGGGTGATCTTCAGGGTCGCTGTACCATGGCCCAAATCGGAGTCGTTTAGTCGACTGGAAATCGTTGGCAACCCCAAAGCGCACGAGATCCCTGTCTCTGGACGACGCCACCAGGCCGAATCGAGCTTGAGGGTTTTCGCCATATCGCGAACGCAGATACGAGCGAGCCACTTCGATGTCGCGCGTGATTCTCAGATGATAGCCCGCATTCGCCAGGAGACCCGCCACCTCGCGGACGTTCGCCGAATCGTCCTCGTCCAGGAGCATTTCCACGTACCGATGCAAGTCGGACGCTTGGTGGAATCGCAACTCCTGATCGAGGCTCAACGAGGGCGCCAGCCGACGCTGCACTGCGCGTCCTTCGAACAAGCCCTCCAGTGCTGGCGGCACATGGACCGTCCAGCGGTTCGCATCCGGGGACTTGGCAATTGCGTCGATCCACTGTCCAGTGCCAGCCTCCTCGCCAATGTGAATTTCTTGGCCGCCGCCGACTAGGCCGATGACCACAGACCATTCCGGAATGCGTTCCGCGAATTCGATGAAATGCTCCGGTTCGCTCTGCGCAGTGGCAACGTCTTGATCATGCTTGGCAGCGATTTGCTCCTTGTCCCACGCACGCTGAGCCTCGTCGAATACTAGCACATGCTCCGAAGGGACCTTGGCTCGGGAATTCGTATAGGTCCGGACATAGTCACGCACGCCGCGCACGAAAGTTTTGCCGCCCCCACCTGCCTGCCGGAACTCGTACTGGAGGACCTCGACCAATGGGCCATTGCCTGACAGATAGACCGCCGGGACCGTTGGGCGCACACCATTGCGCTCGACGACCAAATCGTCGAGGTAGTGAGCGTGGACCACCCGGAGACCAACCAGTGTCTTGCCGGCTCCGGGGACACCGGTCAGCAGGATGAGGTGGCGTGTTCGAGTTCGCGCAGCCTCATGCACGATTTGAGAAATCTCTTCGACCGCTGGGTCGGTTGCCGCACGAGCTCGATGAATGGGCCGAATTTCGCCGAGGTGAAATAGTTCACGGGCGGCCGCAACAAGGGTCGGCA
>CAITRH010000461.1 GCA_903894755.1 uncultured delta proteobacterium
CCACGCTCCCAACCCCCACCACACGTACGTCGCCCACCATCCTGTCAAACGGCACATGGCTCATGCCACACACCACAACATCAGGAGGATCCTCCCCTAACAACGCATCGACCTCGTCATCGTCAAGGTCGTGGGTGATCGGCTCGGTCGGGTCCATCGGAGAGCCGTGGACCAACAGTAGCTCCCTGCCATCCTCGAGGGGCACCCGCACATGGGTCGGAAGTCGCGCCAAGCGTCCCAAGATCAGCTCCCCTAGAGCCCCCTGCACAACACGCAGCCGCTCCACCATCTCGCGCTGTTGGTCGTCTTGCGCGGGAAGGGAATCCGGATCCAGCACCGCAAGGGCCTTGTCGCCCACCCCTTGTACCAGCACTGCTCCTGCCGCGATCAGTCGACGCCAGGTTTCTAGTGGCTCAGGCCCTGGAAACAGAAGGTCTCCCGCTACTAGAAGCTTGTGAAACGACACGCGCTCCGCAGTCGCTAACACCGCACGCAGCCGATCGAGCTCCCCATGGATGTCCGATACACAAAGAAGCTTCATGTGCCGTCCAGTCCCTGCCGGAGCAGCGCAATCAAGGAACTCACACGCTCTACCCGATCGGCTGCGCTCTGCCCCTCTTCAATCGCTCGGACAAGCGCCGTTCCTACCACCACACCGTCGGCTTGCTGTCCTGCCGCACGGGCCTTTTCCTGCGAGTCAATGCCAAAGCCAACGACCACGGGAAGCCCCAACGCCTCTCGAAGCGTACGTGCCTTTGTCCCAGCGTCGGCTGCCTGAACCCCCGCAGCTCCGGTGATTCCAGTGACCGACACGTAGTACACAAAGTCCATGGGAACCTCCGCGTGCGCGAGGCGTACAGCCTCGATGCGCTGTGGAGAGCTCGTGGGAGCAAGCAGCGGTACAACGGTAAGCCCACGGTTGGCTGCAAGACGTCGAAGTGTACCGGCTTCTTCGAGCGGCAGGTCGACCACAAGAAACGCGTCGATGCCAGCGTCCGCGGCCTCGTCCACCGCGCGAGCTTCCCCCCGCACGTAGATTGGATTGTAGTACCCGAACAGCACCAATGGGACATCGCTTTCGGTACGTAGAGCACTGGCCACACGGAGCGTTGCAGAAAGCCCTCCGCCCCGTGCCAGCGCCCGTGCCCCAGCCCGCGCAATCACGGGGCCATCGGCCGCAGGGTCGCTGAATGGAACCCCCAGCTCGAGGACATCCGCACCTGCCCGAACGCAAGCGCGTGCAAGCTCCAGGGACTCGTCAAGAGAGGGATCCCCAACACAGAGGTAGGCGACAAGCACACGCCTGGAGGCAAAGATACGGGAAAGACGCGATTCAGTAGGCACGGGTTGGCTCCGGCAAAAGCGGCAAAAGGCGAGTGAGCAGCGTTTCGAGATCCTTGTCGCCCCGTCCCGAGTGGCTCACCAGCAGGGTCACGGGATGTCCCCGCTGTTCGGCGAGGTCGCGGGCGATGTCCCTTAGGCGCGCATAGGCATGCGCCGTCTCCAGTGCAGCAAGGATCCCTTCGGTCTTTCCCAGCTTGTCGAGTACCACAAGGGCTTCGTTGTCGGTTGCGTTCAGGTAGTGTGCACGGCCGCTGTCTTTGAGCCACGCATGTTCGGGTCCCACACCGGGATAGTCGAGGCCCGCACTGATGGAATGAGCTTCTTGGATCTGTCCACCGTCGTCGCAGAGGACATAGCTCTTGGAGCCGTGGAGCACGCCAATTCTTCCAGCGGTCAACGTAGCTGCATGATGACCTGAGGCAACCCCGTCGCCGGCGGCCTCGACACCGTAGAGTGCAACGCTGGGGTCGTCGAGGAAAGCGCGGAAGATCCCCATGGCATTGGAGCCTCCCCCCACGCAGGCGACAACGGCATCGGGGAGGCTTCCAAGGGCGAGGCACTGCGCGCGGGCTTCCTCGCCGATCACGCTTTGGAGGGTGGCGACCAGCTCGGGATACGGGTGAGGCCCCGCGGTGCTTCCAATGCAATAGTGGGTGGTGCGAACGTTGGTGACCCAGTCACGCAGGGCCTCGTTCATGGCGTCCTTGAGGGTGCTCGAGCCGGAGGTGACCGGGATGACCTGAGCGCCCAGGAGCTTCATACGTCCAACGTTGGGAGCCTGCCGTCGGATGTCTTCAGCGCCCATGTAGACGAAGCAGGGGAGGTCGAAGAGGGCGCATGCTGTGGCCGTAGCGACGCCGTGTTGTCCTGCTCCGGTTTCCGCGATGATGCGGGTCTTGCCCATTTTTTTTGCAAGGAGTGCTTGGCCTAGGGCGTTGTTGATCTTGTGAGCCCCGGTGTGGCACAGGTCTTCGCGTTTGAGGTAGAGGCGGTGGAGGAAGTGTGCCTCAGGGTCGAGCCAGCGAGCGAAGCGGTGGGCACGGGTGAGAGGTGTGGGTCGTCCGACGTAACTGGCGAGGAGCTCGCGGAGCTCGGTTTGGAATACCTCGGAAAACACGATGGTGTGGAACGCGGAGGTGAGCTCGTCGAGGGCAGGAACGAGGGTCTCGGCGACGTAGCGGCCGCCGAAGGGGCCGAAGGTGCCGGAAGGGGAGACGCGAGGAGGAAGCATGGACGGCGCCGCTCTTAGTACAGTCTTGGGAAAAGGACCACGGTGTCGATGTCGCGCACGTTCGTGACGACCTTAGGTATAAGCTCGGGGACGTGACAGCGCCCCAGAAGACGATTTTGATCATAGAGGACGAGCCACATATCGTGCTTGGTTTGCGCGATGCGTTGGAGTTCGAGGGTTTTGCGGTGCTTTCGGCAACGCGAGGCAAGGAAGGGGTCACACTGGCCCGCAACGAGGGGCCCGACGCGGTGATCCTCGACTTGATGCTTCCCGACATCAACGGCTACGCGGTGTGTGAGGAGTTGCGGCGCTACAATCCGCTGGTACCGATCGTGATGTTGACGGCGCGTTCGCAGGAAAGCGACAAGATTCGCGGTCTGGACGCTGGGGCGGACGACTACGTGACCAAGCCTTTCAGCGTCAACGAGCTTATCGCGCGGATGCGGGCCATTCTTCGGCGCGCGGCTCGAAGCTCGGTAGCGGCGCCGGACCTGTATTCGTGCGACACGTGGAGCGTCAACTTCTCCAACCACACGCTGGTGGCCCGAGGGGTGGAGCACCCGTTGTCGTTTTACGAGGTGGAGCTGCTGAGGCTTCTTGTGGAACGCGTTGGGCAGCCAGTGAGCCGCGACGATATCCTGACCAAGGTTTGGGGGCTCGAGGCCTCTCCCACCAACCGCACCGTCGACAACTTCATTGTCAAGCTTCGCAAGAAGATTGAAAAGGCTCCGGACAAGCCGCAGCACATTCTGACGGTCTATGGGTTTGGCTACAAGTTCGTGGCTTGAGGCCAAACCAGATTTTCCATCACGGCCTTAGTCAGTCAGAGTTCACGGCGTAAGTCATTGGACACTCACGACATCCGTTACGTCGGGTAGTCCGAGGCGTTTGCGCCCCCCCCTCTCTCTCGCCCCCCTCTTGCCTACATTGCTGGACTGCAGAAATCAGTGCCCGCGCAGGTGCGCCGGAACGCCACGCTTGACCACCATGTCGTGGGCCGCCTTGGGGTCCGTCTCAGGAAAGTCAAGTGTGGTGTGCAGCGCGCGGCTTTCATGACGCGCCGAGGCGCATTCGACAATGAGCTGCGCCACGGTCGCAATGTTGCGAAGCTCGAGGAGATCGCGGGTGATGAAGTAGCGCCAGTAGTACTCGGCTATCTCCTCTTGCAGAAGCGCAATCCGCCTGGCCGCACGGCGAAGTCGACTCGTGGAACGCACGATGCCCACGTAGTTCCACATGAGGCGCCGAAGCTCGTCCCAGTTCTGCGTGATCACCACAGCTTCATCGGAGGCCGCGGCCGAGCCAACCGCCCACTCGGGGACATCGGGCCAAGGACTCGAGCGGTCGATCCCTTCGAGAGCCGCCGCGGCACGGTGGGCAAACACGAGCCCCTCGAGAAGCGAATTGGAGGCAAGACGGTTTGCGCCGTGAAGCCCCGTCGCCGAGACCTCGCCGATCGCCCAAAGGCCCGGGATCGTGCTTCGTCCCTCGAGATCCGTGGTGACCCCGCCGCACATGTAATGGGCCGCAGGGACCACGGGAATGGCTTGGGAGGTGATGTCGATGCCGTAACGCAGGCACTCGCGATGGATCCCAGGGAAGCGGTCGCGGATAAATTCGGCGGGCTTGTGCGAGATGTCGAGGAGTACGTGCTCGGCCCCGGTGCGCTTCATCTCGAGGTCGATGGTGCGGGCGACCACGTCGCGCGGCGCCAGCTCTCCCCGAGGGTCGTGCTGCTTCATGAACGGAGTGCCGTCGAGCAGACGTAACACGGCTCCTTCGCCACGAAGGGCCTCGGTGATGAGGAAGTTCTTGGCCCTCGGGTCGAAAAGGCAGGTGGGGTGAAACTGATAGAACTCCATGTTGGCGATCTCAGCGCCCGCGCGAAACGCCATCGCGACGCCGTCGCCACTCGCGATGTCCGGATTGGTCGTATAGAGATAGACTTTGCCAGCGCCTCCAGAGGCGAGCACGGTCGCACGGGCCAGAACCGTGAGGACCTTGGCTACCCGTTCATCGAGGACATAGGCGCCGGCGCACACCTCGGGCCCGCCGAAGCGAGCGAGGGTGATGAGGTCCACGGCCATGTGGTGGTCGAGGATCCGGATGTTGGGGCGAGCTCGGACCGCTTCGAGCAGCGAGCGGACGACCTCTTGCCCGGTCATATCGCCGGTGTGTGCGACGCGACGATGGCTGTGACCTCCTTCGAGGTGCAGATCGAGCTCGGTGCCTGCGCTGGAGGGGTCGGCTCGATCGAAACGCGCACCGGCGCGACGGAGCATGGCAATGCGTTCGGGAGCCTCGTGGACCACCATGGAAACTACACGCTCGTGGCACAGACCGCCGCCCGCAACGAGGGTGTCGCGGACGTGGTCCTCGAAGGAATCACTTTCGGCTAAGACTGCGGCGATACCTCCTTGGGCGTAGCGGGTGTTCGATTCTTCTGGAGCCCGTTTCGTGATCACGACGACATCGCCGTGTTGGGAGGCCTCGAGGGCAAACGAGAGGCCGGCGATGCCGGTACCGATGACGAGAAAATCGCAGGTGGTGGACATTTCGTTGCGACGCTAGCACGCCACGGTCACCGCCCGTGGGTCGGTGATCTCCATGGTGCGAGGCGCAAGGGGGGCTCAGCGCGGGGGACGTTGCGTTTGGTTGGTCACGGTGACGGCTTCCCAGCGGAAGTTGTCGAGAAGAACGGTTGAATCCAAGGTTGGGTCGCCGGTATCCCAGATGACAAAGTCGAGCTTGATCACCTCGCCCGCTTCAACAGGGACCGCTGTGCGCAGCCAACCGGTGGCACCACCACCGGAGCTGAGCGTGCCCGGATTGCACCAGATCCCAGGATTGAAAAACCCAGTGCCTTCGAGCTCCCCAGGACCTCCCGCGCAGATAGAGGTGCCCGGAGTCCCCCCCACTCCAGGGGCGCAGCCGGTACGCGTATTGGGGGTGCAGCGGTCGAAAAACGCATTGTTGACCCCGATGGGATTGCCCCGACTGTCAAAGCAAACGTTGGTTGCCGCGCCTCCGTACAGGTTGGTTGATTCCACCATGGCGACGAAGCCGTCATTGTAGGGGGTGCAGACGTACTCGGGCCATTCACCGGTCCAGAAGTTGAAGTCGAAGGAGAACCCTCGAGCGTTCTTGGGGACCTTGATGGCAAGGCGTACATCGATCACATCGAAGACCTCGCGTTTGGGGATACTACTGCACGTGTCGACGATTTTAGGAAAACCGCTGGGGACCCCACGGAGGGTCTGTTCCGCGCTCTGCATAAGTCGTCCAGGTTTGAAGCATCCAGTGGCGCCCGCGTCGGCCGCCGCGCAAGACGAGGCGCTGTCCCCGTCGAACTCGCGGGCAAACCCGGTGCTGAGCACCCCCAGTTTGACCCCCTCCCGAGGGACGACGGAAGCGCCAAAACGATCGAGGATCCCATGTTGGCCCTCGTGTGGAGGCTGGTCATTGGAGATCCCGCTGTCTGGAGCATAGTCGCCGTAGCCCCGACGGTACGAAGCCACGATGACGCCCCACTTGGTATCGATGGCGCTCCGAGCGGTCTGACAGAGACCCATGGCGTTGGCAAACGCGAAAGCGTCTCCAGTGATGGCCAGGGACGTGTCACAGGTGGGGGTATTGTCGACGGTGCCGTCGTTGTCGTCGTCGCAGTTGTTGCCTGGAATGTCGAAGTTGAGCGGGTCGGGGTGACAGTCGAGGGGCAAGGTGTCCGCGGAGGCGTCCTGGAACAGCGAGCCGCGGTCCATGGAGGCGTCGATAGGACGGACGTAGGTGTCGGCGGAAGCGTCGAGACCACCGGCATCGTTGGCGGTGAACCCCTGCGAACCTCCGCTCGAGCAGGCGAGGAAGCCTGCGGCGCAGAGGAGGCCCAGGGACCGATTAGGGATTGTAGGAGTCACGTGACATCCCCGTGCGTCCATCGGACGCCGGCGTTCCGTTTCTTCCGCCCAACCCAGCGCGTCCCCCACGACCTGGGGTGCAGCTCAAAGGGGAATAGGACATGGCACCGCCGCTCCAGACCACACAGACCGAAGGGCCACCGGTACCACCGGAGCCATTTCCTCCCGCACCTCCAAGAGCGCCATTCGCCCCATCTCCACCGCGTCCAGTATTGGTGTCCCCGGTGCTGCCGCCGGCGCTATTTCCAGGACCTCCCCCGCTGGCTCCTGCTCCTCCACTGCCAGCGTCGCCCCCCGCCCCAGGAAGAAGATTGCAGCGTTCGACGGTCACGTTCGAGCCGGTGGC
>CAITRH010000462.1 GCA_903894755.1 uncultured delta proteobacterium
GGGAAGCTCCGCGTCCTACGCGCCTTCGCGCCCGACACCGTTCAAGATATGCCTTGCCCGCGCCCTTCGGAAAAGCGATACCTCTGCCCGATGTTTCGCAGGGCTGGGACCCATTTCGTTGACGCCGCAACATTCCGTTCAAGGCGGATCGCCATTGGATTACCTAGCCCCTGCCAGGTGCTGGAGAAGACTCACATGAAGAAGATCCTCATGCTCACGTTTCTTGCGGCGTTTGCGGCTCTGGGGTGCGACAAGGAGCAGGCGCCTGCCCCGGTCGAGCCGGCCAAGACCGCGTCGGCCGCGCCCGCCGCGCCGAAGCCGCGCCGAACTGGCCAGAACACCGTGGTCGACGTGGCCCTCGGCTCCAAGGACCACACGACCCTCGTCGCGGCGCTCACCGCGGCCGATTATGTCACTTCGCTCGACAATGCCGGTCCCTTCACGGTGTTTGCGCCCACCAACGCGGCCTTCGCCAAGCTGCCCCCGGGCACGGTAGAGGGCCTCGTCAAGCCCGAGAAGCAGGACGACCTCCGCAACATCCTGAAGTACCACGTCACGGTCTCCATGTACTCGCAGGCGCAGCTCAAGGAGGGCATGGTCCTCGGGATGGCCAACGGCGGCAAGATCACCATCCACGTGAAGGACGGCAAGGTGACGGTCAACGGCGCAAACATCGTCGGAACGGTGACGGCATCAAACGGCATCGTCCACGTGATCGATACGGTCCTCCTCCCACCGGCGAAATAGCTCGTCCGCGCCGTGGAAGCCCGGGCGGCTCCGCATCCTTCGCCTGGCATCTCCAGCCAGCTGCCCGCAGGGCGTCCGTCAGGCTACCGCCTCAAGAAGTCCCACGAGAATCGCAGGCGCCGCAACCAGCGGGCGCCCATTTATCGCTTCAGATTTCGCATACTTTTGTCTAAAATCACCGCCACCTTAGACACGGCGCGTCCCACCTTCTCCCTGGGCAGGTTTTTCCAGCTCTGGGCGCGGCAACGTGGGTACTCGGTATGGAGGCGCACCTCGTTGTCGAGCTCCGTCAGTTTTGCCTGTACACCCCGCAACTCATCGCCCATAATCCGCGCCGCTTGGAGCAGCGGCTTGAGGACCAGCGCCCGGGTCGGGCTGCGTGCCATCCGCGGCTCGTACTCGCCGAGGCAACGTTCGGGGGGGCGAAGCTTGCGGCGCTTGGCGATCTCCTCGACGAGATCCTACCAGGTGGGCATCGTGTGCTGGTGTTCAGTCAGTTTGTCGACCATCTCACCCTTGTCCGCGGCTACCTCGACGACCGTGGGGTCTCCTATCAGTACCTGGACGGGAGCACACCGGTTGGCAAGCGCCGGGCGGCCATCGAGGCGTTTCAGGCAGGGGAGGCGGACGCCTTTCTCATCAGTCTTCGCGCCGGCGGTTTTGGGTTGAACCTCACCGCGGCCGACTATGTGGTCCACTTGGATCCGTGGTGGAACCCGGCTGTCGAGGATCAGGCGTCCGATCGTGCGCACCGTATTGGTCAGTTGCGACCGGTGACCGTTTATCGGCTGGTTGCGCGCGATACCATCGAAGACAGGATTTTGGCGCTCCATCACAAGAAGCGCGAGCTGGCGACGAGTCTGCTCGAAGGGGGCGACGGGGTGGCGCGCTTGACCGATGGCGAGCTGCTCGATTTAGTGCGCGCCGGGCGCAGCGATGCGTCTTCCGACGTCCCCGCCGTTTCTTCTGCACCGAAGCGTGCCGCCCGGCGCAAGCCTTGAGCCTTCATGTCTTGACGCGCGACCCCGCCACCCAGGACGTGTCGTCCGAGGCGCGCGACGACCGGAGTCTCGTGCGGCTTCCATCTGGGGTGATTCCCAGTGGCACGGTGAGCCGCTCCGAGGTATGTACGGACGACGTGGTTCTTCCCGCGCCAATCCCCTTCATTGCCCACTACGCCGCACGAAAGGGCTTTCGTTACAACCCCGAGGGGGACGAGCGCTGGATGCGTGTCTGGGAACCCTACGCCACGCTCAAGACGCCACTCCGTTACGAGCACGTAGTCGAGTCCACGGGTGAAGGAGGTTCGTTCACCGTCGCGCGCTTCGTGGTCCCGACCCTCTGGGGCTCGGTGGAAGGGGAAGCGAGCGCGTGGATCGCGGTGGTGCAGGACCCTCGCATCGACGCCCGTGCGGCCGCCACGAGTGATGGCACGGCTCTATTTGGCGAGGTCGTCCCCCTGACGAGGCGAGGGACCGGCGACGCGCGTTTCGACCACTTTTTCGCCTCGTTTGCCGACACGGACGACGCTCTTGCGCGTGCCATTACGCCGAGCCTGCGCAAGCTGGTCTTGGGCTGGCAGACCGCGCTCCACTTCGAGCTTCGTCCTGGAGGGTTCATCATGGCTCCGGTCGCACTGCCGCCCCATCCCGAGTCGCTTTCGTGGCTGGTGCGCAGCCTTCCCCTCTTTGGCGACAAGGCCTCCAAGCGTTGACACCGTCACGTCGAGCCGACTCTACGGCTGCGGGGCTGCCCACCAACGCACGGGGCTCCAGCGCCTGCAGTCGACGCGTAGTTTACCGGGTCATGCTCGAAATCGAGGCCTGTCCTCACCACGACTGGACCCTCGAGGAGCTCGCCTCCCGCGCCGCGACGTCACCGTTCCATTTCATCCGTGTGTTCCGCTCCCACGTGGGCCAGTCGCCGCTTCGCTACGTCCGTACCATCCGCTTGGCCCGGGCCGCCGCTTGGCTCCGTTATACGGACCGCCCCGTGACGGACATCGCCTTTGCGTCCGGCTACGACACGCACAGCGGTTTCACCCGCGCCTTCACCGACCACCACCGGTGCTCGCCCACCGAGTACCGTCGCCGTTTCTTCGTGGCTCCTTGGGTCTTGGCAGACCCGGACCTTCCGGGAACCACCCGCTCTCGCGCCGCACCGCGGACAGCAGACAGCGTGCGCATCGTGCCCATGAACGCACGGAGGGTCGCGTTCTTTCGGCACTTCGGCTCCTACCTCACCGTCCCCTTCACCTGGATTCGCCTGCTCCGTTGGGTCGAACAAACCCACGTGTCCGGCCCCCTGCTGGGGATCAGCTACGAAGACAGCGAGACCGGTCCGGTGGGGCGCACCCGATACGACGCGGGCATCGTGGTTCCCGAGGATCTCGCGCTTTCCGAAGATGTCGGCGAACAGTTCCTTGAGGCGGGGCTGTTCGCCGTCTATGATTTCCGAGGGTCCATCCTTCGCATGCTCGATGCGTGGCGGGACTTCACCGAGGGATGGCTCCCGCAGAGCGGCTACGTGGCCCGGGACCTGCGCGGCTTCGACCTGTTCCCGTCGCACCTTCTCGAGGTCGGACGGCTCCGAGCCATCGCCGAGATGACCTTCGACTTCGAAGTGAGCCTGTCCGTGCTCGTCGGCCGGCCATGACATCGGGCAGGGCGTGCGCCTTTCGACATGTCCGTCCCTCGGTTTTTAGAAACGCAATCTCGGACAAGCTCGGTCGGCTTTTCCCCCTAAGCTGTCGAAATCATGACCCATCGAGCCCTTCTTCATCCGGTCGTCGCATCGGCGCTGGCCTTCGCGCTCTACCCGCTCGTCCAAACAGGTTGCTCCAGCTCTTCGTCGTCCGTCACGGTGCCCGACGCGAGCTCCGGGGACGCAGCACCAGATGCGGGAACATCGTCCTTCTCCGTCGAAGTGCGCCAAGGAGAGTTCACCGTCGTGGCGGTGAGGGACCCGCAAAGCCCGTTGGCCGGTCTTCGCATCATCTTCACCGGCGACGAGCTCTCGGTCTCCTCGGTGACTGTCTCGGTGCGAGCGGCCGCCGAGCTCCCAACGCCCTCCGGAGCAGTCTATCTGGGCCCAACGGTGGAGGTTCTGCCGCACGGGTTGTCGCTGCTGAAACCGGTGACCGTGTATTTCCCCATCTCCTCCAAGCTGTTCCCCGACGCGCAGGCCGTCGTGGGAGCCCCGCAGTCTCTCCTCGTCTATCGCCAGTCGGGTCCGGACGCTCGTCCCGGGGCTCTCGGACTCCCCACACGCCTTTTGCGTCCGGAAGCGGGAGCAGTGGTGCTGAGCGTCCCGCCCGGGCGGACGGAAGGTCCGGTGCGTCTGGCGCCGAATGCTGCCAATCAAGACTACGACCAGGCGCTGGTGTTCCGTACCAGCTCCTTTTCCACCATCGCGCCGGTGGTCTCTCCCTTCGCCGTGCTGGCGGTGGTCACCGAGTGCAGCGCGGACGCGCAATGCAATCTGCGAGAGCCCTGCAGCAAAGACGCATGCGAGCCGGGTCGAGCGTGCGACCCCGATGGGTCCAATTGCCGCGACGTGAACGTGTGCACGCATACCTGGTCCAAGATCCTCGACCCGTGCGACGACGGCGACCCCAGCACGGTGCAGGACTCGTGTTACGCCAACGGTGACTGCCGCGGAGTGCCGAGGGAGTGCTTCGGCGCGCCAGACTGTGACGATCTCAACACGTGTACGGAAGACTCCTGCCTGGAAGGGCTCTGCAAGCACAAGAAGCTAAGCGGGACGAGTTGCGACGACAAGGATCCCAACACGGAGTTCTCCCAGTGCTCCGCGGGCAAGTGCGAGTCCTTTCGTCGGGAATGCGTGACCCCGGCCGATTGCACCGATGGACGCTCCTGCACCGAGGACCTTTGTGACAACGGCTGGCTGTGCCTGCACGATTACGGGGTCTCGAACGGGAAGCCTTGCACCGATCCGAGCCAGGTCGGGGTCATTGGGGAGTGCGCTGGAGGCGAGTGCATGTTCAACGCGGACCGGACATGCTGGATCGAATCCGATTGCGCCACGGCCAACGAGTGCCTGGAGTCGCGTTGCGTGGGGGCGGACGGGGCGCAGGGGAAAAGGGGCGCGTGCTCGCACACGAAGACCAGCGGCAAAGCCTGCCGACGTGGGAACCAAGACGACGGAACGCCGCTTTATGGCGTGTGCGCGGACGGGAGCTGCGTGAGGGGCTCGCCCAGTGACGGCGGAACGGACGCGGGTCCCGACGCTGCGGTCGCGGATGGCGCAGTGGGAGATGCCACGGATGCTTCTGGAGAGGCGGCGCCGGAGGCTTCGACAGACGCTGCGGCGGATGCGAGCGTGTGCGTGGACGGTGCCTACCGGTGTTTGGGGGACGTGTCGCAGTCTTGCTACCGAGGGGAGTGGTCCAAGCGGAACGACTGCGCCGCTCTCGGGACCACGTGCGTTGCATCGACGGGAACGTGCGACTGGATCACCTGCCCCGAGGGGGTTCGGGAGTGCTCCAACGGTCAGTTGGAGGAGTGCCGCCGGGTAAACGGAGCGCTCACCTGGGAGGTCGTGACGAACTGCTTGGGCGGAGGCCAGGAATGCGTGAGGGACGCGTGCGTACCGAAAGCCGTGGCGTCTGGAAGCTGCGGCCGGAGCAGCCCCTGGACATGCTTTAACGACGCGATATGGGAATGCCGACAGGTGTCGAGCGATCCGGAGTCCTATGCCTGGTCCGTTTACATGGACTGCAGGCACTTCTGGATCGGGGTGGGTACGTGCAAAGACGCGACGTGCGCCCTTTCGCCGCACCCGGACACGTGCGAGCAATTTGGTCAGCACTACTGCTCCTTCACCTTCGGCGACCGCGTCACCCCCACTGCGCACCGCTGCGCGGGAGGGGTCGTTGAGTGGCAACCATGCTCTCCGAGCTCGGAAGCGTGCCACTTGGGGCAGTGCATCACGAGGTGAGACGCCCAGGATCGGCGCAGAAGTCCACGGAGGGGTACAAGGGCGACGGAGGGGCAAGGTCGATGGCTCCTAGGAAGCGCCTTGGGCTCCCTGCCGTGCCAGTTCTACTAGCAGCCCTTCCGAAAGCTGCTCGGGCGGGAGCACCGGCAACTCCGCTAGAAAGCCCGTCACCTCGGCGCCACTCAACAGGAAAAACTGCCCCGCCTCCCGCGATGGCAGCTTGCTGGCCACGTCCACCCGGCTGCCCGAAAAGAGTGGCCGCAGCTTCTCCAGCGCTCGCATCTCCCGAATGCGACCCACCATCCATGTCTTGATATTGTCACGGCACTTGTAGTCAAGATCCCCAGGACTCTGGGTCCCGAGAACAATCCCAAGCCCCGCTGCCCGAGCCCTCCGGAGCAAGTTCTCCATAGGCGCCTTCGTCGCAGGTTGTGACATAGCGGGCAGGTAGATGTCCGCCTCGTCGAAAAACACCACCCCCTGCAGTTTCTCCGATGGGCGGCGGTTCATCCAGCGACCGAGCTGCAGGAGAAACTGCGCCAGCCAGAAGGACGCCTCCCCTGCGTGACGCAGCCCCTTTGTGCTCAGTACCGACAGCCGCGTCTTGCCAGAGACCACGCTGCCATCGTAGCCAAAAAGCGCATCAATGCTCAGTGGCTCGCCTGGGCCGTCGAGGAGTCCGGACTGGCTCAGACGAAACGTCTCGAGGTCCTGCACCATGCGGTGTAATTGATTAGCGTCCAGTCCGAAGTGTTGTCGACCTGAGCGGAGGGACACGCAGAA
>CAITRH010000463.1 GCA_903894755.1 uncultured delta proteobacterium
TCTTCGAGCGAGGGGGGAGGAGAGCCTCGTGCACCACTGTTCCGAGCCCCCTCTCTCGAAGACGATCGTCCTTGCCCGCATGGGCAAGGAGGATGTCGAGGGAGAGGGGGTTGGGGGTGAGGTCTACGCGATATTGGGGCGCGGAAGCGGTAGATCGGATCTGCGGTTTTCAAGATGGTTTTGGTTTAGGCTTGCGCCTAGAACAGCGCCCGTGCTCCGACGAACGCTCCCCAGATCTGCGGCTCTCCAACGGGGCTTGGAAGCTCCCGTGGACCTCGATGCAGACGGGTGAAGTCGAACTGCCCCGCAAGCGCCCAGGCGCCTACTTTCATCTCGAGTCCAAGAGCTAGCTGGCCTGCCATCCATTCGTCACGGGCAAACACCGGGAGAACCTCGGTGTCGATGCGCCACTGGCCGAGCGCGACATGAACGAAGGGGGCGAACGCGCGAGCGTCGAAACTGAAACGCGTCACGAGCATCCGGCTCGACCTGCTCAAGCGAACCCGATCGGCAACCCCCATGGAGCCGCCAAACAGCGCGCGGGAGACCCCCCAGTCGCGCACGACAAAGGAGAGCTGGGGAGCAAACTCGGAACGCGTCGTCGCGAGCCCCACCTCACGGGTGCGTGGGGCGCTCCAGGTGCGGGAAAACAGGAGCCAAGGGTCGTGTCCGGTCCACAGGTCCCCCTCGAGCCCGTCGAGCCACTCCGCCCAGTCGACCGGCGCATGGAATCGAGGTGCTCCCAGGTTCGTCTCGGACCTGACCGTAGGCGCTCGACCTTGCACCGCCTGCCCGGCAGCACACGGGCAAAATGCGAGCAGCATGACGAGCAAGCGGCGGCAGTGGCATTGGCGGGTGGGACGAGAAAGCAAGTTGAAGCTCCTGGCCGCCAGTATGCGCAAAGCTTTTGGAGAGCGGTAGCCTTCAACGCAGCGGGAATGACGTTTTCAGGGTGTTTGTCCCACCTGCACCCAGGGAGTCTCCGAAGATGAGGCCTCCTCATCGTAAAACGACGTCACGAGATCGAGAAGAAGCTGCCGTACCGCCGGCGTTTCGATGGACCGTTGCAGGAGTGACCAAGTAGCCGCCGCTAAAGAGTCCAGGTCGGGTTGAAACACCACCCCGTAGGCCGTGAGAATTTCAGCGACCGGCTCCTTGCCATGACGCTCGAAAAAGGCGCCTACCACTGCCCGTCGACGGCTTCGGACACTTTCGAGTGCGAGAACATGCGCACTCACGGTGATGCCTATGGTGTCCAGAAGCGTGCGTGCTTGCGCGTCGAAGTTCTTGACGAGCTCCTGCATCGGTTGTTCGTAAAGCCAGGCCGCGACCGTCTTTCCGATCGCAACGAATGCTGGCTCTTCGCGCTTGGCCACCACGATGTCGGCTACCTTGCGGAGCGCTCGGCTCGAAAACCCAAGAAGGAACTTGCGTATCTCCGGATCGAGACGCTTGTCGAACTCGACGCGCAGCCCACCAAGCGCCTTGAGAACGGTCCCCGCGCCCAGAGGAAAGACTTTCTTCAGCAGCGCTGGAAGGGCCCACTCTGCAAAAAATGGATTCACCTTTTCGTTGAACTCTTTGAGTGCGTCATGCAGTACGTCGCGGAGCACCTCCTCGAGGGCCTCTTGTACGAGCACCTGACGCACCAGGGACTCGCTCATGAGGGGGGGACGCTCGAGCAGCGCATCGATGTTGGTTCGCGCAGTCGTAGGGATGTAGGTCCCTAGCGGCGCCGTGTCGACGTGCAGCTCCCTAGCGATTTCGGCGTGGAGGGCTGCGGCGATGGGCTTGGCAACGCTCATCACCATGTCGTGGGAGGTTGCCGAATCGAGGAGACGCTCGAGCGCCGGTTCGGAAACGAGGTCGCAAAGGGGGCGCTGAAGAAGCGAAGCCATCATCGGCTCGAGGAGACGACGCCACTGGGCCTCGTCGAGATGGAGACGTTGCTCGAGGAACACTAAATGCCGCTGGCGGAGCTCTTGGAGATTCACAGTCCGCGACGGTAGCCGATCTCTGAGACCAGCGAGCCTCTAAACCAACCCCATCTTGAGAACCGCAACTTCGTCGCCGGCGATCCCGAGGACCTCACCCCCGCACGATCTGGCGCGTTCACAA
>CAITRH010000464.1 GCA_903894755.1 uncultured delta proteobacterium
CTTTCGGACGGACCCGCAGCACTTTCGGACGGACCCGCAGCACTTTCGGACGGACCCGACTCCCTTGTGCCCTCAACCAATAGCTTCCGGTGCGGGGAATGTGTATGCGGGCGGGCGCCGTGTCCATGACACGGGTGGCGGCGGCTACGTCAACGTGACTGAGCCCTCATTGCCTACCCCTCAAGGCTCCTCACGCAATAGTTGCCGGCGGGCTCGCTCGAGCTCGACTGGATGTCCAGTCGATATGGCAATCCTTTGCGTTGCTAGCCAATGCTCTTTGGCGGCCACTATGTTGCCGATCGTGTCGTACAAGCTGGCCAGGTTATTGTGCGCGCTGAGGTTGTCCTGGTTCAGAGCAAGAGCGGCCTTATATGCGCGCTCGGCTTCGACAAACCGTCCATCTACATGATATACGTAGCCCAGTTTGAAGTACTCGTCATCGAACGGCTTTGGGAGCTTCTCTGCTCGCGCCAGCACAACCCCACCCGCAACGATCAGTCCCACGCCCCCGACCAAGATCCACCGACGTCCTTGCACTAAGTCGACGACCGTCCGGGCACCAGCGCCAGCCGCGATGATGAGCCCCGGTACAACTGCGATCCTGTAGCGTGCGAGAACAAAGACCGCGATGATCCCAAGGCACCCGATCGCGTTGAGACCACCCACCAACCGTCCCGCGGGATTCCGACGGACCAGAAGCGCAAACGAGCCAAGCAGCGCGACCGGAGCGAGCCAACCAAACTGCACGAACGGCATGTGCAGCACTGGATTGATGTGCCGGTTGAACTCGTAGTCCTCTATGTTCGGCAACTCCCGGCGATTCCAGAACAGCCAGAACTTTTCTCCCATCAGGCGCAGCCACTGCCGTGGGTGCTTGCGGATCCAGCGAAGTGTTTTCTCGATCCAATACCGATCCACGTCTCGGGCAGTCAGCTTGCGGCCCGCGGCCTGCTCGGCCACAGCTCGGAATGCCGCAATTTGACCTAACGCGTGCGTAGCTCCGGGGACACTCACTGGAACTCGAAATGTTCCGATCGCCCCTGGCCCATTACCAATAAATAGATTCAGCCCCCCTGAGTCCGTGACGAGCACCGCCTCCCCAGCCACGAGCGTGTTGCGCAAGGTGACTGGTGCAATAGGAAGGGCGAGCCCAATCGCGAGTCCGATACGCGCGCGCCATGATGTGTTCCGTCGCCCAGCCGCAATCCCGAGCGGCACCACGTACAGAAGCGCCAGTGGCCTTGCGACGACCGCGAGTCCCAGCGTGATACCTGCCAGCAGCCAGCGTCGCGGCGAAGGCTCATCAAAAGCCCTTAGCGCAGTGAAAATCAGCAGCGCCTGCAGAACCCCCGCCACACCATCCACCTGGAGCTGCCCGTCAAAATAGATGAGCGGACCGTACAGTGCCGTGCAGCTCGCAAGTGCCAACGCCCATCGTACCCCAAACAGACGCTGTGCTGACGCATGAATCAATGCAACTGTTCCAAGTCCGAGCACCAGCTGTACCAGTCGGATCGGCCACGGACCATCACCAGCAATCGAGTACACGATTCCAAGCAGGTAGCTGTAAAGCGGAGAGTTATGATAGATCTCGTGTCCGAGCGCTAAATCGCCCCTTGCAATCGCTCGACCTGCCTCGTGATATTCGAAAGAGTCCATTCTCGGGTGATCGAATAGCGGCACGCGACTGGCCGTGATCAAATAAGCTAGCCGGATGATCCCCGCCACCGTGAGCACGGCGAGCAGAGGAAGGTGCCTGCGCGTCTCAGCCCAAGCCAAACGGCTTGAAAATGCACTTCGAGCTCGCCGCAGAAACTCCATCGCATTCTCCCAAGTCGATTTTTCCATCGAAGTGTCTCTCATTTTATGAGGTGCTCAAGATAGCGGGATACCACCGCGTGTGCTCCAGCGATGACCGGAGACGATACCACAGCATTCGGGCTTTCGTGGGAGGGTTACGTGCTGTCGTCCTGCGTCACAGCCTCGAAGCTACTGGGATGCGCGCGGAAATGCTTCCGGTGCGCCCACCGTGGTGCTACGCAGTGTTCAGGGTAGGTTGATGTCAAATGGCACGGAAGAAAATGCGGGGGATAACGCATCACATCGAACCAGTTGCGGCGCTGTCGCACGGTCGTTCCATCGGGCCGAGCCGTCCATCGGTCCTCGTCTTGCCAGATTGTGAGTGAGCATCTTGTGGATGAGACTTTACGCCGTTCGGCAAGATCATCGAGTCGCAGCATACGTCTTTGTACTGGCGTTTCTATCCTTTGCATACTTCGTACAAGGCGGCGGCCCCAACGAGAACTCCCGCTACAACCTCACCCGCGCGATCGTTGAGCACCGGACGCTCTCCATCGAGGCATTCCACAACAACACCTTCGACAAGGCCAACGTTGGCGATTCCCACTACTCCGACAAGGCCCCAGGCCTGTCGTTTGCCGCGGTCCCGGCCCACGCGATGTACTACGTTCTACGAAGAGAACCATGGGACGCCATCGCCGAGCGCAATGGTATGTACGTCGCCACGCTGGCGACCGTGTCCTTGCTGTCAGCTGCCGCAGCGGCTGCGATGTACCTGCTGCTCAGACACCTGCGCGCGTCGATGGTTGGGGCCTTGTTCGCGGTTACGGCATGGTCCCTCGGCAGCCACGCGCTTGCGTATTCGACTCTCTTCATGGGCCACCAGTTCGTGGCGTCTTGCCTGCTGCTAGCGTTCTCGCTCATTGTCTGCCGTGCAGATGTCTCCCCCACGCACCCATGGGGACGGTGGATGCTTGCCGCTGCAGGGGGGCTCGCTGGATGGGCAGCAATCTCAGAATACCCTGCTGCCCTCATCGCCGCCGCGCTCTTTCTCTACGCACTTCTACGCATCCACTGGCGGTCCACGATTCCGTTCGTGCTGGCTGCGTTGGTGCCACTTGGACTTTTCGCTTCATACAATACGGTCTGCTTCGGCTCTCCCATGTCGCTCAGCTACCAGCACCTGTCCATGGCCGAGTTCAGGAACGTGATGGGCCGCGGCTTTTTCGGCATCGGATTACCCGACCCCATGGTCATGTTCGAGCTGCTTATAGGGGAGTTTCGCGGCCTCCTTCCCTTGTCCCCAGTCTTCGTCTTGGTGCCAATAGGTTGGACCGCACTAGCGTGGAAGCCTTCCCGCCGGATCGAAGCCGCGCTGTCCATCCTCGTCACATTGTACCTGTGGCTACTCTCGGCCAGCTACCAGCGATGGGACGGTGGTGCGGCGATGGGACCTCGATACCTCCTGCCTGCCATTCCCTTCGCAGCGTTCCCGCTCGCTTTCGCTTTCGATGCCTGCGACAGGGGCAGCAAACTGCTACGCAGCACACTACGAGGCAGTGCTACGGTTCTGTTGCTCACATCTGTTATAATCTGCACGCTGGTAACGGTCGTGATGCCTGAACTGCCTGACTACAACCCAAGCAGCCCCCAACAGTCAAGGCCTTCAACGCTTGATCCGCGAAAGCCAATTGCACAGATCGTCGTCCCCTTGGCGGCTAACGGTCTGGTAAGCCAGAAGGCACTATCACGACGCGGAACCATCAGTCTAGCGGTCGCGTTGCCGGGGCACGAAGACGACGCGTTCAACTGGGGAGAGTGGATGGGGCTGCGTGGACTGTGGAGCTTGGTTCCGTTGCTGTTGCTGTGGGGGATCGGAGCGGCAGCAATCTTCACAACAAACAGGGACAGCGTATGCCATCCAGCTGACGAGGCCTGAGAGTCCGCTTTGGACAGAAGTCTTGCATGAAAGCAACGAAACTGAGCGAGTTGCCTTCTCTTGATGGACAGGCCCGAACAGCTGATCAGGAGTAGCGCTCCCCACGACAGACACAGCGCGACCCACGGTGACCCACCCTGGGCTGTTTTGACTCGCCACTGTGGTGCTGCCGATCAACGCGTGGGGTCCGTTCCATCGGAGGGAAAAGCCGTGGTTCCCTCTCTGCAACGCCGCACACGGGTGGGTAGCCCTGGGTCGCTGGCATCGCGGTTCGGACCCAGTCGGACCAGCGGTAGTCAATATGGGTTTGGTTTAGTTTCATCCCCGTTGCCATCCAGGAACGTGCGCCACTTGGATCCGTGGTCATGGCAGCGCATTAGCGTGTCTGTGCCTCGAGAGCCGGAAGCAGCGCTCGCCTGGGACTGTCCGGGTCCATTCGCAGCATGGCCTCGACAGCGGCGCGTGCGGCGGGCCAGTCTTGCGCTGTCATTGCCCACTCGAGGCTCGCCTCAAGGTACGCCATGCTTGCCTGTGCGGTCAGTGGAGTGCTGTCGAGCACCTGTCGAGCCTCTGCAACCGAGCCGCGCTGAAGCAGGCGGCGCAGAACTTGGTGCCGGGCCACCATGTTCTGCGGGTCAGCTCGCAACGCCCCAGCGTAGTAGGCGCGCCACACACGGTCCGATACCTCGGGACGCCCGGTCTGTCCAAGGAGGTCTGCGTACTCCCGTACCGCGTCAATGTTGGTCGGATAGATAACGTAGAGAGCTCTGAAGAGCGTCTCCTCGTCGCGCCACACCGACGCCTGCATCCGGCAGACAACCGCAAGACCGGAAAGCCAAAGCACCGTCGCTCCGAGCACAATCCCAACGACAGCCCGATGTCCTCGCCAGCGAAGCAGCGTGTCGATAGAGAAGCCCAGGCCAAGCGCCAGGCCCACCATGGGAAGGTACATCAAACAGTCAGCCGCGTAGCGCTGGATAGGCAGCACATTGGACACGGGCAAGTAGGTACCAAAGACCCAAACAAGCGCGACCAGCGTGTGTGTGTGCCGTCTTCGCACCGCGTACAACAGAAACCCGAGGGCCAGAGCGACAACGCCCGCTGCAAGCCCCACCGCCATCCAGTCCGGTGCGACGGGCCTCAGCACCTTAGGAGCCAAGTCGAAAGGCACGAGGAGCACCTCCAAGTAGTGACAAAGCGTGCTTCCGACAAGGCCGACGCGCAACGGAAGTGGAGTCCCGGGATCGGACACACCGAGGTGTGTGGCCATCGCGATCCGAAGGTCTAGCCACATGACACTCGCACACAGTATGGCGGACAGTGAGGCCATCGCACGCCAGACGGTGCGCCTTGCGTCGCCAGGGCGCTGCAGTACCCAGATGGTTGCAAGGACCACCCCCACGAACGCCCCAGCGGGCTTGGACAGCGCCGAGACCACGACGAAGACGGTAATCCATGCCACGTCGCGCCATCGCGGACAGTCCGGTAGCGCGCGCAGCAGCCGATGGAGTGCCAGGAGCGCAAACAGTGCAGCCAGGAGGTCCTTACGTTGCGTGACGAACGCGACTGTCTCGGCTTGCACGGGATGGACGGCAAAGAGCAGCGCACCAGCCACGGCTGCGACTGGATGCCCCCTGCGCGCAAGCACGAGGAACACCAACGAGCAACACCCAAGGTGAAGGCCAAGGTTGACCAAATGGAAAGCAGTGGGACTGCCGCCCGAGAGCGTCCAGTCCAGGGCGAACGATGCGACCGTGACAGGGATAGCGTATCCAAACTCTGGGGTGAGCAGACGCTCACGCAGCGTCGAGCTCCACCACGCGGTGACCGTGCGATTGCCTGCTATAAGCCAGGTATCGTCTGTGGTCACGAAGGCGAACCCGCCGACCTGTGCGAAGATCAAGAGCCCGACGACAACCACGACGCCAAGGCACGCCGAAAGGACCACGCCGTCTGAGGAGTGCCTAGATACCGCGCCAGTGACCATGCACATCACCCTAACATGACCTCTTGCTACGCGCCGAGCCCGGTGTAGGGTGTCCGCGTGCAATGGAAGGTACGTTTCGAGGCTCTCGAGCTGCTCCGCTTGGCCACATGCGCCCTGGTCACGCTGCTCGGATGGCGGCTGGTTCTTGGATGGCACCTGGACAACCTAACGGGGGCATCGGACGCCACGCTTTATGTCCTTTTCGCCCGCGTCCTGCAGGACCAACACGGCGACTGGACCCACGCGCTCTACACCCCCGAAGTGCTCGGCGGCGTAATACTCCACGGCGTTTACGGCACGCCGCCTTTTGTGGTCTGGGGCGCGAAGCTAGGCTTGGCTCCGCATTCAGCCTACAACTTCATGGCCCTCGCCACGCAGACACTCATGGCGTACCTTGCGACCCGTGCAACCCTCTCGCTCCAGGTTCTCTTCCAAGACCAGCAAAAGCGCTTGACACTGGGGACAAGTCCTCCAATCGAGGTCATGGCACACTGGACCGCCCTTCCCGCCGTCTTTGCGTTCCTTCCAACGCTAGGATGGCGCTACGCCCAGGGTCACATGGCACTTCTATGGGGGCTGCTTGCGCTGCTTTCGGCTACGGCGTTGCTGCTGGCCGTCCGTGCGCGTCAGGCGACGGTCGTTCTGATGCTCCTGGCCATCCTGGCACTGCTGCATGCCTTCCAGTCACACGGCTACCAGATTGTGCTCTACAGTCTTGTGTTTGGAACGCCGCTCCTTGCGGGGCTTCTTGCGCTAAGGGCTCCGGACGGTCGCTGTCGGTGGTGGTTTGAAGCTGCTTATGTGGTCGTTCCGATGGTCCTGGCCCTTGGACTTTCCATCCCGAAGCTTGCGGTCATGATCGGAACCCTTCGGAGCTCCGATTCGCTGCGATCGGCGGGTGACATGGAGGGTTATAAGTTTCTTGTCACGACTGCAAGGGACTGGGCAGCCTCCATTGTTTGGACACCTAGATGGGTTGATGGCAGTTCTCCTGAGCGCTATGCACACGAGGTTCACTACGCGCTCGGGCCATGCCTTGCGTTGCTAGCAGTTGTTCCATGGAAGAGGGCCCGTGTCCTTGGGTTCGGAATGCTCTGGGCGGTGTTAGGGGCGGTGCTCTTTAGTGCGGACGTGTCTCCGGTCTCGACGCTCCTGCTACACATTCCCGGCCTTGGAGCGTTTCGAGTGGCCGGACGGGCGATACTGCCCTTCGCACTGTTGTTTCCCATTGTAGCCCTGGCGGCTGTTCTCGCAAATTCGCCTGGTCATAGCAAGGGTTCGGTTCCGGTGCACCGTGCGGTTGCGATCGCCGTAGCGGCTGTCACGCTGCTCTGCGGACCTGCGGTCGGGGAGATCATTGCATGGAGCACGATCCTACTCGTAGTCGGTGCTCAGTTGAGTGGCCGGCTTCTGTCAGGTGCAATCCCTCTGTGGGTTCTCGGCTGTGCGAGCGTGCAAGCTTTCAGCGACCGGCTGCCGCGGCTGCCCGATGCGTCAAATCTCCAGCATCGTCCAGCTGCGATCCAGCGAGCTGCGCGTGCCCAGGGCGTTTCCTTCGACTCGACCCTGGAACGGGCGATTGTTCGGGACGAAGAGGACGGCACCTTCGGGCCCAATGCAGCGTTCTTTGCAGGGCTGTCGTCGGTTGAGGGCTACGGGTGGCCGACGCGCCGGTTCCGGGATCTGGCGAACGCGACGGGCGCTGGTCTTCCGGAGGTTCCAAACCTTCTTGTGCTTACTCCGGGCACGGAAACCTATCGTGTGCTTGGTTGCTTGTACAACGTGCGGACCATTCTTGTTGCGGGGGCTGGCCAGGTTAGGGTTCTGCGTCCTGGTCCGACGGCGGGGGCGGCCTGGTTCAGCCGGCGTGTGGAGCTCCTTGGCAGTTTTGCGGACCTTGGGCAGCGGTTGGGGCAAGGCCCGGGCGAGCTCTCGGAGCGTCTGCACGAAGTTGCATGGCTGGTCGCATCGGATCCCGTGCTGCGCGCTCGTTCGACGGGACTGGCGCCCTTTGTGGAGTGCAGTGGTGCACAGGTGGCGGCTGTCGATGCAGCGCGCGGCGCTCCGGCCATTGAGGTGGAGGTTGTGGTTGTGGACGGGCCGTGTCTTCTGACGGTGTCCACGAACTTCATTGAGGCCTTGCGTGCCAGTGCCGAGGGGGACGGGTTATCCAGTACATCGGTGGTTGTGCCTGTCTACGGCGCGCTTGCGGCGATTGCGGTGCCGGCGGGTACTCGGCGCGTGCGACTTTGGGCGTCCCGGTGAACAAGGGCCTTGTGCCTGCCTGTCGCGTCGTCGACAATAGGCGGATGCTGCTCACGAGACAGGACCTCAGCCGAGGTTTTTTGCTGCTTGCGGTCATTGCGGCACCGCTGGTCCTTTACGGTCCGCACGCCCGCGGGTCGTTTTTCTGGGACGACATTCACCTGGTGCGCGATCATCCACTGCTGCGCGCAGATAATGGCTGGTATCGAGTCTTTGCGACGGAGCTCCTGGAGGGAGCGGGGTATGAAAAGACGCAGTTTTATCATCCCATTCCGCTGCTCACCTTGTGGCTGCAATTTCGGATCTCGACGGCGTTCATCTGGCTTCGCTTTGTCAACATTCTGTTTCACACGATCAACGTTGCTCTCGTTGCGCTGGTGCTCGCCCGTGTGCGGCTCTCCATTGGGGCGGTCGCATTGGGGGCGGCAGCGTTCGCTGTCCACCCGCTCGGGGCCGAGCCGACCATGCTTCTGTGCGGCCGGCATGACACGATCGCGGTGACTTTTGCCCTAGGCGCGCTGCTGGTTGGGCCGCTAGCGGCGTCTGCGACGACCATGGGACAGCACGTACTGCGCAGCGTCCTTGTTGGACTCTTCTGCATGTGGGCGTTCATCAGCAAGGAGGCGAGCGTTGCAGCGGTCCCACTGGTTGCCTTGGCCACGTGTCTTTCCTATGTGGTAGCGGTCCATGGTCCATCCGTTCGCCGCACCGCGATTGCCTGCGCCGCCCCCTTTTGTGGCCTCGGAGCGGCGTGGGTTCTTCGACACGAGCTTGCTATCTCTGGGGCGAGCGCACAGCTTTACGCCTCCCCAGCCGAGCACCTACGCAATTACGGGACTTTGCTTGGCGAGTACGGCAAGTACGCGGTGCTCTTCACCAATGGCACGACGACGCGAATATTTGTTCCGTATTCGCTTGGTACCAGCGCAGCGGTTGTGGCAGGCTGGGGCGCATTGCTCGTTGGCGCTGCGACATGGGTTCGCATGGAGAGGCGGCAGGCGGGCTGGGGTCCTGCAAGCCGTGTCTTCTTGGGGCTCTGCTGGTTTCTCTTGGGACTCTCGCCGCACCTGTTGTCGCTGCCAATGCTGGGCATGTGGGGCAATCGCTACGGCTATTTTCCGACCATTGGACTGGTGCTGTCGCTCGCATCCTTGGCAGAAGTGGCTGTCTTGCGGCTTCGACCGATGCTGCAAAAGGCGCTGGTTGGGGCCTGTGGGCTGCCGATGCTGCTTGCAGCCGGCAATACTGCGAGCCTCGCTCGAACGTGGCACGATGGTGTGGCGCTCTTTGAGTCAGACACGGTGTTGGAGCCGGAGAACCATTTGGCGCACTACCACCTGGGCGTTGAGGTGGAGCGTGTAGCCGGCTGCGAAGCTGCGCTGCCCCACTTTTGGAGGGCGACTGTGCTCAAGCCAGACTACGCGCGGGCGGTCCACAACGTGGCAGGCTGTCTTATCCGCCTTGGTAGATTCCAGGAGGCGGAGGGCTTCGCTATCCAAGCGCTGGCGCTGGCGCCGACGAACCGGGGGAGCATGCAGAACCTGCTCATGGTGCAGCTTCGCATGGGCAAGATCGAAGAGGCGAGAAAGACACTGGCCCGAGGGCTGGAGCTCTATCCGCAGCTCGAGATGTTTCAGGCCGTTCGGCGCGATCTTCCGCCTCCTTCGAACGAGCGCCCGGCACCGTGACGAGCTCAGTGCAGTTGCGTTGGCTTGGCGAGCAACAAAGAGCGGACCAGCCAGAGCACGACAACGAGCCAGCTCACGCCCGCCACGCCCAGCGAGGCGTTGTACCACCAAGGTGGTACGAAGCGCAGGGTAACCGTGGCAGGGGTTGACGCGAGATGAACCGCCAACATCGCTCCGAAGGCTCTGACGACAGGGAGGTCTTTCCCGTCAACGCTTACCCGCCAATCGGGATGGTAGGCCTCGGTGACGACGAGCCATTCACCGCCATCGCGGTCCACATCGATGCTCATTTCGCTTGGGCGATGCCGGAGGAGCCGAGCTGCGGGCTTGGTGGTAGGGGGGATCCACGGGTCTGGCAGTGCAAAGCGGCATGAGGAAGGCTCTGCGCTTGCTGATGCGACCCCCACTACTCCGAAGGACGCCAGCTGAAGGTAGGTCTTGGGCGGGCAAAACGCAGGGACCTCAGCCACGTTCGAGGTTCCGTAGGCGAGGCCGAAGCTCGAAGGATTGGTGAGCAGCAGGAAGGACTCGTTTTCCCAACGTTCGGGCAGCGCGGTACGAAGGATATTGATGTCGATGTCCGACGATGTCTTGTCGATGAGCACGAAGGGAGCTCCTCCGAAGGTCGAAAACAGGCGAAACCAGCGCAGGGTAGTGGTCGACTCACGGACCAATTGCAAGTGTTTGTAGAGGTGAAAGTAGATTTGGAACCCCGGGACGAGAGGTTTTCCCGTGGTGAGGGGGAGGGTCACGAACACGAAGTTGGAAAACGCTGCTATGACTCGTCCTTGCAGCGGATTGCTCTGGAGGCGTGCTTCTACTTCGTGGAAGTCGTCCCACCAGCGGCTGCTGACGGTGCCGACAGTGAATGCGCGGCGATAGGGCCCGAGGTCAACCAGAAGCACGAGAAGGGCAACGACCAAAGCGACGGGACGCACCACCGATGGCAACCGTTTGAATCCGCGGGCAAGTCCGAGGGAAGCCGCCACCACTAGGAAAAAGGTGCCTGGGAGGTACCAGAGGGACCAGGGGGCGCGAATCTGGTCATACCCTGGGATCAGCTCGAGGACTCGGAATCCTGGAACAACCACGCAGACTGATCCCAGAAGCCCGACGACGACCCACCAGAATCGATGCTTTGGCCATATCCAGGCCAAGAGCAGAAAGGGAACCAGCACAGATAACTTGACGGTCCAACGAGCGAGCCAATCTTGGCGCAGGTCAAGGAGCATACGGGATGCGCTCAGGACATCTCGCGGCCCAAAGGACAGCCAGAAGTAGAGCAGCATCAGGCCAAGGCACAGCACGAAGGGCCCCTGCCTGCCTTGTTGTGAACTCCCGAGTCCGCAGAGGAGTCCCGCAACACCAAGCACGCTGAGGTAGAAGACTCCACCGTGGGCGGGCTCGCCTACGATCCATTCTTTGCGGGCAAACCAGGCAAAGAAGCCGGGGGCAGAGTAAGCCTGTTGCCACGCGTCAATGGAATCGAGACGAAACAGTGCCATCCAGCGCTCCTCACGGAGCAACGGAAGAAGGAGGGGAACCACACAGAAGAAGAGGACGAGCCCAGCGATCAGGAGCCCCTTCACGAATTTGCGTCGGCGGTTCACCGCCAGAAGCGCCACAACCACGACCGCAAACGACGGTAGAATAAGGAGGAACTCTTTGAAATACACGAGGGCAAGGATGCTGAGGAGCAGGCCGAGAACGGCGGCACGAACGGGGGTGGTGTGTTCTTCGAGCCGCAGCAGTGCGACAGCGATGAGAGGCGGAAGCACCAACGCACACGCGACTGGCATGTGTTCCGCAGCTCCGAGGCTCAGTGCCATGCTCGGGGAAGCCGCGTAGAAGAGCGCCCCCACGAGGCTGACGGAGCAAGAGCGGGTGAGGCGCCGCAGGAGAGCGAGCATTCCCCATGCGGCAAAGAACAAATAGAGCAGTCCCACCAGTTTTCCGCCGGTGGCCATTCCAAAGAGCGCGCTCGAGGCCACAAGCAAGGGGCAGCTAAGGATTGACGGGAGCGCTCCGGCGTTGGAGTGTCCATTCAAGAAGTTCGAGCTCCACCAGGGAAACCCATGTTCGGCGACGGCGTCATGCAAGAGATCTTGGCACGTGGCACAGCTGGCGAGCAGTTCCTGGTCGGGTGGCCCCTTTTGGAACCAAAGGATCCCTATGCCAATACAATACAAGAAAAGGAAACAAATGGCAGGAATGGGAGAGAAGAGGGATGCCCGGTAACCCAAAGTCGAACGGTATCGAACCACGGAGGCTACCTACCGACCTACCCAGGGCACCGTCAAGCAAGCGAGAGCAGCGTAACCAGCCCGGTGCTTGCGCGGGGCGGGACGAGCGTCGACGATAATTGTCACCATCGAAACCGCGGTGGGTTGCGCACTGACGCAAAGCTACACCACCGCGTCTTGGTATGAACGATGCTAAGAACCAAACCGAGGGACCCGAGATCGTGACGGAAGCACGATTCCAGGCGGGCTAGGCCGGGTCGAGAGGAAAGGTCCATGCGCAGGATGCTTGGGAGGACCAGGGCAGGGTTTACGCTGATCGAGCTGATGATTGTGGTCGCCATCATCGGCGTTCTAGCGGTGCTTGCCGTTTTTGGCGTTCAACGGTACATTGCGAACGCTAAAGCTGCAGAAGCTCGAAACACGGTGGGGCGGATCGCTCAGAGCACGCTCGCTTCGTACGAGTTCGAGTGGGTGCTTGCGAACGGCGGAACCAAGAAGGACCTATGCGAGTCGGCGATACCGGTTCCAGCGAGCGTACCGAAGGCGGAGAAGGTCCCGACCTCGGGCCTTTGGCGGAGCGCCAATCCCACGACGGGGTGGCCTTGCCTCATGTTTACGATGGACTCCGCTGTTTATTACCAATATAATTACACCAAGTTCGGTGAGGGGGCGTCCGCGTCCTTCCGGGCAACGGCGTTCGGGGACCTGGACGGAAACGGGGTACAGTCGACTTTCTTCATGAACGGGGTGGTCACTGGGGGTGGAATTACGCTCGACGCGCTCGTTTCCGAGACGAACCCGGAAGAGTGATGCCAACGGGGGGTCGATGTTTGTATAAAGCTTGCGCGTGCGGACAGCCGAGTGTGATGGTGCAAGGGTGGTTGGGAGTAGGAGATTGGCAACGGGCGAGATTTGTCAGTCTGGATCGGCACGAGGACAAAAATTGTCTCCGTGGCAGGGCGGTTTTCAAAGAAAGGAGCGAAACTTGACCTTGGCACGCAAGATGCTAACGCAATCGACACGAGATAATCTCGGGTCCCGACCACAGTGGCTCGACGACCGAAAAGAAGGGAATGGGGTATGGGAATGGCGATAATTCGGAAAGCAAAGCAAGGGTTCACGCTGATCGAGCTCATGATCGTGGTTGCCATTATCGGTGTCCTCGCAGTGCTCGCTGTCTTCGGAGTTCGACGCTATATCACGAATGCGAAGAGCGCTGAGGCAAGGAACACAATGGGTGGGATCAGCCAGGGTGGGGTCATCGCCTACGAGATGGAGCGCACCGACTCTACTGGCGCAACGACCAAAGGATTGTGTGGGAATGCCGCTGCGGTGCCTACTGCCATCCCCCAATCTGGAAAGACGGTTACCTCAGGGCTGTGGACCGGCAATTCCACCCAGGGCTGGACGTGCCTTAGGTTCGTCATGGACCAGGCTGTCTATTACCAGTACAATTACGCACTGACCGGGAGTATTAAAACGGGCTCCTTCACAGTAACGGCCCTCGGCGACCTAGATGGGAATGCTACTTATTCGACGTTCACGATGATTGGCAATGCCACCAACGGTGGGGTTTCGCTCGGGGGGATTACGGAAAATCAACCGGACGAATAGTCCCAACCGCCCTAAGGGTGGTACGGGCGTTGGGCTCCCTCTCGAGTCCGACGCCTTTCCTTTTTTGTCAGCATCTGTTTCGGTGGCGACGAATGATCCCGATGACCGTACCTAGCCTTCCTCGGCACGCCCACCTTGCGTGGCTCGCAGGAGCCCTCATGGCAGCTCCGGTGCTCATTGCTCGCTATCCGCCCATGACCGATTTGCCTCTCCACGAGATGGTTGTGGGGCTGCTTCGCCATCTCAACGATCCGGAGTATGCCCCCCGCGGTCTCTATGTGCTCAACTTGGGGCACCCCAACCAACTGTTCCATCTTCTCTCCTACGTTCTTTCCCTCTTAGTTCCCGTCGATTGGGCATGCAAGATCGTCGTAGCAGTCTCCGTGTTTGCCGTTCCCGTTGCAGCCTTGCGCCTCGCAGCACATCTGCGCGTCAGTTCTTGGACCCCGCTTCTGGTTGCGCCTGTTGCCCTTGGTTGGCTTTTCTCCTGGGGACTCGCAGCAAACATCCTGGGGCTCGCAATTCTTCTTGCGGCCCTCCCCTTGGTGGACAAGCTCGACGAGGCACCAGACACGAGACACTGTCTCCAAGCCAGTGGAGCCGTGGTTGTGCTGTATTTCGCCCACGAGCTCATGATGTTCGTGTTCCTCGGAGCCCTTCTCTTGTTCCAGATTGGCTATCCGCTTCGTCTACGCCAGGTGGTGCTGAGGTCCCTTCCTGTCATTCTGGGTGTAGCCATGGCGCTGTTGCAGCTGGCCTACCAGCGCAAGCTCATGACCCCGACGCTAGACGCTATTCCCACAACGTTCTTTCCAGTTTGGGACAAAATCAAGGAGATGCCTTCGGCAATTTTCAAGGGATCGGAAACCTTTCTCGACTACTGTCTTTTCTCCTTCTCTGCTCTCGCATTCCTCCTGTTGCTTATCCATCGTGTGACGGTGTGGCGAAGCCTAGACCAATCCGAAGAGACCTTAGGCACGCTACAAAGAATCGGCACACTTCGCTACGAGCTTCTTGCGGGGGTCTGTTTCCTCCTTTACCTCGTTGCACCCGCAAGCTGGAACGGCGCTACCTACGTGCACCATCGGTTTCTTGCGCCCGCCTTTGTTCTAGGCATGCTCTCTGTCGGCTCGCGAGGTTCCCATGACCAGCAAGTGTCAAAGCTCATTCCCCTTCTGGCCAGTGTGTCCGTGCCAGGCATGCTCTTCTCAGTATGGCCGACCTTTGTGGAGTCGCACCGCGGATACACGGAGCTCGACGCCATCTTGCCTTTGATCGAACGGCAGAGCGCGGTGCTTCATTTCGATGGGACGATTGACACGGACCTCCGGCACACCCGTTTCAATTTTGTCGCGGCCGGAGCTCGGGCCGTGACCGTACGTGGCGGACGGCTCCATCTGTCCCTCACGGATTCCACTGTGTCGGCCATACGCATGGCTCCGCAATACCGCTGGGACGAGCCAGCGCTCCGGCTCCTTGCCAACCGCGGCAACACAGTACCGTCCCACGACATGACTCGATTTCGGTATGTTCTCGCCAATTCCCATAGCGTCGGCTCCTTGATGATGCTCGAATACTTCTTTTCGCCCGAGGCGCGCCTAGTGGCGCATTCGGGGCAGTGGCTTCTGTTCGAATCAACCTTGCCGGTAGTTCCCATTACTGCGCCCAATGTGAAGCTACCGAGGCCGCGAGGAACGACTGTCGGCGAGCGTTTCAATCAGTTGCAAGAGGCGGAGGGGCGGAAACGCACAGGTACCGCCGCGCCATGAGTCCAAGCCAGCGCGGGAGGAGGACTCAGGGCGGCGCGACGGAAAACGATCGCCCGATCGCATCGAGCTCTTGCGCGTGGGCTTGGTCCCCCTGCTCGCGGAAAGCGTCGGCGAGGGCGAACCAGGGGCGCGCATACGCGGGCCAGAGGTCCGCCCCCCACGAGTCGGCCGGAGGTGGGACCGCGGAGGGGTGCATGTGCGCAAAGACCTCGCGGTTCATTCGCTCGAGGGTCGCGGGGTCCGGCACCTCGGCGGGCGAGCCGACCACGCGATAAAGCGTGCCTATCGGATACGTCGGGAAGGCGCGAGGGATCGCCTCCGTGAAGACGACGGCTAGCAGGAGCGGACGCCCGGTCGACATCAGCTGGCTCGCAAGGGCCTTCGTCGACATGCTCCCGCCTTGCGGTGCTACAAGCTCGATACCGACCTCCCGACCGACCTGCGCGCGGTACCAAGATGTGAGCGTCAGGTACGCGTCGATGTAGAGGACGTCCTCGCGAAGATGGAGTGCACGCCGCGCGTAATTGAAGGCGCCAAAACGATGGTCACCGGTTCCTAGCACGATCGCGTGCGGCGGCGCCCTCTCGAGCGTGTCGCGAACGTAGCGTTCGACGTCGGGCAGGTGGTGCACGCGGACCTCCTCGAGCGACAGTCCCGCTGCGCCGGCCCCACACGCGATCGCGAGCGCGGTCGCGACGACAGTGCGAGCGAGCCAGCGACTGAGGACTCGGTCGATCGCCGGGGCGATGACCACGCAGGCAACAACTTGCGGCAGCAGGTGAAACCGCTCGACGATGCGCCGGTCCAGCCCGCTGATCGAGAGGTTGAAGAGCGCGACGAAGATTGGCCCCGTAAGCGCGAAGGACGCAAGCAGGGAGAGCGTTCGCGTGCGCGTCGAGCTGTCGAAGCGCGCATGGACGAGCAATGGGCTCGCGATCGCGACGAGCGGGAGGCCGAGGAGACCCACGACGAGGCTTCGAACGAGAAGCAGCTCCTGTCCAAGTCGATCGCTCCGGTGCGCTCCGAGCGCGAGGGTCGTGGTGCCGTAGTCGACGCGTAGCATGTGGTGCAGGAGCCCCTGGAAATCGCTAGCCGCTCCCCACACGAAGCGGTCTGCCGGCGTGCGCGATGCGAGCACGACATAGACGTAGGGGGAGAGAGCGAAAACGAGGGCGACCGCGCATAGTCCGAAGGTGCGTGCGCGCGCCGTTGCCTCGCGGACACCCCGAACGAGGCCGTAGATCCCAATCGGAGCAAGCAGCACGATCGAGACGTGGTTCGAGAGCCCAAGCCCGGCGAGCGCGGCGAGGGTCATCGCACGCGACGCGCCGGTGAGCCGATCGGTGCCGGCGGCAAGCAGGATGGCCGCGCCGAGGAGAGCATTGAGCGCGAACACTTCGGCGTGGGTGCTCGCGATCCACATGGGCGCGGAGAAGGCATGCGTTGCGATCACGACCGCCGCGCTCCCCCTCGAGGCGCCGAAAGCGCGGCACGCGAGGTAGAGAACCGCTGTCGTCGCCCCCCCGAGCAGCGCCGTCGCAAGGGCCGCACCGTGCGCAGGGGAGGTGGCCGGCAGCCACGAGAGCGAGCGCAGGTAGAGCACGTAAAGAGGATAGCCCGTCGGGTGGGCAACGCCGCCGCAGCCATACAGCGTGGCGAACTCGCCGTTGTCGCCACCGAGGACGCTGCGTGCGGCCGTGAGTAGGTACGCGACAGCGGAGAGCGCGATGATGGCGGGCGCAACCCAGACGCTCACCCTTCTACACGAGCTCCTAGACCTCGGCATTCTGAATGATCGCCCCACATCGCGTTGCGGCTTCGCTGCCATGGCAGCGGTCGGAGCTCAGCGACCTCAGGGAAGCCGTACCCCGATCTGCAGAAACCCGTACTGCGTCAGCGACGGCGGACTCACCAACGTGCTCGACACCGCACCTCCCCTCCCCTGCGTCCCCATCACCCCCTTCGCCCCATCCCCCAATACAAGAAGCGTGTACCCCAATGAAACAGTCACAGGACTCCAGGGAACCCACGAGAATCCCACATCGCCCTGATGACCCAGATCCGCCGAGCCCGTCGAGCCCCGTCCCACTGGCAGAAGATACCCATTGAGCCACTCCCCCTTCGACTCCGCCAGACGAAGCATATGGTACCCAAACGAAAGCGCCGTATCGGCAAAGGGGACCAGCCCCAACCGCACATGCCCCTCCACGAGGTTCGACCCCGCGACAAAGCTCGCCGGCCCGTAAAACGTCCGTACGTCGGGCAACATCGGATCGAATTGCTTGTACTCCCCAGCCCCATCATCCCCGCTCGCATACGACCCCCCAACACGCACCGTCGGCGACAGCCTTACTCGACCAAAAGTGCTCGCAATGTGCCCCGATACCGCAAAAGCACGCCGATCCGCCCCTCCCCGAACCAGCGCGGCCCTCCCCATCTGATAAGCCCCCTCCAGCCCATACGACACAGCCCCGCCCCCGCTCACACGAACACTCCCCGTGTAGGTTTCGCCTTGCCTCTGCGCTCTCAAAAAGTCCGAACCCGTCGCCCCCCCAGCGCTGTCCGAAACACATACCAGCCCCACGGCTTCAACCCGAAACCACGGCTCGACGGTCCACCCAACCCGTCCACCCAAAAGCTCCCCTCCCGACCGACTCGGTCCCGCTAGATCCGCCGCCGCCATGCCCAAAGGACGAGGCGTGTCCAAAAGCGCCGCTAACACCTCGACATCCACGGTGCCCGTTACCCAGACCCCCCGAAACGCATCGAGCGAACGCCCACTCGGCGCCCCGTCCGCAGACGACAGAAGCCTCCCCTCGCCCCACGTTACCGCCTGCCTCCCAACACGGAGAAAACTGGGACGCGCCGCTCGAGTCCGTGCCTCGACGTACGTCTCGTAAGGCCCAAACGACGCAAACGGATCGTTCCCCCCCAACACGGCGTCGGGACGTCCCCCGCCCCACGCTCGAACATCCTGAAGGGTCAACTGCACCCGAATCGCCTCTCGCTCCGCACCAAGCCCAAGACGGCTCCGAAGTAGAACTCCTCCCGCCGTCCGAACTCGCTCCGTGCTTATCCCCGTCGCAGCGTCAGTCCCTCCCATGTCCACAGGATCAAGCCATAACTCCCCCCGCGACCGAACCTCCACCAGCGGAGTCAAACGCCAAGCCCCAACCACCACAGCGTCGGCCCCAGGAGCTTCCCCCTGTGCCTCGACACGGCCGGAAATAAGCGCCACACCAACAATCAGCAGCCAATGCACCTTCACGCGGACGACGCTAGCCCAAAAGAGCGCGACATACCCACTCCGTTCTCCGTTTGCCCCTCCTCGACTCGAGCCATCTCGTAAACCATCAGCAGGCTGTGCCCCGTACGTGAGCAGGCACCGCAGGCCAAAACGGAGTATCCTGAACGGGTTCTCTCGTGTCGTGGCCTTCCGCGGCGACTTCGCCGACAGAAGTCGTCCCGTCGGGTCCCGCCGCTGCTTCTCCTGCGGAAGATCTCACCGTGCGATACGCTCCCGTCGCGGCTTCTTGCGTGGCTTTTGTCCCGAGCGGGGCCCCCCAAGAGGGGTGTATTAGGCCCCCAAGAGGGGTGTATTAGGCCCCCAAGAGGGGTGTATTAGGCCCCCAAGAGGGGTGTATTAGGCCCCCAAGAGGGGTGTATTAGCCCTCCCGAAGCGTCTCGAAGGCCCCCCCTAGGGGTGGAATAGGCCCCCCCTGGGGGTGTATTGGGCCCCCCAAGGGGTCTCGAAGCCTCACGTGGGCTTCTTTTGGTCCGCGTGGGCCTTGCGAGACGCGGCGGCGGCTTTCCCCAGCGCGCGGAAAAAGTCGAGCGCTGGCGCCAGCAGGCTGCTCAAGGCCTTGTTGGTGGAAGCGAGGCTCTTGGCAATGGCATACGCTTCGCGAATGGGTTTGCTCGCGAGCTCGCGCAGGTGCAGCACAGTGTCGTCGATGCCGACCGGTTGCGTCGCGAAGGCATCGGCCAGAGGCGCCAGGATGTTGGCTCGGGCAAGGCGGTCCCGCTGCAGCTCCGTTTCGAACTTCGCCGGATCTACGCCGCTGTCCCTGTCGGCGAGGGACGTGAAGTACTCGGGGAATGCGTCGGCGACCTCCAGGATGGTCAGCAGGGCGTCCTCTTCGTTGACCCGGAGCCTGCCCGCGTTGCTGTTTCGTTCCTCGGCGGTGAGGACCACGGTGCCGGGGAAAAGGGCGACGATTTGTTTCCACAGAACGAGGGCTTGAATGACGCGCTTTTGCAGTTCCTCCAGGGGCATGGTCAGGATGCTGGTGTAGGGGTCGGGTTGGGTTGGGTTGGTGTTGGGCATGGCTTCTCCTTAGTTGAGGGGTCATAGCTTAGTTGGCTCGAAGCTTCCTGCTATTTCGCGCCAGCCCCCACGAAACGACGCAAGAACTAACCGGGGCCGAACCGCGACCCCACGACCCAGGGTTACCCATTCTGGGTCGTGGTGGGCACTTCGATTCCCATCTTGACTTCCGCGGCCTGTGGTGACTCCGCCCGCACGACGCGCCATCGCATGATTCCGTCAAAACGGCATTGGTGTGATCTTCTACGCGGCCTAAACTAGCGCCCGTGCTGCTCCCAACTTACGACTTCGCATCCATCGTGGCCCGCCTCACCGGGCCCTTCCCGCACGACACCCCCAGCGCCGAACGTGAAGCAGCCGTCGCCGCCATTCTTCGCCCATCGCCCGAAGCAAACGGGGACGCGCAAATCTTGTTCATTCGACGCGCCGAGCACCCCCAAGACCCCTGGTCTGGACACATGGCGTTCCCGGGCGGACGTCGCGATGACAGCGACACGAACCTCCTTGCAACCGCCATTCGGGAGACCCGCGAAGAGGTCGGTCTCGACCTTCGCGCCTACGGCACCCTGATCGCCAGGCTCGCCGATACCCCTGCGATCGCACGTGGAAAACGTGTCGGGATGACCATCACCCCCTTCGTGTTCGCCATCCATCCCAAGTCGCCTCCGCTGTCGCCAAACGCCGAGGTCTCGCAGACCATGTGGACCCCCGTCGGCCCCCTGGCCCGCGGCGAGTGTCAGACCAGTTTCCCCTACCTGCACGAAGGACAGCTCCTCGAGCTTCCTGCCCTTCGCGCTGGCGAGCGTGTCGTGTGGGGCCTCACCTACCAGATGCTTCAGGCCTTCTTTGCGCGCCTGCACCGACCATGACGTATCCCTCTCCATCGTCGGGCCAACTCGCGATATCGTAGCCGCATGATCGCTCCGCCACGGATTTCAGGTGCTGCTCTTCGTTCGCTCGCCCGGGTCGCTCGCACGCACCTTGGTGGACTCGGTCTCAAACGGGTCTTCTTTGCCGACCTCAAAATGGGGGAGCTCGCCTCCGTGGCCGAAGACTTATGCGGTCCGGTGCCGACCGAAAGCACGCCGCTTCAAGGTCGTCCCCCTCGCCTGGCGCATGACGCCAAACACGCAACGCCATCGGACCGCGCGTGGGCCGGTACGAGCACCGGGTTTGCCGCCGCCTATCGCGCCGGGAGAGCTACGCCAAGGCAGATCGTCGACCGCGCCTTCGAGGCCGCCAATGCGCTTGCATCGCGGACGCCTTCGGTGGGTCCCATGCTCGACTACCTCATCGAAGAGGCGAGGCGGGAGGCGGAAGCGTCGTTGGTGCGTCATCGTTCGGGAGCTCCACTGGGGCCTCTCGACGGGGTCCCGTGTGTGATCAAAGAGGAGCTAGCGGTCCGGGGTCTTCCTCGCCGCGCGGGCTCCTCGATCGCCGACCCTGTTGCCCAGGCTGCGGACTCCACCGTGGTGGCGCGGCTTCGTGCGGCGGGGGCGTTGGTCCTTGGGACCACCTCGATGACCGAATATGGAATGAGCCCAGTAGGGTTCAATCCAAAGCGAGCGATGCCACGCAATCCGCATGCAACGGACCGCGTAGCTGGGGGATCCTCCACGGGCTCAGGGGTTGCGGTTGCCACAGGGCTTGTGCCGATGGCGATCGGGGTAGACGGGGGCGGGTCGGTACGGATCCCAGCAGCACTGACTGGGGTTTTTGGTCTCAAGCCGACCTGGGGACGGGTCAGTCGCGCCGGAGTGCACGGAGGAGGGACCCTGTCTCATGTGGGTTCCATTGCGTCGTCGATGCTCGACATTGCAAGGATGCTCGAAGTCATTGGAGGACCCGATCCTGAGGACCCGCTGACCGATTATACCCCTTCTCTAGAGCCAGGTTCCCTGGTGCGTTCTCTGGGACGCGGGGTAAAGGGGCTGAAGATTGCAATCGACGAAGGCGAGTGGGCCGCCGCGAGCGAGTCGGTGGCGAAGGCAGGGCGTCATGCGCTTCGTGCACTGGAGCACGAGGGGGCGATCTTGGTGGATACCAAGCTTTCACTGGCCCGTTATGCGGCAGCCATCGGCTACTTACTGATCACGTTAGAGACCCGAGCAGCGCAGAGGGCAGACTGGCCTGTGCGGGCTGACGACTACAACCACGACCTGCAGGCGATGTATGCGACGCTGGAACATGTCAGTGCGTTCGAGTATCTCGAAGCGCAGCGTCTGCGGTCAGGACTGAGGCTAGAACTTCAACGTCTATTCAGCGAGGTGGACCTTCTGGCGCTTCCTACGACAGCGACGACAGCGGTTCCGGTGAGCGACGACGACATGAGGGGAGGGTTTCTCGACTCGCGGGCTACGGACTCCTTTTGCAGGTTCAATTTCCTAGCCAATCTTACGGGACTTCCAGCGCTTTCGGCACCTATTGCACTTGATCCTGATGGTCTTCCCATAGGGTTTCAGCTGGTGGGGGATGCGTGGGACGAGGCAACGGTGATAGCGGCGGGGGCGCATCTCGAGAGGACCAGTGTAGCGATGGTCGAGAAGCCTCGGGTATCGGTACGAATTCTCGATTGAGGCGACTTCCGCAGACCTCACCCCCCAACCCCCCTCTCCCTCGACATTGTCCTTACCCATTCGGGCAAGGACGATCGTCTTCGAGAGAGGTGGGCTCGAAACTGAGGCCCATGTGGCTCTCCTCCCCCCTCGCTCGAAGA
>CAITRH010000465.1 GCA_903894755.1 uncultured delta proteobacterium
GCTCGTGGTCCTTTTCCAGCACGTCCCCGTACGCAACGAGAAGGCCGTGCGTTGATTGGCAGCCCCAAAGGGGCGAGTTAAATCAGCCCAGGGTGGGTAACCCTGGGTAGCGGGTGTCGTGGGCTCGTCTGCGCAAAGTCGTTGACCGTCACGTCGTGCTCGGTCAATCATGCGCCCATGACGCGTCCCAGTCTGCCACGTCACCGCGAGGACTCCTGGCAGGGCAGTTTCCTTTTGAATCCCGCTCGTCCGGTGCGAGGCATCAGCGTGGGCGGAGGGCGCGTCATGGCGGGTGGGGATGCGCTCTATCTATTGCCTCGCGGCGCACAGCAAGTGTCCGCGCGCGAGCTTCCGCCCGATCTCGCCCTCGTCGCCATCGCGGTAGAGCCGTGGCCGCCGTTCCGCTACGCCCTGGCTGGACGACGCGTGATTGCGGTGTTCTCCCCGGATGCGCCCGGCGATCCGATTGTCGAGGTCTCCTTCGCGACCCCCGAGGACGACGCGACCCACCTCGCCTGGACCCGGCACAACGGGCGGGTCATGATTTACTTTCGAGGGCGCAACGGCCGGATCGGGCGCATCAGGATCGACGAGGAGGGCTGCGAGCATCTCGAAGCCCCCCCGATCGCGGCGATTGCATCGGATGCGGCAGGGGTCATGGCTATGATCTCGATCGTCGACGACGATGCGGACATCTGGGTGTCGTCGGACGGTGCAGACTGGGAGCCCCGTCTGGTGACCCTAATCCCTGAGCTCTCCGACAACGACAGCGTCTATCTTGCTGTTTCCAGCGACGCGGTGGCGTTCTCGGTGGACAACTTCGGCACGTCCGTGAGCTGGGACAGCGACCAGATGCTCCAGGTGTGCGACAAGGTTTTCTGGGGACCGGTGGCGTTTCAGGAGAAGGATGCCCTCTTCGTGGCGCATTCGCGCGAGAGGACCAGTTCGATCACCCGTGTGACCCGGCAAGGCGAAGCCACGCTCATTGCGGAGATTGAGGCTAAAGGGCAAGAGGGCCCCTCTCCGACGATCACGGCACTGGCATGGGATGGGTCGCGTCGAACGCTTTGGGGGGCCTCGCCCGGGGTTGGGGTCATCAGTTCCAGCGAGCCGACGCGCAAGGGCGTTAAGAAGCGTGTTCTCAATTGAGCGCGCGCCCGCTGGACATCACGCTGAGCAGAACTCACAGTACGCTCTCTCAACCTGAGGGCACCGAACTTGGAGGATGCATGAAAATCGATCGTTCGCGTTTCTTGGTTTTGACTGCCGCGTTGGCGGCGGGGGCATGTACGGTGACGTCGTCATCGAGCGACGCAGGAGGGGGTGGAACGGACGCCCAGAGCGATGTCACGGCCGATGTGCGAAGCGATGTCACGGCGGATGCCGCATGTGACGACACGGTGGGACCCGGGGGTGATTGCAATACCCTTGATGCGGGTTCTACGTGCTGGGGGGAAGGGGCGGCAAACTCCTGCCTGGCGCTCACGAAAAACTTCAAGCCGAAGGTGGCCAAGTCTATCGTGGATTGCATCAATGGCCTCGCGAGCTGTCCTCCAGGCGACACGGTGACATGTCTGAACCAGGCTACGAGCAGGGCGTGTCCAGACCCCATTGCCAGCACGTCGTGTAGCCAAATCGGTGCAACGTGCGGGGACGGGGGGACGGATGGGGGCGTTTCCTACGGCGATTGCATGCAGTTGCTTGCCGGAGCGACGCAGGTTGGCCGCGACGCCTTTGTCGCTTGCATGGTCGAGGGGAGCGTGTGCAACGCAACGGAGTGCGCCAGCGTGTTTTCCCTCTGACACTTCTGCGTGACGGGGGATTGCGGCTGGCGTTTGGCGACCTATAGTGCGCGCTATTCCGTAACCAAAAAGGAGCCCTCATGATTCCGCCGTCAGCACAATCCTCCCGAGATATTTATTCGACATCCCCTCCGAGTCTCGACCTCGGCGTTTTCTTACGTCGCATGCGCTCTGCGCAGCGGTCGCACCAGGCCCCGTCGTGTGACGCCCGGGTGGCGCACCTCGATCGCCTCGAGGAAGCTCTCCTGCGACGAAAGGGCGCGCTGGTCGACGCGATCCAAAAGGACTTCGGCAACCGCTCACGCCACGAGACCCTCATCGCCGACATCTTCGTCACCCTGAACGAGCTCAAGTTCGCCAGAGCCCATCTGCGCGCATGGATGCAACCTCGTCCCCGCCACGTTGGCCTGTCCTTTCTTCCCGCCCACGCCGTGCTCCTTTACCAACCCCTCGGCGTCGTTGGGATTATCTCCCCCTGGAACTATCCCGTGCAGCTCGCCATCGCACCCCTCATAGGGGCCCTTGCAGCAGGCAATCGTGTGATCATCAAGCCGTCCGAGCTCACTCCCGCGACTGGCGAGGCGCTCAAGGACCTCATCGCCGAGACCTTCGATCCCGACCACGTGGCTGTAGTGACGGGCGGTCCCTCGGTTGGTGAGGCATTCTCCCGTCTTCCCTTCGATCATCTCGTCTTTACCGGCTCGACCCGTGTCGGCAAAGCGGTCATGCGTGCGGCCAGTGAAAACCTGGTGCCACTGGTCCTCGAGCTTGGCGGCAAATCCCCTGCTATCGTAGGCGACGACTTCGACATCGTGGCCGCTGCAGAACGCATCATGATGGGCAAGCTGTTCAACAGCGGGCAGACGTGTGTCGCCCCCGATTATGTCCTCGTGCCCGAAGACAAACGCGACGCCTTCGTCGACGCAGCCCGGGACGTCGTGGCGAACATGTACCCCACGTTGCAAAAAAACCAGGACTACACCTGTGTCATCAACGACCGCCACTACGCTCGCCTGCAGGGATACATCGAGGACGCACGCGGGCGCGGCGCACGGGTCATCGAAATCAACCCGGCACGCGAGACACTGGACCCCAAGGACCGAAAGCTTTGCCCCACCTTGCTCCTCGACGTGAGCGACGACGCACTGGTGATGCAGGAGGAAATCTTCGGCCCCCTCCTCCCCATCAAGACCTACCGAGCGCTCAGCGAGGCCATCGACTTCGTAAACGACAAGTCCAATCCGCTCGCCCTCTACTATTTTGGACATGACCGTCGGCAAATCGATCGTGTACTTTCCGAGACCCTCTCGGGTGGGGTGGGCATCAACGAGACCATGGCGCATGTTGCCCAGGAAGATCTCCCCTTTGGTGGCGTGGGCGCGAGCGGCATGGGGGCGTACCACGGGTTTGACGGGTTCGAGGCCTTCTCCAAGAAGAAGCCCGTGTTTTATCAGAGTCGCATCCGCACCACCGGGCTCCTGAGTCCCCCCTACGGGCGCATGGTCGACACGTTCTTGCGGTGGATTCTAGGCAAGTGAAGCGCCTTCTTTTGCTTTTGCTGGTGTTGCTCTCGCTCGGGGCTGCAGCCGTGCAGTGTGCGACCGCTCCTCAGAAAGGCGCCACGGAGGTGACCGTGACACGTCCTTCGGCTTCGGATTGGGCCACGGTCATCAATCCGGACGCAGCCCAGTGACAATTGGCAGACGCGCCCTAGAGACGGCCCCATGGGTCTTCTTGAAGGCAAGGTCGCCATTGTCACGGGCGCGGGAGGCGGCATTGGACGTGCCCAAGCGTTACTTTTCGCTCGCGAAGGGGCGCGTGTCGTGGTCAACGACCTCGGATGCGCCCGCGACGGCACCGGAGCAAGCCACGAGGCGGCCGACGCAGTGGTGGGCGCCATCGGAGACTTCGGCGGGCAAGCCGTAGCGAACTACGACTCGGTTGCCACCGTAGAGGGGGCAGCGCGTCTCGTTCAAACCGCTGTCGAGTCCTTTCAGGCGGTTCATATCCTAGTCAACAACGCCGGCATTCTCCGCGACAAGAGCCTTCTCAAGATGGATGAGGGCACCTTCGACGAGGTCCTTGCGGTGCATCTCAAGGGAGCCTTCTTTTGCACCCAGGCTTTTGCCAAGCAGGTCGTAAGGCAGGGGGGAGGCGGACGGGTTGTCATGACCACCAGCGTGAGCGGGATGCTTGGTAACTTTGGTCAGGCCAACTTCTCGGCTGCAAAGGCGGGCGTCTATGGTCTTACGCGCACGGCCGCCATTGAGCTCCAGAAGCATCGGATCACGGTCAACGCACTTGCGCCCATTGCAAAAACGAGGATGACGGAAGATCTCCCGATGTTCCAGGGGATCGACTCGCTCACGCCGGACCACATTGCACCTGCAGCGCTTTTCTTAGCCAGCGACCTTTGCGGCGACCGCACCGGACACGTGATGGCATGTGCCGGAGCGCGTCTTTACGCTTTCAAGGTCGTGGAGACTCCTGGACGCTTCAAAGACGCGGACAACGGGATCTGGACAGCGCAAGAAATTGCCTCCCATTGGGACGCGCTCGTAAAGGTGTAAGGCAGGCTTTGTCCGCTGGGATCTAGAGCCTCGCCGTAAAGCTACTGCGCGTCCCAAATCGTCGGTCGTCGGTGCTCAAATACTTGGAGTATTCTGCGCTCCTCCTCCCTAGTACTAGTAGCTCGCGGCGGAAGTCCTTGGACACTCCGTGGCAGCCGGGCAGCCGAGCCCGCGACACCGGCTACCCAGGGTGGGCAACCCGTGGGCAACCCTGGGTAGCCGGTCGTGAGTGTCCAAGGAC
>CAITRH010000466.1 GCA_903894755.1 uncultured delta proteobacterium
CGCGTGTAGTCCTCATCTGGTACCGCGTGCGCCGTTGCAGCGTGAGAACCCCCAGTTTTTCCCTTCGATGGAACGGACACCGTGAGTTGATTGGCAGCCCCGAAGGGGCGAGTCAAATCAGCCCAGGGTGGGTAACCCTGGGTCGCGGGTGTCGACGTTCAAACCTGCGGTTCTCAAGATGGGTTTGGTTTACCAGCCCGACACGACCGTGCTCCCGCAGGGTTTGGTTTACCAGCCCGACACGACCGTGCTCCCGCAGGAGCCGAGGGCTTCCTTGCCGATCTGCTTGCCGAGTTGGTCGAAGTGGTTACGTCCCGCCGGGTAGGAGTCTACGGGGCATGAGCTTTGACGGTCGTAGCTTCCGCCCCAGCACAAAAACTGGTCCGAAGGTGGGGTATTGCCCCATGGGTACATGCGCCCCATGGTCCCGCAGGCAGCGTATTCCCATTCTTCTTCAGTGGGAAGCCGCTTGCCGACCGAAGTGCAAAAGGCCGTTGCTTGGTTCCAGTCGACGCAGTTGACCGGATGGTTGTCGCGACCACTTTTGCCCCAATTGCAGTATTCGGTAGCATCGGGCGGACTGCAGGAGGTGCAGCGCTTGTACGCGGCGACGGTCACCTCGTTGCGGTCCATAAAGAACGCTGCAACGGTCACGGCATGTACGGGCTTCGCGTCGTCGCCGAGATCGTCGGCTCCCATCAGGAAAGCCCCAGCAGGGATGGCCACCATGGCAGGCGGAGGCGCGGGACATGGGTTCCAGGGGCTCTCGGCGGCGATGGTGCGGAAGATCGAGCGGTTGGTGTTCGAGCACCACCGGTAATACCGGTCAACGATCGTTTTCCTTAGGAACGTCCGTTCTACCGTGATAACGGAGCTTCGCGGAGGATGCGGTTGACGCGCTGGCGCTGGAGAACACGGCTACGCTTCGAGGGCGACCCGCACGTGCCGATGATGTGCCGGTGCCAGACCCCGTCGAATCGCGACTTGGACCGGTGTTTCACCTGGACTCCTTTTTGAGAAACTGCTCGCCCTTGGAGGCTCCCCCGTGAACCGAAGCATCGTGCTCGCCTGTTTTCTCGTGCTTGCTCAAACCGCTCAAGCCACGGGCGCAGTTGCCCAGGCTCCCGACGCCAACACCATTGCGGCAAGGGCGCGTTTCAAGGAGGGGGTTGCCTTTTACGACAAAGGCGATTTCGAGAACGCACGCGCGGCGTTCCTTAAGGCCTACGCGCTGAGAAGGCATCCAGGTCTCCTGCTCAATCTCGGGCAAAGCTGCCTGCGGGCTGGACGGGTCCTAGAGGCCGAGGGCCATCTCGCTCTGTTTCTTCGCGACGCCAAAGAGGCCACACCGGAACAACGCGCCGAAGCCCAAAAGGCCCTCACCGCGGCTCGCGCCAAACTTGGAAGCATCGAGTTCGACGCTCCCGAAGGGACGCTGATCGCTCTCGATGGCGACCCCCTCGGCAAGGCTCCTCAGGAGCCCAAAAGGGTCCTTCCTGGAGCCCACGTCGTGCGGTTTACCCCAGCGAGCGGCGTGGCCGAAACCCGCAACGTAAGTGTATTGGCTGGACAGAGCGTCAAGACTGAAATCGCTGCGCCCATCGTGGTTCCGCCGCCTGTGCCAGTGCCTGTCGCAGCGGTGGCTCCCGAAGCCCCAGCGCCCGTCGAAACTCCGCCACCGCCGAAGAAGCCGGGGGCCTGGGCGCCGCCAGAGAACTTTGCCCCCATCTACGTCGCCGGAGGTGTCGCGGTCGTGGGGTTAGCGACCAGTGTCCTTTTCGGCGTGGTCTTTCGCAACCAGGCCCAGTCGGCTGCCGAGGATGTGGCCGGACAGATCCGCTCCCATGCCGCTACCGATGGGCGCAATTCGTCCGGAATCTGCGCCAGTCCTCCCGCCAACTACGTCAGCGCCTGCAAGACCTTGGCAGACAACAACTCCGCGGCCGACACCGACGCGCTCGTAGGCAACATCGCGCTCGCCGTGAGCGTCGCCGCCCTCGCTGGCGGGACCGTCTACTACTTTGCAGCCACGAAAAAGGGGGCGCGAACCGCTGCGGGGTTCCCTTGGCTCACGCCAACCGTGTCGTCCCATGGCGGAGGCGTCACCTTGTCAGGGAGGTTCTAAACCACGTCCAGATCGAGCCCCGCCATTTCTGCTAGACGAGGCTTTGGCCGAGGAGCCCGCGCAGCGTACTCAAAGTACGTGAGCAGGCACCGCAGGCCAAAACGGAGGTTGGCGGGAATGGCGGGTCTCGAGATGGGCGTGGTTTAACGTGAAGGAGATCGCATTGGTTCGTGGCAAGCTCCTTCGTGCGGTGGCCGATTTGCTTCCGAGCTCGATCATGTTCCAGCATGGTCCTCGCGCCTCGCGTCGTCTGGCCCTCACGTTCGACGACGGTCCCGGCGCTCACACTCGCGAGCTCCTTGATGTCCTCGACGGTGCAGGCGTACGCGCCACGTTCTTCGTGATTGGACGCGCCTGTGAGGCATATCCTGCGGAGCTTGCGGCCATCGCAGAACGGGGACACGAGCTTGCAGGACACGGCTACAGCCATACGGCGTTTCCGCGTCTGTCGGCGTCGGAGCTCGCCGACGAGCTATCCAAGACCTCCCGACAGCTTCCCAGTGGGGCGCCTCGCTTCGTCAGGCCGCCTCGCGGACAGGTCACGCCGCGCACCGTGCTGCGCTGTCGTCGTCTTGGATATGCCCTTGCGATGTGGTCGGTCGACCCGCTGGACTGGCAGGCGGGCGCCCCCGAGGAGGTCGTGGAAGCGGTGGGGCGCTCGCCGCTGCGGGGTGGCGATATCGTTCTTTTGCACGAGGAACGTCCGCACACGCGCGCCGCGCTCCCCGAGCTAGTGAGACGTCTACGCCTTGCGGGCTTTGAGCTGGGGACGGTGACTGAGGTGCTGCGAGCCCCTCACCCGTAGCCTCCCTCCGAGAGAGAGAGGGCTACGGGGTCAGGGTCGGAGTTTAGGAAGGGCGCGATCACACGGCGCGGACATCGGACAGCGCGGTAGCGACGGCGTTCCAATCGAACGTGGGCAGACCGAGCTCCTTCGCTTTCGCGATCCAGCAGAGCCCCACGGCGTGGAGGGCATCCCTTCGCGTCGGTCCCCACGCGACCATGGGGGTGCTGTCGGACTCCGAGGTGAGACACGCTTCTGCGCTCCATTCCCCAGGGTCCGAGGGACTCTGTCTCTGTGCGATACGGACTGTCAGCCTGGCGCTCTCGGCTTTGAGCTCGAAAACAAAGCCGGTCCTCGACCGGAATTGGTTTATGATTTTGACCGTATCCGCACTCTTCTCAGACATGTCCGCACCTCCGAGCGCCCATGGGCATCACGCGCACCGAAAGCGGGGGCCCGGGCCGGAGCGTGCGGGCATCGGGCGAGGACGTGGGCGCGGTGGCGGGCTAGGCGGAGCGGCGGCTTCCACGGGGTCCTGGTTGCCGGTGACGGGAAGTCGATGGCGAATGAGCCGTTCGATGTCGGCCAGGAAGGCACGCTCGTCCCTGTCGCAAAACGAAATGGCCCTTCCGGCAGCGCCCGCGCGTCCCGTGCGTCCGATACGATGGACATAACTCTCGGCGACATTGGGCAGGTCGAAGTTGACCACGAGCGAGATGCCTTCGACGTCGATGCCGCGAGCGGCAACGTCGGTGGCGACCAGTACACGGGTGGCCCCTCGGCGAAAGGAGTCGAGTGCACGCTCGCGTGCCCCCTGGGTCTTGTTGCCATGGATAGCCGCGGAGCCGATGCCGGCGCGATCGAGCTGCTCGGAAAGGCGATTGGCGCCGTGTTTGGTTCGGGTGAACACGAGCGCGCGGTGGATCGTTTCGTCGCGCAAGACCTCTTCGAGAAGCGCACGTTTGTCGGCCTTGGCCACGAAGACCACGGACTGGGTCACGGTCGGAGCCGTGGTCGTGGCGGGCGAAATCCGCACGCGTACCGGGTCGATGAGCATGTTGCGCGCGAGCGACTCCACGGCGGGAGGCATGGTGGCAGAAAAGAAGAGCGTCTGCCGAACGGCGGGAATCATCGCAACGATACGGCGAACATCCTGCACAAACCCCATGTCGAGCATGCGGTCGGCCTCATCGAGCACGAAGTGGGTGATGCCGGCGAGGTCGATCAGCCTCTGTTGGATCAGGTCGAGCAGGCGGCCGGGGGTTGCGACGATGAGATGGGGGGAGGAGCGAAGAGCTATTTCCTGGCGATATTGGCTCACGCCGCCGTAGATGACCGCGTGGCGGATATCCAGGTGATGTCCGTAGACGTGGACGCGGTCAGCGACCTGTGCGGCGAGCTCGCGTGTTGGGGTGAGAATGAGGCCGCGGATGCACGGGGCATTGGTTGCTGCGAGATGTTGCAGCATGGGCAATACGAAGGCGGCGGTTTTTCCGGTCCCGGTCTGTGCGCAGGCGACGACGTCGCGTCCCTGGAGGGCGTGGGGGATCACTTCGATTTGAACGGGGGACGGCTCCGTGTAGTGCTCTTCGAACACGGCACGGGCGAGTGGGGCCGAGAGGCCCAGTTTGGTGAACGGAGAGACCGCAAGGGCGGCCGCGAGCTCGGGGGTCATGGGCTCGGGGGCTACGCTGGTCCGCCTCGACGGGGTCGCGGGACCGGTATGCGGAGTGTTGGCGCGGCCGTCGGCTGGACGGCGGCACCGGGAACGATGGAAACTCAAAGGGAAATGCACTTTCTCGCGGCAGCGCCCGGCAACGGGTGCTTCGTACGGATGCCGTCCTCGATACCGCGGGGTCCAGAAGGGCGCGACGGGCGCCTTGCGGCCGCGTCTTCACGCTCCAAAACCCGCTCCCGGTCCTATGCCGAGTTGGCGGCGCAGGGAGTGGCGAGGTGCGTGACAGGGGCTGTCTAGCTTGTTTGGGTGGTCGATACAAGCCAGCATATGCGATGGGCACAAATAGAGGAGGGAGCATTCACGTTGGGCTCCGAGGAGTCGCCCCTTCGGGGCTGCCAATCAACGCTCGTGGTCCTTTCCAGCGGGGTCCCTTAGGCAACGAGAAGCCCGTGCGTTGATTGGCAGCCCCGAAGGGGCGAGTCAAATCAGCCCAGGGTGGGGAACCCTGGGTAGCGGGTGTCGCGGAGTGTCCAAGGACTTGCGCCGC
>CAITRH010000467.1 GCA_903894755.1 uncultured delta proteobacterium
CATGATGTGCTACAAGCAGTGGCGAGACCTTGACTTGGAGATCGGGTCGGGGGCCATTGAGGGCGTCGTCAAGTACTTGGTCGCTCTTCGTTTCGACCACGGAGGCATGCGGTGGATTCGGGAACGGGCTCAAACGTTGCTGTTGCTCAGGTGTATCCATCAGAACGGTCAGCGGGCCCAGCCCCTGCTCGCACAGCCCACGTTTGAACAGCCCGTTCCTCGCATCCAACGAACGGTTCCGGCCCCCCTTCCCGAGCTCGCGGAGGCCTCATAATTCCACGCATGCAGCGGAACTGCACCCGGTCGCGATCCGCGAACCCTGCCACGAACTCCCCTACGATGGCCCCGATCACCGCAAGTCCTGAGGCGATGCGCAGCCCCGTGGCAAGACTCGGCGTTGCATGCGGCAACTCCAGTTTCCACAACACCGCCGCGCGCGAGGCGCCGTAGAGCCGAAAAAGGTTGCGCAAGGCAGGATCGACCCCGCGAATCCCCGCAAGCGCGTTGGTGACGACCGGGAAAACCGACACGATGAACGCCGACGCAACCACCGAGGGCGGTCCCACCCCCAGCCAGACCACGAGCAGCGGCGCAATGGCGACAATCGGAACTGTCTGCAGCGCGATCGCGTACGGATACAGCGCTCGCTCGAGGAGTCGCGAGCTCGAGAGCGCAATGGCTGCAGCCACTCCCACCACGGCACTCGAGAGAAATCCCAGGAGGGTCGTCTTCACCGTCGCGATCAGCGCCGCGCCGAGCAAAGCGCGTTCTGCAACGGCGACGCGCAGGATCGCCGAAGGGGCCGGAAGAAGGTAGCTCGCGTCGGCAAACCAGCCCCGCGCGACCAGCTCGAAGAGCCCTAGGAAAAGCACGAGCGACACGGTAGGCGGCAGAACGACCGCTGCGAACCGCTTCACGACGCCCCTCGCTCGAGTGCGTCGAGCAGTCGCTTGGCCTCTCGGGCAAAGGCGGGCTGCCCACGCAGCTCCGAGGACCGTTCCTCGGTATCCTATCAACTATCCGGGGGTCAACCGTATCGTCCCATCGAGTCGCGGGGATGCCAACATGCGACGGCGGTAAATTGGGGGGCTTGACCTGCCACTCATTGGCCCTAAGTTGGCAAGTGGGTACTACACATGACAACAGCTGTGTCTCCGCTACAATTGCCGATTTCGCTCGATGGGCTCCAGGACGGCGTGCGTCATTGCATCGTCGAGTTGTTGAACATCATCCAGGCCCTAACGACGGAATTGCAAAGACTGCGTGAGGAAAACACGCGGTTGTGCAAAGAAAATGCCGAGCTCAAGGGACAGAGGCCTGCCAAGGGCGAGGAAAAGCCACCCGAACCCAAGAGCCCGCCCAAAAACCGCTCGTCCGAGAACGAGCGCCAAGAGAGCAAGCCACGAGAACATCGGCGTAAGCCTCTGGAAATCGATTCAACGCAGCGCTTCTGCATGGACCGCTCGCTCCTGCCACCCGATGCTGAGTTCAAAGGGTGCGAGCAGACCGTCATCCAGGACATTGTGCTGCGCCGAAATAACATTGCGTTCGAGCGAGAGAAGTACTTCTCGGCAATAGAGGGCAGAAGCTTTCTGGCGCCCCTGCCCGCCGAGTTTACAGGATCGGAGTATGGGCCTGGGGTCCGCAGTATGGTTCTCGTTCTGCACCATGCGTGCGGGGTGACGCAGCCAAAACTCCTAGCGTTCCTTGAGAGCACGGGAATTCAGATCTCCTCTGGCGAGATC
>CAITRH010000468.1 GCA_903894755.1 uncultured delta proteobacterium
ATGGGAGCTTGCACCCACTTGTAAATCGAGGCCACGAACAGACGCGTAAACTTCTGGGTCCATGCCTCCAAACGCTCTCGATCTTCCTCCGGGAACATCGCAGAAAGCGCTTCCGCCACCTCCGTCGGGGCCATCTTCTCGCCCGCATACAGCGAAAAACACGCGTCGAGCACTGGAAAGGGCATCAAGTCGCGCTCGTCTTCCTGGTCGTCCGCAAGCTCCGCGGACGCTGGCTTCTGCAGTGTCAGACGGATCCCCTCCCAGCCCGTTGTCTCCAGTAGGTAGTCCAGTAGGTAGTTCACCACGGTCTTGGGAAGGTTGGCAACGACTGACAGCGCACCCTCTGTGTCGCCTCCAATGGTCGCGTACCCAACCGCCTTCTCGCTCATGTTGCTCGTCTGCAGGAACAACCCGGACGCACTGTTAGCCCAGGTCCACATGCGCTCGGAGCGAATCCGCGCCTGGATATTCTGCTTCGCAATGGGCGGAATGGTCTCCCCAGGCTGCATCATCGCCCCCATCGACTCGAGCTCCCGCACAAACGCGTCATCAATGGACACGACAACCAGCGGGGCGTCCAGGTCTTTGGCTGTTTGTTCCGCCGCCGCGCGGGTCTCAGCTGACGAAAAGCGCGTGGGCATGAAGAACGCTCGCAGGATCGACTGCGCCTGCTGTTTCCTCTGGCACTCGGCAAGCTCGCCATACCTGCGCTCGACAAAGCGACGGGCCAGGATCAACACCAGGAGACTGTCTCGTCCTCCCGAAAGCGCCACCCCAATGGTCTTGAACACTCCTGTCTTCTCGAAGTAGTCGCCAATGCCAAGAGCGAGCGCGTCGAGAAGCTCCTCGCAGAACTCCACTCTGGGAGAAACCACCTCAGTTGGGGCTGGAAGAAAGAAGCTCCCATGGGAAGGGGCTGGGTAGCGCAGCTTGTCCCGTCCCAAGGTTGGAGCGTCGACCCGCACGTGAGCTACTGCAGGCGACACACAGGTCTCTTGATCCACGCGCCAGGTGGTGTTCTCTGTTCGAAGCCGACGGGTGCGGTCAAGGTCGACTGTGCAGGCCGAAAAGCCCTCTCGAAAGCGGGGCGCGTCTAGCAAGAGACGTCCGTTCTGAGCGACGAAGCCCCCGCCGTCGAAAATGAGCCCGTCGTTGGCTCCCACCAGATTGGCGTACGCCACAGTGGCCTGGTTGTCCCCGGCCCGTGTTGCGGTCATCTCACGTCGCGTGGCCACGACGCCCAGGCGAAACGGCGACGCCGACAGGTTCACGACCAGCTCGGCCCCCGCGTAACAGCGTCGGCGCATCGGACCATCGGGCGACCACGCGTCTTCACAGACCTCCAGTGCGACGGTCCCGAAGTCGAGGTCGAAGACGATGTCGCCAAACGGAATGCCTCGCACTTGGTCGAGAAGACCAGGCGCCCCGCGAGCAAAGGTGCGGGCCTCGTAAAACACGTTGTAGAGAGGCAACTTTTCTTTCGGAACGAGTCCCCAGATCCGTCCCGCGTGCACCAGCGCCGCTACGTTGTACAGATGGGCGCCGCGGGACACGGTGAGTCCTACGGCCATGGCGGCTCCAAGCGACGCGGTCCCTTGGGTGAAGCGCAGGAGCTCCTGCCACTGGGCCTCCACGAAGGCCGGCCATTGAACCAGGTCTTCTTGTGGATATCCCCCTACGAGCTGCTCGGGGAACACCACCACTGACGCGTGGTCGCGTGCTGCGGCTTCGGCAAAAACAAGGGCTCGGTCGACGTTGGCGCGCACTGCGCCTACGGTGGTGTTCACATTGGCGATGGCAATTCGAAGAAGGCGCATGCCGAGAGCATACCGATGGTTGGCTCCGTGGGGCATGGGGTTCGTGGTGGCGGGATGTTCCGCAACCCAAGGCGACCCGTCAGGAGTGGTCCCCGCCAACGAGAACGACGTAGACACACTCGCCGCCACCGCGTCGCTGGCGCAACTTGCGAACTTCGTCGTGCTCGTGTTCTCCCCGGTCACCGCGGGCTCGGCTTCGGAAGCGGCCGCGCAGCTCGAAAGCGGAGTTTCGGGCTGCGTTGGGGCGGCTCGAGACCGCAACGACCCCGCGGTCCTTCTAAGGTTTTACGGCTGTTCGGGCCCCTTCGGCCTGAGCGACCTCAATGGAACCCTACGGGTCGCGTTCTCCGACGCCAGTCCGCTCCATGCGGAACAAAGCTCGTCGCTCACGTCCAACGGACAGCCGGTCGCCTACACGGCCTCCACGGACACGACGGCCACAGGACAGACCCGCTCGGTAGGGTGGGTCGGGACATGGGACCAAGAGCATGTCGCGACACGCGGCGTGCTCAACTTGGCCGTCGACGCTCGTACACGCTGCGCGACGCTTCGAGGCGACACCACGACCCGGGTCGGGGATCGCTCGGTGCAGCTCCACATGGACGGGTGGTCCGTATGTCGCTGCCCTTCGGGAGCGCTCGACGTGACCTTTCAGCCTTCGGGAGTGACGGCCACGGTCTCCTTCGACGGCACGGCCACGGCACACATCACCGTCTCGGGCGAGACGACACGCGCACTCACGCTGGAGTGTCCGCCATAGAGCTGCAGGCTCGAACTGGTGACGCCATCGGTGCATGTCGCACCTGGACGTGGAATAGTCCCACGCTCCATGGAATCACCATCCACTACGCGTTCATCGTTCCCCGCCGGGCTGCTAGAAACGGTCGTCGGGGAGCTCCTCGAACCCATTGAATTTCTCTCGGACGACGACGTCGAGCAGGAGGTTGATGTCGCTGCGCCCCCGTCGGTCTCCCGTGGACCCGAGGCCAAGGTTGTCTTGGTGGTCGAAGACGACGACGCCATCAGGGAGCTCATTGTTCGGGGCCTCGGCACCCGTTTCACGGTCTTCGAGGCCGCCGATGGCGCCATCGCACACGGCATGCTCGAACGCATGTCGCCCCCTGACGCGATTGTTTGTGATGTCACCATGCCTCGTGTCGACGGGCTCCAGCTCGCTCGGGAGATCAAGAAGATCGAACGCCTTCGGAGTATCCCGATCGTATTTCTCACAGCGCGCAACTCGACGATGGACATCGTGTCGGGCATCAACGCGGGCGCTCGGCACTACTTGACCAAACCCTTCAAGCTGAAGGAGCTCCTCGACAAGGTCACGGCAGTCGCCAAGTGAAAGCGCGCCTTTCACCGAAACGAGCGGAGAGCGATGGGTCTCTGCGCCAGCGGGATACTCGCCTCGCGAAGACGTAAACCGCACGTCCCCACGCGATCGAACACGTGCACTCGGCTCTCACGCCAGTTGCCCACCAGAAGCACCCCATCGCGCCACTCGAGCGCTCGCAAGTCGTAGCCCGACGTCGAAAGCTGCGAACGACTGGCCGGTACGAACACCTCGCCCGTGTCCGGGTCGAAGGTCACCAGCGACGTCGCGTTCACGTTGGGCGTCGCATCGGCCACGATCGCGGCGCCGCAATGGTCCGTCACGGCAACTTCGGCCACGCTCCCCCCCAGGGCTTGCTCGCTTGCGATCACCCGAGACGTCAATGCCACCGGGTCCATACGCTCGATCCCGGCGTGGGACTCCTCGGAAACGTCGAAGTTGCCAGGGGTCGCCAGGAAAAACACCCCGCCAAACTCACGAAGTCCCCCAAAGGGATTACGTCCTTCTAGTTCGAGCTCGCCGTCCACCTTCTCCGTGGCGACGTCGAGGCGCACGACCAGCGACGACTGCTTGGACCGAAGCATGTCGAGATCGTCGAGACGCTCCAAGGTCACGAACGCTTTGGTGACACCGTTGATGTCCAGCATCCGCACGGCACTTGCCTGTGGGTTGCCGTCGGAGTCGAAGCGGGACAAGTCGATACGTCGCTCGCCGCTCCCAAGGACGAGGAGCGTGGGGACGTTGTACAGGGGGATCCACAGGTCACCTGAGGGGGCGACGGCGATGTCCTGGGGATTGGAGACGAACCCCAGGGAGGGGTCGAAGAAGCTTCGTCGGGACTTGGGTTTGCCGGTGCTCGTGTCGAGCTCGAAGAGGGTGTCTTCGTCGCGTGCCAGAAAGAACGCTCTCCCTCGGGACGCTGCAAGGGCGGGGTCCTTACCTAGGTCGAACCCAACGAAGAGCGACGAGCCTCCATCCAGTGCGACGGCCCCGACGGCGCTCGACGAGTAGTCGCTGGCGGCGACGACGATGCCATCGACCGCCGAAGGTTCGGGGGTCGTTCCGCTACATCCCACGAGGACTGAGAAGGCCACAACACGACGCATGGTAGGCGGCGACCTATGACACGAGGTCGCATCCGAGAGCAAACGAGGGTCAGGGGCGACGGAGCCACTCCACAGCGTTACGTCCCCCCTCTTTCGCGCGATAGAGGGCTTCGTCGGCGCGCCACAGGATGGCCGCGGCGTCGTCTGTTGCAGTCAGCTCGGCGACGCCAAGCGAGATGGTGACGGGCCCGATGGTACGTCCGTCCGGGATCTCGATGGCCGTCGCCGCCACCGCGGATCGAAGGCGTTCGGCCGCCACGCAGGCCCCGTCCAGATCGGTGTCGGGAAGAAGGATGACGAATTCCTCACCTCCGAAACGCGCGGCGAGGTCGGTGGGACGGAGCGCGGCGACGACGATCCTAGCGACGGTGCGCAGGACGTGATCTCCTGCGGCGTGGCCGTAGGTGTCGTTGACCTTCTTGAAGAAGTCGATGTCGAGGAGTTGCAGCGAAAGAGGGGCGCCGCTTCGAAGGAACCGCTGGACCAGACGCGGCAACGTGGAGTCGAGCCAGCGACGATTGTGAAGGCCGGTGAGCCCGTCCACGATCGCGTCTCGCTCGAACTGACGTCGCTGTTGGGAGGTCTCGCGAATGGTGAAATTGTTGGCGCGCATCCGTTGGGCCAGGAGGCGAAGCAGGTTGACAGCAAACTCGTGGGAGGCCTCGGTGAGCCGCCAGAAGGTCTCTTCCTCCACCACGAGGAGGCGGGTGCGCTCGCAGGCGAGCACCGTGGCCGACGCAGGACTGTCGTCGAGCACGGAGATCTCGCCAACGGTTTGGCCCGCCTCCAGGAACGCGACGGGCTCGCCCTCGGTGTTTTCGAGGTGCACACGGAGCCGTCCCGAAAGGACCATGTACATGGTCTGGTTGGTCTGCCCGGCTTCAAGCAGGGTTTCGCCAGGCTCGAGGATGCGCATGCGACAGTTTTCGAGGAGTCCCACGACCGACTCGAGGCCCACGCGACGCAAGATGTGAAGCTTCTCGAGCTCGTTTACATCGAGCCCGGTCGCGGACATGCCACTGCGCCGCGTCATCGGGCCGCTGTTGTTGTTTTCGTCGGTCGCAGTCATCCCGCCATCCAGCCGGCGCCAGTCTATCGGAATTAAACCAAACCTACGTTGAGTTCTCCTCCTCGACCTCGACCTCCCGCCCGGCAGGCCCGGCAGGGGAGTGCTGCCTGTGGCCAGAACAGGGCATTGTTTGTCCTGGACAGTCTTGATGTGGAGAAAACCGAATGTTCTAGAGGGGGAGGGCATGGCATTCGATGTGCTTTGGGTAGGCCTGATTCGCGCGATCTCTCCTGCTAGCGGTTTGATCGGGCGATGTTGATTCTCGGGCTGCCCATCGGGAGAGGACGGGTGAGGGCAGGCCCGTCGGGCCGGGTATTTGACGGTTCGGCGGGTTTGGGTTCGCGGCGGGAGCGAACGGAGGCGTGGCGTGAAGTAAGGACGCCGTCTCCGGGAGTGCAGTTTTGAGGACCGGTTCTGAAGAAGGGAGCCGCGTTATCAAATGCCGCAAAAAGTCGGTCCCCGGGGGTGTGGAAGCCAACGTCAAACAGAAGGAGACGACGACGAGGGCAACCCACGAAAACCCGGTGCTCCGGAACGCCTCGCGACAACAACCGACGGAAGTCGGGCGACGCGAAGGGGGAATCCGAGAGCAAACGCAGGCCCCACTCGGGGGCCACGCAGGCCCCACACGAGCGGGCCGCGCGACGCAGGCCCACGAGCGGGCCGCGCGACGGCCGAAAAAGGCCGCCCATGAGGGCTCACTAGAGCCGCACATGGGTAACCGAAAAAGGCTCCACTGGAGCCGCACATAGGTAACCGAAAAAGGCTCCACTGGAGCCGTAGCCATCCCGTCATCGGCGTCGATCCGTACTCGGCGACCGCTGCGCGTCCCATCGACCGCTGCGCGTCCCATCGACCGCTGCGCGTCCCATCGACCCCCATCGAGAGACCCACGGA
>CAITRH010000469.1 GCA_903894755.1 uncultured delta proteobacterium
CGTTCTTCCGCCACCAAGTACCGGGAGTGTCCAAGGACTTCCGCCGCGAGCTACTAGGAACCGTAGTTCCAATGCAAGAGATGACCGCCATGGCGCATCGCTACGGTGCGCGTGTGCTTGTCGATAGGCCCCAAGCGGTTTCCCATATGGCGGTGGACGTACAGTCCATCGACTGCGACTGGTACGCGTACGGCAATGGCGTCCCCCCAGTCTCCTGGTGACCCTCGGCACGTTCGCAAGAGCCCCCTCCGCATCGATGGGGAGGGGGTAGCTGTGAACGTGAGGTCTTCGGCAAGGGCACGGCTCGGGTGGCGACGGGGCCTGGGAAGCCTCCGACGCGCTCCGAGACCTTCCGACGCCATCGAGAGCAGCTTCGACGCGACAAAAAGGGCCTTCGACGCGCGCCCGTGAGCTACCCGGTTCCATGGAAGCCTCGAAACTAAGGGAAAAATGCCTTCCGTCACGCGCGTCGGAAGCTCGCGGACGCGTCGGTAGGCCTCCCTAGCGCGTCGGTAGGCCTCCCGAGCGCGTCGGTAGGCCTCGCGGGCGCGTCCATGGGTCTCCTGAGCGCGTCCATGGGCCTCAGCAGGGGACAGCGACCGAGTCCCGGACAACGAAAGACGCATGCCACGGTTGCCGGCGTCATCCCCACCAGCCCGAGGACCAACGCGGGGGCGCGCCATCGTTTCCCTTGCGCCTCATGCCCTTCGTAGGGAATGTCTCCCGCGTGCCCTCGACGCTCCCGCTTTCTTCCCTCGCCGACGCTTGGCGCCAGGGGCTACGTCCGCAGATCCGTCGCATTACGTTCGCTCTCGCCCTAGGTGCGATGCTCCTCGCGTCGCTCCTGGCCCGCGAAGGGACCGTCCGCGCCCGTACCGCCAGCGCCGTCTCCATCGTCCTCGCCATCGTCCTCGCTGCACTCGCCCTGTACGCCACCAGTCGCGCCATGCGCGGCCTCTCCCCCGTGCTCCGACGGCTCGTCGCCCCCGTGGACCCCCTCGGAGCCGCCCGCGCCCTTCGCGCCTTGTCGCTCCTCCAGACAGCTCCCGGGACCTCCCCCGAGCTCGCACTCCTCCATGTCACCCGGGTCGTGGACGCACTCCCCACCGACAAGGTCCGCGAACGGCTGCGCAAGCGCGCTGGCAGGCTCTCGTTCACCGCCTTGTGCCTCATCGCAGCCGTCTGCGCGTTCGCCATCACCAACGCCTGGAGCCTCTTCGAAGGGACCAATGTCCTGCTGGCCCAACGCGGTCTCGCCCCCTTCACCATGGAATGGATCGAAGCCCCCGAGCTGCGGGCCCGTCCCCCCGAATACCTCCATGACGAAGAACGACGCCTGCTCCCCTCCCTCGCCCAGCAGGTCCCCTATGGAACCGTGCTCACCCTGCGGGCTACGCCCATCCACTTAGGACGGCGACTCCTCATCACCGACGGCACCAGCGAGGTCGCGTTCGTCGACGACGGCGCAGGACAGGTCGTCGCCCGCTGGCCCGTCCAGGGGACCGTCAGCCTCCGCGTCGCCGCTCGCTTCGGCGAGGTCCTCATCGAACAAGAGCCCGCTATCGACGTCGCCTCCATCGCCGACGACCCCCCTCGCGTCATCGTGCAAGGCGCTCCCCGTCAGGCCCGCATCACCGAGGAGCCCGAGATCCCCATTCGATACGAGGCCACCGACGACCACGGCCTGCGCGAAGTGCACCTGGTGCTGCGCTCGGGAACCCGCGAAGAACGACGTGTCCTATCCCGTCCTGGCGGCGAGACCCGCACCGATCGTGGCGGCTATGTCCTGCAGGCTCGTGACGCGTTCCTGCAAAAGAGCCACGCCCCCGTCGAGGTCACGGTCGAAGCCAAAGACAACGATCCCCTGACCGGTCCCAAGTGGGGAGCAAGCGAAGTGATCACGGTCCTTCCGCCCGACCTCGGCGAGCCCGAAGCGCTCCGCCTCGAGGCCCTTCGGACCCTCCGTAACGCCATGGTCGATGCCCTCGCACGTGCACTTTCACGACAACTTCCAAGCGACCCTCCAGGACGTGCCGCATTGGTCGCCGAGGAGCTCCAGGACATCGATACGCTCGGTCAGGACCTGACTCGAACCGCCAGCAAAGTGGTCGCAGGCATTCGCCTTCCAGGACGTCTCCACGCCACGCTTCGCGGCCCTCTCGAAAAAGCTCGCGCCGCGGTCTTGGCGCAACGTAAGCCTCTCGTTCCACGGGAGTCGGCGGTCCAAGCTGTCGAGCGGCTCGTACTTGTCACCGACGCCGTGATCCGCGGCCTCGGGTTCAAGGACTCGCAAACCGTCGCGCGTCTGCTCGCCGAGATCGCCGACGATCTCGCCCTGGGAGCGTCCCAGATGCAACGTCCCACGGAGCTGTCGCGAGGCGAAGCGAGGCTCGACGCAAGTGCGACGGTGCTCACGGGAGGCGCGCGGTCGCTAGGGCGGCTGGGGACCCTTGGACGCGAGCTTTCGCACATCATCGCCATCGACCTTGCCCGTGTCGCGAGGGCCCGCGAGGCAAAGGATTTCATGCACGCCGAGCTCGCCGCTCGAGACTTGGCCGCAAGGCTTCGTCAACCGGACCCGTCCTTTGCCGCCTCAGGCCACAGCGGACGCGGAGGGGCGAGGCCGGAGGAGGGCGCGGCACGGCAGGCGATGAGCCCTCCGACCCCGACGACGTGCAGCAAGCGTTTCAAGAAGCCGCCCGCGACCTCGATCAGCTTGCCCGCGACCATGCCGACGAGATGGCCAAGGTCGACGGGGCGCTGGGCGGAGGACGCTCCGAAGAAGACCGCGCGGCGCTCAAGTCGGAAGCCAAGAAACACGCCGACGCCATTCGCGAAGCGGTCCGCGGGCTCCC
>CAITRH010000470.1 GCA_903894755.1 uncultured delta proteobacterium
CCAAACGAGGGAAGACCCTGAAGCGCGCTCATGCTCGAACGACGGCTTCACGGGGCCATCGAGATCGGCGATCAAGGATCCACCGTTCAAATGGTCGCCCCGCCAGCGGTCTAAGTTGGTGCATATATCGACACGGCGCGGGTAGGCTCCTCCGTTTCTGACACTTTTGACCCCCAAGGCCAGGTGAGGCTTGCTAACGATACACGTGGTGGCGGCTCCGTCCATGTTGTTTCCCCCAGCGACGATAACTCGCAGCGCGGAGCATTCGGACCCCGGGACTAACGTCGACCGCGCCCGGGAACCAGCGGCCTGCAGATGCACCTCCATCCACCGCGGAATACGGCTCGTCGCAATCTGCCCCATATCCTCAGCCGCCTGCGGCATACGAACCCCCGCACCCGTATGGCCAAATGTACGGTCAGCTGCCACAGGCTGGATTGGATACGCCCTGCCACCGCAGTGTGGGCATCCCTACGCTCAGCAGTCGCGCCCCCGTCCACCTCGAGCGCCAGCGAAACCCTTGCGCCCGTTAATCATACTCGCGGGAGTCGTAGGAGCGGGCTTCATGGTAGTCCTGTTTGTAATTGCAATTGCATCGCGATTGAATAACGATAGGAATTTTTCAACTGCTCGCCGAACGGATAGTCGTGCAGTAATGCGGAAACCAGCTGCCGGTACACCCGTGGCCGTTACATCCGTAGCCTTATTCGAGGATTATAGGGCCAATGAGGTCGGCGCCGATGAAAAGTACAAGGACAAGCCACTTCTCGTGTCTGGTGCAGTGGACAGGATCAGGACAGATGTGTTTGGTGGCGTAATCGTTCTAATGGCCACCTCGAATCGGCTCATGCCGGTTCGCGCACATATCGAAGATTCGGACAAATCGGAAGCGAGTGAGCTTCGAAAGAACGATCAGATTTCAGTGATGTGCAAAGGCGGAGGTGTGACGTTAGGGAATCCCGTGTTGCGGAATTGTACGTTTAGCGGGGGTGGCCCCGTGACGACAGAGACGCGACACCCCGCCGAGGCGCGCCCGTCGGGGAGTCCAGCCGCCGAGAGAGACGATCAGGAGAGCCAGTTGCCGTGGCTTGGAGCGGCAAAGAGCAACTGCGCAAGCTATATGTTGGCTGCGAACGAGATCAAGAAGAGCGCCATTTTCACGGAGAATACGGCACTGCTCAGCGCCGCCACGGTCCAGAAGGTTCGAGGGAAACTCACCAGGATCAGCACGAACCGGGGTGGCACCGAGCTCAGGCTTCAGGTCATAGTAGGGCGTGTTGAATTCAACACCGAGAGCTTGTTTGGTCCCGTGAAGAAGGGGACAGACGTCTATGCCGCGGCTTCCGACCTGGCCGAGGGGCAGTGCGTTATCTTCTCCGGAAACCGCATCAAGGCATCCTCCATAAGTGAGAGGGCCCAGGTATGCGACACGGAATACTTCATCAACTTCACATCGCTTGAGCCATGCCAATAGGTTGCCCTCGGTTCCCAGGTCGCAGTTCTTACCCGCGCCGGCTGGGATTACCCGCCGGCAGCCCCTTCAACGATCGCTTTGGCCGATCGATGGCTGCCACATCTGGTGGACAGGCGCGCGGCCCGCCCTAACCTGCATATGGGTGACCTGGCTGCGGCTACCCGTGGCGCAGCCATTCTCTGGAGGCATTGCGATGGACTTCGACCATTTCGGATCCGGTGACTCCACCTGTGATGCGGAAACGGCGAACAATGATTGCGTCGGGTGTGCGGAGACTCCCGAATACGCGTTGGGACAGGTACGATTACTTCGTCGCGACAGCATACGGTCTACCGGGGAATAGGACGCGTTGCCGGACTCAAAGGAGATTGAGATGACAACTCAACGATATGACAGGCGTAACGGAGCTAGTTTGAGCAAAGATATGATCAAGTATGCCCTTGCGGGCGATGATCTCAAGAAAATAAAAAAGTGCTTAAAGTTCTGCAAATCGATCAGAAGTATCGACAACCCCGATGATCATGAAAAAGCGAGGGATTTGAACGCCGAGGTCGCTGATATCTTGGTTCACGCCTGCATTCAAGTATGCGTCCACGATACAAAAATGGCCGCAGCTTTTCGCAATAGAGCTCAAGCCCACCGGGAAAGCGAGTATGCTTTCAATACATGTCTAGGCATTTATCTTTACAGATGCAAGGGAGCCTTACAGCATTGTTGCAATGCTCACTCCCAGGCTGCCATCATGCATGAGAACTGCGGTTTAGATATTGGCTTTGCTGAGATGCATTACGGTCATGCAATAATGCTTCAGAGGCTCATGGAAACTGCGCCAGAAGAAGATGATGTCGACGACGGGTTTGATATCACCTCCGAGTTATGACAGTCAAACTTACCTCCCACCCGGCAGGACAGCTTCGTTTGGAAACCCTTATTGTGTCATCACCAAAGAAAGGTTGAATCATGTCGCTCGTAAAGATCGGCCGAGGCTTCGCCATTACGCTCGGTAATGAGGCCGTTGCCATTGCACGTGCGGGCCACTACCGCGGGGCCGATGGCCGTGCGGTGCATATCCAAAAAGCCGTCCAAAGCGCCCGTAACGGTACCGTGTCCTATCCGCCGCATCAGCAACTCACGCTCCCCCCTGCGCGTTTCGCCGAGACGCGCTTCGAAGTCGAAAACGACGTCACCCTGTCCGTCGCTGGTCGACTGGTGAAGGCCGGTCACCGCGTTGCTGCGCTCAATTTCGCTTCGGCTACCGACCCTGGCGGCGGCTTCCTCGACGGCGCATGTGCCCAAGAGGAGTCGCTGTGCCGCTCCTCCGCCCTCTATGAGTGCATCAAGGACAGCGAAATGTACGCGTGGCACCACGCTCACCCTGATCCCCTCTACGGACACTGGGTTCTCTACTCTCCCGACGTTCCGGTGTTCCGTGGCTGCGACCACAAGTTGTTAGAAGAACCGTTCAATGTATCGTTTTTGACGAGCCCGGCGGTTATGGCAAAGGAAGTGATCAGGTACGATGCCAGCCGCCGACACGAAATCGCGAGCGCTATGGGCGAGCGAATCCACCGGGTCCTCACAGTGGCCGCCATGCACGGGCACCACACCCTCGTGCTCGGTGCATGGGGCTGCGGTGCCTTCGGCAACGACCCGGAGGTGATAGCAGAATTGTTCCATGCGGCGCTGGACGGCGCATTTCGCGGCCAGTTCGAAATGGTCATCTTCGGCGTGCTCGACGAGTGGTCGGACCGGCGCAATATCGGAACGTTCGAACGGAGATTCAACGCGAGCTAACGGCTCGCCACAAGTCGCCAACCCATGTACTTTTCGGTTTGGGAACGATGGAGGCTACATGACTGATAACCTGTTTCACCGACTGCGGCGCTATCATGGCAGCCCGGACCGCGAAGCCGGCGAGGATTTCCTGACGGAGGCGTTCGCCTGGCTCGTCTCGAAACACCCTCCACTCGGCCACGCCTTCGCTTCGGACCTGGCCGCCAGGGCGAAGTGGAATGAGCCCATTCCATCCGACGCCGAAGTTTGCTGGAGTACGCAGGTGCGTACCAGCAACGGTATCATCGATATGGTTGCGGATGTCCAAAGCGGGCCCTTGCTCGTCTTCGAACACAAGGTATGGGCGGAGCTCCGGGAGCATCAGATCGAGGATTACCGCGAGGTGATGGAGCAACAGCACCCAGGTCGAGTCAAGACCGTGCTGATCACGGCACGCAAGGGTCAGTGGACCCAGAACGCCGATGTCCAGCTGACGTGGGCGGACGTCCACGGGTGGTTGTCGTCCGCGAACACGCCGAGGGTTGCGCTACGGGACGACCTCCTCGAATATCTGCGGGCTGAGGGGCTTGGTCCGCCCGCGCCGGTCAGTCACGAATGCATCTTGTCCTTCGCTCCCGGAGAGCAGCTTCTTCCGACGCTGACCGCACTCTTCAATGGGTGCAGAATTGGCCATATCGCGCCCGCTGAGCTCCGTTAATCCGAGGTTTTTGGACACGCAAGCGCATCCATTAGTCAACTTCTGAACGGCGATCGGGCGATTATCCATTTTAGATGGCGTGCGC
>CAITRH010000471.1 GCA_903894755.1 uncultured delta proteobacterium
CTTGAAAACCGCAGGTTCGAACCGAAGACCTCACCCCTCGCTATTTCGCCCTTTCACAGCGCCCCCTCCCCATCGATGGGGAGGGGGACCTTGTGAACGCGCCGGATCGTGCGGGGGTGAGGTCCTCGGGATCGCCGGCGACGAAGTTGCGGTTTTCAAGATGGGTTTGGTTTAGCACCACGACGCGGGTTCCGGTGGAAACGCATCCGACAATCGCACCATTGGAATCCACAGTGGTGACGTGATCGGTGCCTGGAGCCATGGGCGCGTGGGGCATTGGTCTATGTGCGCTCAAACAGATAGGAGTCGAATGCTTGGAAGCCTCGACGACATTGCACATCGAGCGAATCCTTCACGCCCTGATCGTGGAGCGCTCGGAGTTCCAATGCCACGACAAGGACTGTGCAACCCTTTGTCCCATTCAGAAGACACGCATTCAAGTCGATGAGGCCGAACACACGGCCATCTCGGGAGGGGCTTGCCCCAAGTACGAGACGAGCGGTAAGTCCCTTCCCAAACTGCCGAAAGAGGCACCGAACCCGTTCGAGCAACGCGATCGGCTTCTTTCTAACCTCGATATCGAAGTCCCCGGGCGTCCCACTCTGGCGATTCCGCACGCCGGGCCCCTCGCGGGGTCTTGCCTTGGCTTGCCGCGATGGTTCGTGAGCTTGGGTTCGGCGTCAAGATCCTCCGCTCGCAAGGGGACCCACTTCAGGCCGGTGAGCAACTCTGCAACAGTTTCGACTCCTGCGGTCCTTGCAAAATTACGCACGCACTCTGTGACACCGACGCCGAATGGCTGCTCTTTCCCAAGATTCTCATCATCTCAGACCGTGAAGGTCCTGGCGGACAGAGTTGTGTCAATGGGCAAATCGCAAGACTTCGCGAATGCCATCAACGCGAACATCCCGCACCTCCTGCGCTTGAAAGGCAAGGTTCGTGAGATCGAACGGTGGCTTCCCATGCCCGAAGTGCAGCGGGCAGTCGAGCGCGCGGCTCCGATTCTCGATAGGAGAACCAACGGAGGCGCGCCCCTGAGTGTCGGCAGTGTGCTTCATCACTGGGAGCAGTATCCAATCGATGGGGCTTTGGTGGCTGCGTGCTGGGGTGTTCGAATGGCTTGATCGACGAGAGCCTGCTCCGGCGTCAGACGCATATCCCTCTGCATTTTCATTATGAAGACGGCACCCCGCTCGACAGTGGTGCAGTTCCGCTTGCACCGAACGCCCGCTCGGGCTCCGCGTGTGAGTTGGGAGTAGGGTGCCCTGTTCCTCGATGAGTTCCAAACGTGGTTCGAAGGGCTTCGCGATACGAAAGAGGATCCCCATCGAACGTGTCGGTCCGGAGCGGTCAGACCGACGCGTATCAGCAAATCCATCGCGTGAACCCCCTCACCATCACGTTTCGCGGACCGAACGCCAAGCTCGATCGGCGAAAGCTCCTACTGCATCGGCTCTTTGCCAACGGGTGCAGCTCGCTCCATAGCGACGTCGCACCTAATTAGCCAGCCATCTATGCCTATTCACCGATTTCTAGAGTCACCGCAGCGAGCGTTCATGCTAGAAGCGCCTCTTGAGGCGCTATTTACCATGGTTGAACTGCTCCGTTCCCCTCGTCGCCTTTTGCTTTTTTGCTTCGAGGGGCTTTTGTGCGCGGTGCTCGTGATCGCATCGAGCGCGCTACGTTTCGGTTTGGAGGACGGGCTGAACTATCCGCATATTGCGAAGAAGGCAGGACTTGTCGCGCTGGTCCTTCAGGGGGCCTTCTACTACGTGGGGTTTTACGATCTGGCAGCGACGAGGTTGCCTCGGGCCGCGTTTCGGCGGGTGCTGAACGGCGTGCTGCTAGGGATGCTGATCCTGTGGCCTATTTTCTATCTTTTCCCGATGTTCGAGATGGGGCGTGGGCTGTTCTTGGGGGCCATCGCGCTCGTGGCGTTGGTGGTGCCGAGCTGGCGCATCCTGTTCAACGCGGTGTCGGTGGGGTCGGGATTCATGCGGCGGACGGTCATACTAGGAAGCGGGGTCCTTGCGATCGAGATCGCAGAGATGCTTCGGGGTCGTCCCGACCTCGGGTTGGAGCTGGTGGGGCTACTTGCACGCGATCCGAGTCAGGTGGATCCGAGCCAGGGGATCATCGGAACCTACCGGAATATTTTCGAGATCGTGATGGAGGAGGGAGTGGAGTACGTGATCGTGGCGTATCCGGATCGACGCGGGACGCTTCCGGTGGATCAGCTTCTCGAGGTGAAGTTTAGGGGGGTGGAGGTGGAAGAGGGGGTGAACGTGTACGAGCGGGAGAAAGGGAAGATTTTTGTACGGGAGCTCCGACCGAGCCAGCTGATTTTTTCCGAAGGTTTCACGGCTCGTCCCGCCACGCGGCGTCTCAAGCGCATTCTGGATGTGTTTTGCGCGGGGGTGGGGCTGGTGCTGGCGGCGCCGATCATGTTGTTGACAGCGCTCTTGATCAAGCTCGAGTCCCCTGGGCCGGTTCTGTACAAGCAGGTACGGGCGGGGGAGTTTGGCAAGCTGTTTACGATCTTGAAGTTTCGGTCGATGCGGACCGACGCCGAGGCGGGGGGGGCTCAATTTGCGCAGAAGAACGATCCGAGGGTGACACGGGTGGGCCAATTCATTCGGAAGACCAGGATCGACGAGGTTCCGCAGCTTTTGAACGTGCTTCGCGGCGACATGTCGATGGTGGGTCCTCGTCCCGAGCGCCCAGTGTTCATTGAGCAGTTGGAGCAGCAGATTCCGTATTTCAAGCAACGTCTTTACGTCAAGCCTGGTGTGACGGGGCATGCGCAAGTGCGGTGCGAGTACGGAGCGTCCGCGGAAGACATGCTCGAGAAGCTGCAGCACGACCTTTATTACATCAAGAGCTACTCGGTGCTGTTCGATCTTTCTATCATGCTCGACACGGTGAAGGTGGTGCTGTTCCGTATCGGCTCGCGGTGACAAGCAGCTCGGACGGGGCATCACCCGCGCGGTTATCGTCCTCGCCCTTTGGCTGCCTTGGCAGGCTCCTTGGTGCGTCCGAACGAGCTCTTACTGCGCGCTGCGGAGCTTCTCCCCTTGGTTGGCGCATAGGGCTCGAAGAGCGGTTGCGGAGGGTCTTGGTCCGTAGCCGTCTTCTCGACACGTCGCAGCTCGTCGCGGAGGCGTGCGGCCTTTTCGAAGTCGAGTTTCTCCGCCGCCGCGAACATCTCCAGACGCAGCGCGGAGATGCGTTCGGCGAGATCCTCGGTGCCTCCGGTCGGCGCCCCCTTCGGCATCTTGGGGACATTCAAGTAGTCGATGGTCCCCGAGGCGGGATTGACGTTCATGACGGCGCGCACGATCGTCTGCGGGATAATTCCGTGCTCTTCGTTGTACTTCTCCTGCAAGGCGCGACGTCGGTTGGTCTCGCTGATGGCGTATTTCATCGCGGTGGTCATCTGGTCTGCGTACATGAACACGCGTCCGTTGACGTTGCGTGCGGCGCGTCCAATGGTCTGAATGAGCGAGCGGGCGCTTCGAAGGAAGCCTTCCTTGTCGGCATCGAAGATGGCCACCAGGGAGACTTCGGGCAGGTCGAGCCCCTCGCGAAGCAGATTGATCCCCACGAGCACGTCAAATTCGCCTAGGCGAAGGTCGCGGAGGATATCGATACGTTCGAGGGTCTCGATGTCCGAATGGAGGTAGCGAATGCGGATGCCGAGCTCGCGGTAGTAGTCGGTGAGGTCCTCGGCCATGCGCTTGGTGAGGGTGGTGCAGAGGACCCGTTCGCCAGCCTTGACCCTCTTGTGGATCTCGCCGAGGAGGTCGTCGACCTGACCCGCCACGGGGCGGACCTCGAGCTGCGGATCCGTGAGGCCCGTCGGGCGAATGAGCTGTTCGACCACGACGCCGTGGGCCTTTGCGAGCTCGTAATCGCCGGGAGTGGCGGAGACGAAGATGGCTCGGTGCACATGCCCCTCGAACTCCTCGAAGGTGAGCGGGCGGTTGTCAAGTGCGCTCGGGAGACGGAACCCGTACTCGACAAGGGTCTGTTTGCGCGCTCGGTCACCACGGAACATGGCGCCGACCTGAGGGACCGTCTGATGGGACTCGTCGAGAATGAGAAGGAAGTCCTTTGGGAAGTAGTCGATGAGGGTGGGAGGGGGCTCGCCTGCTTGTCGTCCCGACAGGTGCCGTGAGTAGTTTTCGATGCCCTGGCAGAACCCCATTTGTTCCATCATTTCGAGGTCGTAGAGGGTTCGCTGTTCGAGGCGTTGCTTTTCGAGGAAACGACCTTCGCGGTCGAAGAAGGCGAGGCGTTCGAGGAGCTCCTCGCGGATGGAGGTGATGGCGCGTCGCATCTGCGCTTGGGGGGTGACGTAGTGCGAGCCTGGATAGATGGCGTAGCGGTCAAGGGGCGCTAGGACCCGTCCACGCAGCGGGTCGACCTCTTTGATGGCCTCGACAGTGTCCCCGAAGAACTCGATGCGGATTGCACGTTCTTGTTCGTAGGTCGGGAACACTTCGACGACGTCGCCGCGGACTCGGAACGTGCCGCGATGGAAGTCAATGTCATTTCGCTCGTACTGGATGTCGACGAGCATGCGGAGGAGGACGTCGCGACGGAAGTCTTCGCCGACGGCGAGGCGGATGACGAGGCCGTGGTAGCTCTCGGCGCTTCCGATGCCGTAGATGCAGCTTACGGAGGCGACGATGATGACGTCTTGGCGCGACAGGAGAGCGACGGTGGCCGCGTGGCGCATGCGGTCGATCTGGTCGTTGATGATGGAGTCTTTGTCGATGTAGGTGTCGGTGGAGGGGACATAGGCTTCGGGCTGGTAGTAATCGTAGTAGCTGACGAAGTATTCGACGCCGCTTTGGGGGAAGAGCTCTTTCATCTCGCCGTAGAGTTGGGCGGCAAGGGTTTTGTTGGGGGCGAGGATGAGAGCCGGGCGTTGGTAGGCCTGGATGACGTTGGCGATGGTGAAGGTCTTACCGGAGCCGGTGATCCCGAGGAGGACCTGGTGGGGGTCGCCGCGGGAGATGCCTTTTAGGAGTTGGGAGATGGCCTGGGGCTGGTCTCCTTTGGGGTCGAACTGGGAGGTGAGTTGGAATCCGACGGACATGGGGATTTTCGACTCTTGTCGAGTCGGAGTGGCGGCGCAAGGGCTCGCTACTGGCCTTAGTCACATGTGGGGGGAGCGCGGCCGCTCCACCCCCCCCCCAGCCGAAAACCACGCTGCATACAAGGTGCGATGTGACGATGGCCACCGCGACTCAATCCAGTGCAGGGAGCGGGGGGAGCGGGTCGCTACCAGTAAGTAGTAGGAGCAGTGGGGGCTGGTTAGCCTCGGACCTGCGGGCGTTCCTTGGCGCGCGGGGGTGACGGGGGACTGGTGGGGGACTTCTTGCGTCCACCGTGGATCATCTCGAAGACGCGGGTAGAGCCGATGGGCTTCCCACTGCGTCCACGGACCCCGCTCTTTTTGAGCATTTGGACAATCTGCTGGATGGTGTGACCTTCGGAGCGCATCTGGCGGACCATGGTGACCACACGCTGTTCGGCCTCGTTGGGCTCGAGCTTGCGTCCGTTGGCACCGGCTTTGAAGCCCCAGGGGATAGCGCCCAGGCGCTCTCCGCGCTGCTTCTTGATCTGCCATGTGGCACGCATGCGGGTGCCGAAGAGAGCGTGATCGAACTGGGCGAAGGCGGTGGTGAGCTGGGCAAAAAGAGGGTCGCTGTTGCCGTCGTCGCCGTCGGCAGAAAGCACAGTGGCTCCGCTTCGACGGGCCAACTGTTCGACCAAAGCGCCGCTGACCACGTCCCCAATGCGGTCACGGCTGGAGACCACAAGGTGGGAGGCCTTCCTCGCGCGCACTGCTGCAATAGCGCGAAGAAGCCCTAGGCGATGCTCGAAAAGGGTGTCTTTGGTCATGCCCTCGTCCGAATGCCACTCGGCCACAGCCACCCCTTCGGACTTCGCCCACTCGTTGATCTCGTTCTTTTGGGCCTCTTCGTCGCCACCATCGCCAGGTGACGTCCTTATGTACACAATTACCGCCTCTTTGGTCGGACGGCGACGGGCCGCCAAGGACGCTGCCGCCACCTTGCTGGGTCGACGTGCGGCCATCTCTGATTCTCGCTGTTTGGTGTTCATGGTCTTCTTACTCCCCTGTCCGGTTACGCGGATTCACGAAGCAAATTTCGTGCGCGCATTGCCACGCATCCTACGAAGCGTCGAGAATCCCTTGTGCCCGCAACGCGCGGGCACGCGAGCGCGATCGGAACCGCGCCACGCCGGCCGGCAAAACCTGGCCGCCGGACTTGGACACGTACCGACGTGCTCAAGTGCAAGAAATACACAATTTCTAAGAATGGTGCCATGAAAAGGACGGGTTCGTCGTCGTTCTAGGTCGATTTTGCCAGCCGCTCCTCGCCCCAAACGCTCCCTGCTCCACCCGCGTCATTCTCTGTCAGCCCACCACAGCTGGGCCTCCTCGCGATTCGGGACACCCCAGAATACGCCTTGCGCCCTCCCATGCGCCCCGGAGTTCGACCGTACGGTAGGCTAGAGCCGACGCTTCTCCTTTAATAGAACGGATCCACAGCCTGCTCGGGCATGCGCAAGCGACGTACACCAGGTGGCCTGCGAAACATCATGAAGCAAACTCGTAAACCTGCTTCATGAAACGATTCCGGTCTGGAACCTGTGAAACCCGCAGGCACAAAGTAGTTCGGGCGGGAGAGGGGCTGGTGGGGATGGGGAGGGAATTAGAGCTACGTTAGACAGTCGAAGAGGACAGAGCGAGAGTCGAAGAGGACAGAGCGAGAGTCGACCGAAACGACTAAATCCTCGAGACCGTCTCCAGGTAGTGGGCCCACTCCTGCTCGAAACACACCACTATCTGCTCGGGGTCGGGCACCAGCCCGGCGTCGGCCGCCACCCCCACCCGTACCTCGCCCGCATAGCTGAGAACACTCACCCCAAGCCCCACCCGTCCCGATACCGGCGCCCATACCATCACGCTCGTAACCGGCTTGCCGCTGAACGACATCCGTGTCGGCGGCCCTGGAACGTTCGTCATCAGCGTGCTCGCCTTGCGCGTGAATATCTCCACCCCAAGATGCTCGAGATCTGGACTCGCCATCCCCATCGCCCCCAATACCCCCAACGCTACAACCGCATCCGGCGAGCTCTTGATGTGGTCCACCTGTGACTTGATCCGACGCATCCGCCCTACAGGCTCCGGGTCGTCAAGCGGCAGATCCACAAACACAAGACCGAAGTGGTTTCCCATCGGCCCAATGTCCTTGCCTCGAAGATTGACCGGACAGATCGCTCGGATCGTCACCCCGTCCGTCTCCCCCCCACGCAACGTCACGTACCGACTGATCGCCCCGCAAAGCACCGACAACATCACATCGTTGATGGTCCCCCCCGTGCGCTTGGCCGCCCCCCTGACCGCGTCGAGCGAAAGCGCCTTGGACCAGGACGCACGCTTTGAAACACCTAGCTCCCCCTTCAGTACAGTCTTCGGATCCGATGGCAAAAGAAGCAGCCTTCCTAGTGCCGCCGCCGACATCGCCCCCTGCTTCGCCATTTCGAGGGCATGCTCGGGATGAACCACTAGATCCCGTCCCTCGTTCAGCATCATCTCCCCCGCATGCATCGTCTTGGTGAACGCACTCGCCGCCGACCGTACGAACGTCGGCACTAGCGTCGTCTCGTGCGAACGCTCTATCGGAGGCACCAGATTCTCCATGCCGTCCATGATCGACAAGAGCACCGGTACCAGCGAGATGCCGTCCCCAATGCAGTGATGAAGACGCACGATAAGCGCGGTCCCCTTGCCATATCCCTCAACAAAGGTGATCTGCCAAAGCGGAATCGAGTGGTCGAGCGGCGCGCTCATCTGCTCGCTCACCAGCACTTCAAGCGCCGGCTGATCGCCTGGGGCGGGAAGTGCCACGTGGTGCAAATGAGCCCGGATGTCGAAGTGCACATCCGTCTCCCAGTGCGGCGTCGCAAGCGGTACCCGTGACTCCGTCACACGCTGGCGAAATCGCTCGTGCCTCAAAAGACGCTGCTCGATGCGCTCTCGAAACAGGTTGAAGTCCACCGCCTCGTCGAACGTAAACACCACATTGATGATCATTCGGTTGGTGGGCTCGTCCATCCGCAACCAGGCGGCGTCGACGCTGCTCAATGCTTTGCTCACGCGGGGCTCTTCACTCATAGTGCTGCTGTCCTCCAAGTCCGAAGCCTAGAACGAACTCGGTCCGGAAAGCTCCAAAGAACTGCCCCCCCCTCCAAGACCGTCGGCTGACCGCCGGTACTCGAAAGGGTTTGCGTCATTGACCCACGCAAAAACTCGGGGCTTCTCCTCGCAGTCGCGTCCCCTCGCCCCACGCTCCGAAACCTCAGGGCACCTCGGACAAGGTCGAGGGAATCTACACGTTTCGTCGTCGCTTCGGTGTCAATCGCGGCGGCGGGCACGTTTGGGGACGTGTCAAGGAGAAAAGATAGCCCTCGCTCTACGCAGGCTCTAGTAGCTCGCGGCGTAAGTCCTTGGACACTCCAGGGGTGGTCGAGCCCACGACACCCCTACCCACCCGTTACCCACCCTGGGCTGATTTGACTCGCCCCTGCGGGGCAGCCGACCAACGCGCGTCGCCATCCTATGTTGCCCGAGCAAGAGCCCCAGTTTCGTCCTCGTTGGAACGGACACCGCGCGTTGATTGGCAGCCCCGAAGGGGCGAGTCAAATCAGCCCA
>CAITRH010000472.1 GCA_903894755.1 uncultured delta proteobacterium
AAACTCCAGCCGTTATCGCAGGCTTCGTTGAGCCGCTCCACTACAGCAAAGGTGGGAATGTAGGAGTGCATTTTCCCACCATGTCCTTTACGCTGCAGGATGGCCTCCGGCGGGAAAGGGCGAGTGAGGAACTCCATCTTCATGATGCCCTCGCTACGTGACGAGAAAGGACATCACCGGCCACGCTTTCAATCTCTAGTCGGCGAACTGGAACTGCGCTTCTTCATAACTCCCCGAGCCCGGACCACTGCCGAAGGAATAGCCTCCGCTACTCCATCTCTAAGTCTCAGGGAATCACCCACATGGCGGAAAGAGAAGCCTGAGCTCCTTTCCGCATGTTTGAGACCATTGCTGCAGACCAATCGCCAGATCACTGGACTGACATGGATGGCTGATCGGGCGAAACTCGAAGAAGTGATATCAATACCAAGAGCGCTGATCCCATGACGCCGACGCGGGCGCCATTGCCGCGGACAACTCCTCAGGGGGAGGAACGCGAGCTCGGGGCGACCTCGAGGAAAGTTGTTCTCAACCTAGCTTTGGTTTACAGCCCAACGCGTGATCGACGAAACGAGAGCTCGCTGGGCCCAGGGCGATGTCCACTACGACGGGCCCTCTGCCTTCGGAAACGACTGGATCCATCGCTACCGATTGGGCAACGGCCTGAAGGTCCTGGTCCTCGTCGACCGAAGCGCCCCCATCGCCACCTACCACACCTGGTTTTCTGTCGGCTCGCGCCACGAACGCCCAGGAAAAACCGGGCTCGCTCACTTCTTTGAGCACCTCATGTTCGGCCCCACCGAGAACCACGCCGCCGGTGAGTTCGACCGTCGACTCGAGGAAAATGGCGCCGAGTCCAACGCCGCTACCTGGGTCGACTGGACCTTCTACCATGAGTCGCTCCCCTCCGACCGCCTCGACCTCGCCATCGAGCTCGAAGCCGAGCGCATGGCCAAGTTGGTCCTCCAAGAGCCCCAGGTCGCCAACGAGCGCGAAGTCGTCGCCAACGAACGACGTCAACGCGTCGACGACGACATCGAAGGGGCCGCCAACGAGCTCCTCTACAAAACTGCCTTCACGACCCATCCCTATCGTTGGCCCACCATCGGTTGGATGGAAGACATCGAGAGCTACAGCCCCGACGACTGCGCGGCTTTCTATCGTACCTACTACGCCCCCAACAACGCCTGCGTCGTGGTCGTCGGCGACGTCGACGAGCCCTCGCTCATCGCTAAGATCCAAGCCGCGTACAGCTCCATCGCTTCATCCATTGTCCCCGCCGAAGACACCGAGCCCGAGCCTGCACAACACGAAGACCGCGACGTGAGCCTGACGCGCCCTACCGCCACTGAAAAACTGCTCATGGCCTACCACGGCCCCGCCCTGGGCGACGTCGACCACGCCGTGCTCACCGTGCTCAGCGAAGTGCTCACGGGGGGACGCGCCTCGCGGCTGCATCGACGTCTGGTCTTGCAACTGGAGATCGCCACGGATGTCCGCGTCTGGACCTCGACGTTCAGCGACCCAGGCCTCTTCGAGGTCTACGCCACGGCCCGCGGCGAGCACACCACCGCCGAGCTCCTCCAGGTTATCGACGAGGAGCTCGCACGGGTTCGCAGCGACGTGGTCACCGACGACGAGCTCGCACGCGCCAAAGCTCGTCTCGAACTGTCGCTGCTCCATTCGCTCGACACGGTGTCGGGCAAAGCGGAGCAAATCGGGTTCTACGAGACGGTCCTCGGCGAGCCCGCCGCGGCCTTTCGACGCCTCGACGCCTACCGTCGCACCACCGCTGCCGAGATCCGCAAGGCCGCACGACGCCACCTGACGACCCGAACCATCGTGCGGGTGCTCCCAGACGGCACGGAAGAACCCTCATGAGCCTCGCCCCCACCCACCCCACTCAGCGCTTCGACCTCCATGGCAACACTGTCGTGCTGCTCGAAGAGTCCCACGCTATCCCTCTGGTTTCCTTTGTCGTCGCCCTTCGAACGGGGTCCGCCCACGACCCACCGGGTCAGGAAGGGCTCGCTCGGATCACTGCCCGCATGCTGCGCCGGGGAAGTCTCGGGTTGTCCTCCAATGAGACCGAAGACCAACTTGACCGTCTCGGCTCGGACATGTCCGTAGACACGTCGGCGTCTTCCGTGTCCATCCATGTCTCCGTGATTGGAAGGTCCATCGAGGCTTTCATCGAGCTTCTGGCACGTCTCCTTGCAACCCCGGAGTTTCCCGAAGACGAGTTAGAGCGCCTCAAACGCGAGAGCATCGCCGAGATCATCGAGGCTCGGGATCACGACCGCATCGTGGCGCAGAAGGCGTTCAAGCGGACCCTGTTCCCAGGGCATCCCTACGGTCGCAACGCGGGCGGGACCACGACAAGCGTTGCAACGATCACGCAAGCCGATGTCCGAGCGTTCTACGAGTGCCACTTTACGCGCAGCAACCTAGTGATCGGCTTTGCGGGCGATCTGACGGCAGTCCAAGCGCGGGCTTTTGCCGAGCGGTTAGTGGAGCGGCTTCCCCAAGGCACGGTGCTGCCCGAGGCGATCCCGGCTCCTGTGGCTATTGCGGGAAGGCGCCTGCTTTTTGTCGACAAGCCGGATCGAACGCAGACGCAGGTGCTCATAGGTGCACTGGGGACAAGTCCTCACGATGCGGACCACACGGCGCTTTGCGTGGGGAACGCAGTGTTTGGAGGGACTTTCACCTCGAGGATGATGAAGGCAATCCGGACCGACCGAGGCTGGTCTTACGGGGCGAGCTCCCGCTTTGCAGTGGACCGGCAGCGTCATGCCTTTCAGATGGCGGCGGCTCCCAAGGCGGACGATGCAGCGGCGTGTCTTGCACTGATGCTCGAACTGCTCGAGAAGCTGCTGCAGGACGGGGTGACCGAGGAGGAAGTGGCGTTCATGCGTTGCTACCTAGTTCGCTCCTATGTTTTCGAGATCGATACGGCGTCCAAGCGGATGCACCACGCACTCGA
>CAITRH010000473.1 GCA_903894755.1 uncultured delta proteobacterium
CCCCCCCGCGACTTCGCGCTCCTACAAATTCCCCCTCCCCATCGATGGGGAGGGACGATGTGAACGCTCCGAATCGTGTGGGGGTGAGGTCCGCGGAGATCGTGGGGAGTGCCTGACCCGAGCGCCAGTCGCCTCAGTGGTGCGCGGGAGCTGTCCCTTCCTTGAGCACCGTGATGGTGCGTGAGGTGTCGTTCCAGGTGCCGGCAATCGGTTTGCCGTCGGACCCAACGAGCTCGGCGCGCACCGTGTACGTGCCATCCTGCGGGTTCACCAGGTAAAACGGTGGGCCAAACCTCTCGGCTGTCACGACTTTCTCAGAGTCGATACCCGGTCCTTTCACCGTGATCCGCACCCGCTCTTTGCCAGGCGCGAGAGCGACCCTTGAAAGATAGAAATCAATGAGAATTCGGCTCGCCTTGTCCCCCTCGTAGGGGCCCTTGGGACGGCTGTAAATGAGCATTGGCTTTGCGGTGTCCACGCTCGGAGGCCCCTTCTTTCCGACAAAGAACTCGGCGATCGCAAAGGCGCCATCGGTTTTTACCGACTCGTGGGTCGCCCGGCTTGGGAACGCCACCAGCACATGGTGCCCTTCGGACAGTTTCTCTCCCTGGAGCAGCCTAGAAAGCTTGATCGGCTTTCCTGTGTCGTAGATCGCGACGTAGGGCCTGTTGTCGAGAATCACGTGGACGTGTTTGTCGTCGGGGGCGGTGTTCCAGTGGCTTACTTCGAGCTTGATCTCGAAGTCACCGGCCTTTGCGACAGGAACGATTTGGCCCTTGACGGGCGCTCGGAACCGAACAGTAGGCGCAGGCGTGGGATCAGGAGCCGCTGCCTCGGAGACCACGTCGACCGGAGCGGGAGGTGCTTCCGCAACGCCCGCGTCCGCAACCACCGGAGCTGCGGACGACGCAACGGGGGCCACTATGGGCGGAGGAGGCGGAGGAGGCGGAGGAGGGGGAAGGTTGTCTGAGCCTCCACCGCAGGCTGCAGCGAGGGCTAGAAACGGTATTGCAAAACGAACTGACGTTGTCATGACCGGCACGTAGCGCGACCACCCTGGACTAGGCAAGACGAAACAAACAGGCGAGGCTCGGTCGCGATGCCTTACGTGGCTTTGTGGTTTCGCGCGTTCGTATTTACCGTGCTCATGGAGCTCCTGGTGCTCCAACGACTTTTTCGAAGCACACGCGGGTCGACGGTGCGACGGGGGCTGCTCGTGGTCTATGCGAACCTGGCGAGCCATCCCTGTGTTTGGTTCGTGTTTCCGCTTCTTCCCGTGTCGTATGCGCTCCAACTGGTGTTCGCCGAGCTCTGGGCCTTTGCCTCGGAAGCCTTGTTTTACGCAGTAGCGTTCGAGGATCTGGCACCGCGCCGCGCCGTGTGGGGCTCGCTCCTCGCCAACGTGGTCTCGCTCACGGGAGGGCTCATGCTGCGCCATACGCTCGACTGGGTTTGAATGAAAGCTCGATGGTCTTTCCCGTCGAGGCGGGGGGCGAGGAACTGTACGCAACGAAAAACTCCCCCCTCCTCGGTTTCGTGCTAACCGGATCCGCAGCCAACAACCAAAGCCAGAAACTATGCCATCCTACGACATCAAGGCGCGGTGGGGCTTCGTGCTGAGAGGTTTCGTATCCCCCGAATCGCCTCCGGAGCTGCGTCGGCTGGTGCTGCTCCTTTATGCGCTCGTCGGACCGGTCTTCACCGCGGTTTTGCTCCTTTGGGGACGACCGACCGAAAACCCCGCACCGCTCGTCGCCGTCATCGCACTGATCGCCGGCGGCGCGCTGTGGCTCCTCGTCCGCCCCATCCCCCGTGTTTACGACTGGATCTTCCCCGTTGCCATCGCCCCCACGGTGTGCTGCGGCATCGCCTCCATCGCCTGCGTTCCGCGCGACCTCGCCTACGTTGCGGTGATCGGTGCGCCCCTCGCGTGGGCCGCGGTGCTGTTTGATGCGCGGGTGACCACCTTCGGCTGGGCCGTTTCGACACTGACTGTCTTTGCCGTCACCGCAAGGCGGGAGAACCTCTCGATCGCCGCGGTCGGTGCAGTGCTCTTCGGCGTGATCTTCGGGCTGGTAGCGTGGGTCATCTTCGGAAAGGCCAACGGACTGCGCATCGCCCGAGCCGCCCTCGAGCGCCGGCGGCAGCTGGATCGAGCGCTGATCCAGGCGATCCCCGATACCGTCGCGCGCGTCGATCGCGAGGGACGGTTCCTTGATATCCATAGCCCGTCGGGAGATCCCCTCCCCGCAAAGGTGGAGCAGCTGATCGGCCGGGTGGTGTACGATTTCCTCCCTGACGAGGCGGGGGCCATGTTCCGGGCTGCCATGGAGCGGGCCATGGCCGGCGATACCGTGGAAACGGTGAACTACTGCAACAGTTACGCAGCCGAGCCCCACTACTTCGAGAGTCGCATCGTTCGCTCGAACCTCGAAGAGGTCGTGGTCATTCGGCGCGATGTGACCGTCCAGCAGGCCGTGGAGATCGAGTTCGCCCAACACCGGGCGGAGCTCGAGGCCAGCAACCAGCGTCTGCAGGAGGCGGCGACTGTTGCTGGTCAGCTGGCTGTCCAGGCCCAGGCCTCCAATGCGGCGAAAAGTGAGTTTGTGGCCAACATGAGCCACGAGATCCGCACTCCGATGAACGCAATCCTCGGCATGGCGCAGCTGCTGCGGCGCACCGAGCTGTCGTGCAAGCAGGCGGGTTATGTCGAACGCGTGGAGATTGCGGCCAATCACCTGCTGCACATTATCAGCGACATCCTGGACTTCTCCAAGATCGAGTCGGCAAAGCTGGTGCTGGAGCAACGCCAGTTCAGCCTCCCCGCCGAGTTGGACAGGATTCGCAGCATGTTCTTCTCGCAGGCGCAGGAGAAGGGGCTGACCTTCACGTTGAGCGTGGCTCCCGAGGTTCCCATCTGGCTGGAAGGGGATTCCTTGCGCCTCGGGCAGATCCTGCTCAACCTCCTCAGCAACGCCATCAAGTTCACGTCCGCCGGTACCGTGCAACTCACGGTTGTCAGGGGGCGCGATCAAGCTGACAGTGTTGCCGTGCGCTTCATGGTCTCGGACACGGGTATCGGCATGTCGCCCGAGCAGCAGTTGCGGCTCTTCGAGAAATTCACCCAGGCAGACAGCTCCACGACCCGACGCTACGGTGGCACTGGCCTGGGACTGGTGATCTCCAAGCGCCTTGTCGAGTTGATGCGCGGCGAGCTGCAGATCGTGACCGAGCCGGGACGAGGAAGCACCTTCTCCTTCACGGTCCCTTTCGGGCAGGTCGCGGTTCCCCCGTCCAGCGCCAAGTCCAGCGCCAAGGGGAGGCTCGCGGGCACCCAGGGGGTCGGTCGCCTCTGGGGGGCCCGCGTGTTGCTGGTCGAGGACAACGAGATCAACCAGCAGGTCGCTCTCGAGCTGCTTGGCCTAGAGGGGGCCATCGTCGAGGTCGCTGGCAACGGCAAGAACGCCGTGCAGATCTTGCGGCGTCGCGGTCCTGCGGCGTTTGACGTGGTCCTGATGGACCTGCAGATGCCGGAGCAGGACGGTCTCGAGACCACCCGTCAGTTGAGAGCCGACGCACGCTTTGCCAATTTGCCGATCCTGGCAATGACCGCAGACGTTGTCGGAACCGTAAGGGAAAGGTGCCGGCTGGCCGGGATGAACGACTATGTCGCCAAGCCCGTCAGGATCAACGCCCTCGTAGAGGCGGTGGTCAACTGGCTGCCAGGGACACGGCACCATGACGTCGGCAACAGCGACCAATCGCTAGACTGCGCTCCTTCCACCGGCGAGCTGCTCGACGTGTCGTGGGCGCTGGAGCGGCTCAGCGGAAATGTCGCCCTCTACCACAGGTTGCTCAAGAAGCTCGCGGGCAGGTGCGGCGACTGGAACGCGGCATTGACACAATCCCTCGCCACCAACGATCGGGCCCAGGCGATTCTGGTAGTGCACACCGTCAAGGGCGTCGCCGCAAACCTCGGAGCCACCGCGCTGCAAGTCGCTGCAGTCGATCTGGAGGCGCTGCTGAAAACCAACGATGTGAATGTAGAGGACGACGGGGCACTGTCGCGGTTCCGGATCGTGCTGGATCGAACAGCCCGTTTGGCTGAAAAGGCGCCGGCAGACGCTGCGCCTGCAGAAGGAAATCCAGAATGAACGCTAATCTACCGCCGGTCGTCCAGGCCCGAGTGCTTGTCGTGGACGACGAAGACATCAACCGCACGATCTTGGCCCTGATGCTGCAGCAGGCTGGTCACGTGGTCCGTGAGGCGAGCAGCGGCGAGCAGGCGCTGAAGCGGGTAGCCCAGGGCGATATCGACCTGGTTCTGATGGACCTGATGATGCCCGGGATGGACGGCCTGGAGACGTGTCGGCGCATCAAGCAGGTGCAGGGCCTCTTGTTTCTCCCCGTGATCTTCGTCACCGCGCTCCACGACCGCGCCTCCCGGGTCGAGTGCAAGGCCGCTGGCGCCGACGACTTCCTCACCAAGCCCGTCGACCCCTTGGAGCTTCTGGCTCGCGTTGGCAACCTGGTGAAGGTAAAAGCATTCCACGATCTCCAGCAGCACCAGCAGGAGCGGCTCGAAGTGGAAGTGGAGGGGATGCGCAGTCAACTCCTGCGTGCAGATAGGCTCGCGACGTTGGGGAACCTTGCCGCCTGTGTGGGCCACGAGATCAAGAATGCGCTCAGTGTCCTTGTCGGTACCTTGCACTTTATCGCGGAGTCCAGCACCCTGGGCGAGCCCGCCGCACAGGGTGATCTGGATGCGATCCAGTGGGTCGCAGCGCAGCTCGATCTCCATGCCAGGCACCTCCTCGGCTTCGGACGGCCCGCGCCCGAGGTGCAACGGTCCGAGGATCTGCGAGACCTGGTCCGCAGTACCCTCGAGATGCTCCGCGTCGTCGGCAAGACCAAGCGGTTTGAGGTGCGGACGGTCCTGCCCGAGACCTCGGTCCGGGTCCTGGTCGACCGCATCCGCATCGAGCAGGTGCTGGTCAATCTGATCAACAACGCCGTAGACAGTTTCGATGGTGTCTCGAGCAGGTCGCCGCAGATCGAGCTGGAGCTCCGACAAGATGCCCAAGATGCCGGCAATGTCCGCTGCACCGTTCGAGACAACGGTGCAGGCATCCCTGCCGAGGTGATGGAGCGATTGTTTCAACCCTACTTTACCACCAAGCAGATCGGCAATGGCCTTGGCTTGCCCGTGGTCAAGATGATTGTCGAGTCCTATGGGGGTGAGATCGCGGTGGAAAGCCGCGTCGGGGAAGGGACCTGCTTCTCTTTTACCCTTCCTTGCTGCAGCGGGACTTAAACCAACCCGCGGTCTTTGAAGCTCTACGACTTCGTTGCCGACGACGGACAGGTGTGCTTCACCATGGAGCTGATCGAAGGGACCGACCTCCTGACCTACGTTGACAGACTTCGTGGCACGCTGCAGCAACTGGTGTCCGGAGTGTCTGCGATCCATCTTGCAGACAAACTGCACCGCGATGACGTTCAATGGGCAGACAGGGACAGCGCTCAGTTGCTAGCAGAGTTGCTCCGTCCGCCCGCGCCCCTTCGCTGCTCGTGCTCCTTAGCTTCCGCACGGAGGAGGCCGAAGTCGACGATGCCCTTGTGCGCGAGACGGTCCTTGCTCACCTGGAGCCTGAACGCGGGCGAGCGCTCGCCATGCAACTGGAGTGCACCGAGAGGCCATAGTCCACCACCAAGAGGACCACAGAACAGCACTACGTGACCATACAAAGTGCACCGATAGTAGCTCGCGGCGGAAGTCCTTGGACACTTACGACACCCGCTACCCAGGGCTACCCGCCCTGGGCTGTTCTGATTCGCCCCTTCGGGGCTGCCAATCAACGCAAGGGCAACTCGTTGCGTAAGGGCCCCCGCTGGAAAG